>JAQXTF010000085.1 GCA_029219345.1 Eggerthellales bacterium
GGCATTGAGGCTAGTTTGCGCCGCCTGAGCCACTACGACTACTGGAGCGACAGCGTGCGCCGTTCGGTGCTGTTGGATTCCCAGGCTGACCTGCTGCTTTACGGCATGGGCGAGCGTTCGGTGGTGGAGGTGGCCGATGCCCTGAACGCGGGTCTGGACATTGCCGATGTCACCTTCATCGACGGCACCGTCTATCGCACCAAGAGCCTAGAAAACGTGTACGACTACCAGCTGTTGCCTTCTTGGGAGGAGGTCAGCTCCAACAAGCGCACCTATGCGGAAAGCTTCATGGCCCAGTACCAAAACGCCGATCCCTTCACGGGGAAACGCCTGGTAGAGCCCTATTCCGAGCGTCTGTTCGTGGTGCAGAACCCGCCTCAGAAGCCCCTTTCCACCGAAGAGATGGATGCGGTGTACGCGCTGCCCTACGCCCGCGCGTGGCATCCCCGCTACGATGGGGAAGGCGGCATCCCCGGCTACTCCGAGGTGCGTTTCAGCCTGACCAGCAACCGCGGTTGCTTCGGCGAATGCGCCTTCTGCGCGCTCACCTTCCATCAGGGGCGCATCATTCAGTCCCGCAGTCATGAATCGCTGCTGGAAGAGGCGCAACTGCTGCTGGACGACCCCGACTTCAAGGGTTACATCCACGACGTGGGCGGCCCTACCGCCAACTTCCGCGTGCCGGCTTGTAAAAAGCAGATGCAGCGGGGCGCCTGCATGGACAAGCGCTGCCTGACGCCCACTCCTTGCAAGGCCTGCAAGCCCACCCATACGGACTATCTGAAGCTGCTGCGCAAGCTGCGCGCCCTGCCTGGCGTGAAGAAAGTGTTCATTCGCAGCGGCATTCGTTTTGACTACCTCATGGCCGATCCCAAGCATGATGAATTCATGGATGAGCTGGTGAAATACCACGTAAGCGGCCAACTGAAGGTGGCGCCCGAGCACATTAGCGACCAGGTGCTGGCCTACATGGGTAAGCCTCGCAACTTCGTCTACCAGCGTTTCTGCAAGGAATATGAGGCCGCCAACCAGCGTGCCGGCAAGAAGCAGTTCCTGGTGCCCTACCTTATGAGCTCCCACCCGGGTTCGGGGCTAGATGAGGCCATTGAGCTGGCCGAATATGTGCGCGACATGGGCTACAACCCCGAGCAGGTGCAGGATTTCTATCCCACGCCGGGGTCGCTGGCCACGTGCATGTACTACACCGAGCTGGACCCTTTGACCATGGAGCCCGTGTATGTGCCCAAGAACCCTCACGAGAAGGCGCTGCAGCGCGCCCTCATTCAGTACCGCAACCCCAAAAATTACGACCTGGTGGTGGAGGCGCTCACCCGCGCCGGCCGCACCGATCTTATTGGTTTTGAGAAGAATTGCCTGGTCAAGCCCAAGAGAGCGAAAAAAGTTGACCTTGCGCAAGGCAAGAAGGTGAGCGGCAAGGGCGCAGTCCAGCAGGGCGGCCAGCCGCATAAGAAGAAGGAGCAGAACAATGGCTCATCACGCAACAGCAAGCCTGTCCGCAGCCGAGGCGCTGGAAAAACTCAAGGCCGGAAATAAGCTTTTCGTTTCGGGAGAGCGCGACTGCGGCGACGTATCCCATGAAGCTCGTAAGCACACGGTGGACCATGGTCAGGAGCCTTACGCCATTGTGATCACCTGCTCCGACTCCCGCGTGGTGCCCAATGCGGCTTTTTCCGCGGGCATTGGCGACCTCTTCGTTATTCGCGTGGCGGGCAATGTTATTGACGACCATCAGCTGGGCAGCATCGAATACGCCTGCGAGCACCTGGGCACCAAGCTGGTGGTGGTGCTGGGCCACGACCATTGCGGCGCGGTGGATGCAGCGCTGCACGACGATCCCAATGAAGACCCCGAGGGTTTCATCCGCTACATTGTGGAAGATATCAAGCAGGCCATCGGTTCCGAGACTGACCCCTATAAGGCTTCCGTCATGAACGTGAAACGCAGCGTTGCCCTGATCAATCATGCCCTGGTGCGTGAAGAGGGCATCCCCAATGACGTGCAAGTTGTTGGCGCCATGTATCACCTGGCCACCGGTGAAGTTGCATTCTTGTAACCTGCCAAATTACCCCATCATTTGGCAGGTTTTCGCTACTCCTCCAAACTGATCACTTCACACACAACGTGCTCGCGCTGTGCCTCCTTGCGCTGGTTGATGTACTTGTACAGCGTGCTCAGGGAAAGGCCGCAGCGCTTGGCGATCTCGGCCACGGTGCCCTGGCGCATGTCGTACTGGTACAGCGCCTGCTGGATCACGGAGGCATCCTTCAGGGGATGCCCGCCGTTGCGGCCGCGGGGGCGCACCAGGCTGCGCTTGTCGGGGTCGGGGATACGCAGCACCTCGCGCCAGTTGGCGGGGAAGCCTATCGGCTTCAGGTCCACCGTGGGGTGGGAGTCGATGATGCGGCCCAGCTCCTGCCGCAGCAGGTTGGTGCGGTCTGCGTCCAGCGCCTCGTGTAGGCGGAATAGCACGATGAAGGTGGGGAAGAGGCGGTTCGCTTTAAGCGACCGATGCTCTTTGTAGAGGCGAGGATTGACCGTGAACAGCTTGTTGTATAGGCGATCTTGGTGCGCGCAGATGTTGCGGATTTGCGTTAAGTGGCGGAGCCAATTCTGCAGGTAGGGCCACGAGGTGCCGAATCGTTTCGCGATTGCTGTCGCCACTTTCTTGTCCCCAAGGTTCTCAAAAATTCGTGAGAGCGTTCCAAAGGACGAATTCTCAACTTCGGCCCAAATGGGAAGTCGTCTATACTTCTCGAGATTGTACAGGACCAGCGGTTTCTTCGAGTTGGCGGCTCGCTGCGTCTCCCTCTCAAGGGTGGCTTGCAGCCTTTCGAAATCCCTCCTATCCTTAAACGCTTGCGGACAATGCAGGGCGCGAGAGCCGTATTCGCGACCGAGGACCGCGACAAGCTGGGCTCGAAGCGACACCTCAACCGTGGCAATCGCGGAAAGCAGATACGCGGCCAGGTTGCGGTTGAGGGACTCTATCTCCAAGATGTCGGAAAGGGTTACCCCCTTCTTGAACCGCTTCCCTTCCTTTAGCGTGATGCAGTAACCCTTCAGGCGATAGTAGCCATACATGTCCAGGGCGCGAGATAATTCCTCGATACTCGATGTCGTTAGGCCATTGTCGACAAGGCGATGCGCGAGTTGTTCACTGGAAAGGGGTTCTTTAAGGGGAGGAAAACACGACCCCGCCTGGTCCGCTTCACTGCTGCAGGCAGGATAGGCGTGCGGGGTGCTATCGAAGAGAATGCTATCAGGTTCCTGGAGCATGTCAAGCATCCTTCGGAAAATAAAACATGGTAAACGAAATAAGATAAACGAAGTATAGCACACCCTAAACCTGCAACCCTCCCTTGCAATAGGGTGCAGGGGTGATGGCCCTGCACCCATCCTTTCTTTCGCCTCCTCCGGTCAGACCCACTCCCGGAGGAGGCCTTTTTCATGCCAAATTACCCCATCGTTTGGCAGGTCTTTCGCGGGTTTAGTAATCAAAAAAATAAATAGCTCAGTATTGAATTTGTGTAATATCACCATGTGTACTTTTCGGGTATCTTGGTTTCTGTCATAAAAACATAGTAAAAAACTAGGAAATAAAAAACCAAACTCGGAAGGATTTTCATCATGGCAAACTACAAGTTCGAAACCCTGCAGCTGCATGTAGGCCAAGAGCAGCCCGACCCCGCAACCGATGCCCGCGCGGTGCCCATCTACCAGACCACTTCCTACGTGTTCCGCAATTCTCAGCACGCCTCTGACCGCTTCAGCCTGGCCGATGCTGGCAATATTTACGGCCGCCTGACCAACTCCACTCAGGGCGTCTTGGAAGATCGCATCGCTGCTTTGGAAGGCGGCGTGGCGGGCCTGGCAGTTGCCTCCGGTGCTGCGGCCATCACTTACACCATTGAGGCTCTGGCTAAGGCGGGTGACCACGTGGTGGCCCAGAAGACCATCTACGGCGGCACCTACAATCTGCTGGCTCACACCCTGAAGGCCTTTGACGTTGAGACCACCTTCGTGGACGCCCATAACCTGGAAGAGGTGGAAGCTGCCATTCGTGAGAACACCAAGGTTGTGTGGCTGGAAACCCTGGGCAACCCCAACTCCGACATCCCCGATATTGACGCCATCGCGGCCATCGCCCATGCGCACAACATTCCGGTGGCCATCGACAACACCTTCGGCACGCCCTACCTCATTCGCCCGCTTGAGCACGGCGCCGACATTGTGGTGCATTCCGCCACCAAGTTCATCGGTGGCCACGGCACCAGCCTGGGCGGCATCATCGTGGACGGCGGCACTTTCGACTGGCTGGCCAACGCCGACCGCTACCCTGAGATTGCCAAGCCCAACCCCAGCTACCATGGCGTTTCCTTCGCCGAAGTGGTGGGTCCCGCCGCCTTCGTCACCTACATTCGTGCCATTTTGCTGCGTGACCAGGGCGCTTGTATTAGCCCCTTCAACGCTTTCCTACTGTTGCAGGGCGTGGAAACCCTGAGCTTGCGCCTGGAACGCCATGCCGAAAACACTCAGAAGGTGGTGGATTTCCTGGCCAGCCACCCCAAGGTGGAGAAGGTGAACCATCCCAGCCTGCCCGACCATCCCGACCACGAGATCTATCAGCGCTATTTCCCCAACGGCGGCGCCAGCATCTTCACCTTCAACATCAAGGGCGGTAAGGAAGAGGCTTGGAAATTCATTGACAACTTGGAGATTTTCAGCCTGCTGGCCAATGTGGCCGACGTAAAAAGCCTGGTCATTCACCCGGCTTCCACCACTCATTCGCAGCTCACCGACGAGGAGCTAGCCGACCAGAACATCTATCAGAACACCATTCGCTTGAGCATTGGCACCGAGCCTATTGACGACATCATCGCCGACCTGGAGAAGGGTTTCGCCGCCATTTAGCGTCACGTTAAACCAGGCTTATTTGCGACTGCATCGTTATTCGAGAGCGCGTAATCATTCGGGGTTGCGCGCCCTATTTGCGCGCTTTTCGCAGGGTTTCGATGCTGACCAGGGCGATGCCGGTCCAGATGCAGGCCAGTAGCACGCCGTGTTGGAAAGTGAAGGTCTCGCCCAGGAAGAATACGCCGCTAATCAGCACCAACGTGGGGCTGATGTATTGGATGAAGCCCAGCATGCTCAAGGGGATGTCGTTGGCGGCTTTGGCGAAAAGGATCAGGGGCACGGCGGTCACCGGGCCGGCAATGAGCAGTAGGGCAGTGGTCTTCCAGCCGTCGAAAGTGGCAACGTCGGCGAAGAAGTGGTTCTCACCCGTGGTTACGGCCAGCGCCACGCCGAAAACGATGGCGGGCACCACCATGAAGGTGTTCTCCGTGGCCAGGGCCTGCAGGGCGGGGTAGCCAGCGCGCTTCTTGATGGCTCCGTAGGCGCCGAAGCTGAAGGCCAGCACCAGGGAAATCCAGGGGAATTGGCCGTAGTCGACGGTGTAGTACACCACGCCGGCGGCGCAGAGCACCACGGCTACCAGCTGTAGGCGTGTCAGCTTCTCCTTGAAAAATACCACGCCAAACAAGATGCTTACCAGGGGATTTATGTAGTAGCCAATGGCTGCTTCCACCACGTGGCCCACCATGACCGCCCAAATATATACGCTCCAGTTTACGGTGATGATGGCGGCGGCGGGCAGCAGGAAGCGGCGGGCGCGGGCGTCGCGCAGCAGCGTCACGAAATCGGTGCGGGTGAGGGCGCACACCAGCACCGTGGTGGCAAAGCACCAGATGATGCGGTGGGCGATGATTTCCTGCGACGCACAGTTGTCCAGCAGGCGCCAATAGAAAGGATACAGGCCCCAGATGGTGTAGCACAGGATGCCCGCTAAGGTTCCGCGCTTCTGCTGGTCTTGCATGGGTTTCCTCTTTTCATAGCGCCGCAATGGGTGATAAGTGCACAGAGCATGGTAGTATATGTGCTACATTTATGAACGGAAAGGGCAATTGTGGAAGATAAAAAGCGTGTTTTGGTGGCCATGAGTGGCGGTGTTGACTCCAGCGTCACGGCGAAGTTGCTGATGGACGCGGGGTACGACTGCGTAGGCTGCACCATGCGTCTGCACGAGGCTACGCCGGAATCGCTGACGGCGGAAGGCTCCTGCGGCTCGGGGTCGGACATCGACGATGCCCGCGCGGTGGCGGCCGCCTTGGGCATGCCCCACCACACCCTGGAGTACGTGGATGAGTTTCGCGCCAATGTCATTGATCCCTTCTGCGCCTTCTACCTGGCCGGACGCACTCCCAACCCCTGTATTGACTGCAACCGCACTATGAAATTTGGCAAGCTTTTTGAT
>JAQXTF010000086.1 GCA_029219345.1 Eggerthellales bacterium
GGATTGACCTCGCCTTCGGTAACGGTGGGAGCCACCTTACCATCAGCATACAGGGTTACCTCGTACTTATCGCGCATGCCGTCCTGGTCGTCAGCGTCATCCCAAATCTTGGTCACATTGAAATCAACAACGTAAGGAATGTGGGTGTTGGTCACGGTCTGGGCGTAGCCGTCCTCGCGGCCCTGGTCGCCCGCGGCGCCGATGACGGCGGCGTCACCGGTCACCTGGCCGTAGGTGTCAGCGTACTCGTCGGGGACGACGGTCTCCTTGACGGAGTAGCTGATCTTCACGCCGGCCTTAAACACGGGCAGGTTGGTCCAGGTGTAAGACAGCTGGTCCTTGTCCAGGGTTACGGGATTGACCTCGCCTTCGGTAACGGTGGGAGCCACCTTACCATCAGCGTACAGGGTTACCTGATACTTATCGCGCAGGCCGTCCTGGTCATCAGCGTCGTCCCACTCCTTGGTGGCCGTGAACTTGGTCGCGTAGGGCTCGTGGGTGTTGATCACGGTCTGAGCGTAGCCGTCCTCGCGGCCCTGGTCGCCCGCGGCGCCGATGACGGCGGCGTCGCCGGTCACCTGGCCGTAGGTGTCAGCGTACTCGTCGGGGACGACGGTCTCCTTGACGGAGTAGCTGATCTTCACGCCGGCCTTGAACACGGGCAGGTTGGTCCAGGTGTAGGGCCCGTCTCCCGCCTGACGGACGACGGGGTTCTGCTCGCCGGGGGTGACCACGGCGACGGGCTGGCCGTCGGCCATCAGGGTCAGGGTGTAGGAGGCGCGCAGGCCATCCTGGTCGTCGGCGTCGTCCCACTCCTTGGTGGCCGTGAACTTGGTCGCGTAGGGCTCGTGGGTGTTGGTAATTGTGGCGCTGTAAGTGCTGGTTTCCTCCACTTCAGCAGTGTACTGCGCAGGAATCTTGGTTTCCTTCACGGAGTAAACGATAGCCTCGCCCACGTTCTTGTTCTTGGTCAGGCCGGTCCAGGTGTAGGTGGTCTGCGCAGGGCTCAAAGTGATGGGGTTAGCAATCAGCTTTTTGCCGGTTTCGGGGTCTACAACCTCGGGCACGGCAACGCCATCGGCGTACAGGGTAACCTCGTAGCTGTCACGCAGGCCGTCCTGGTTATTCTTGTCGTTCCAAACCTTGGTCACGATATAAGGAACGGTATCAACACCGCGGCTGTTCACCACATTGATGGTGTAGTTGCCGTCAGCACCCAGAACCATGTTTCCAACTTCCTTCTTGTAGGTGTTGGGGACAGTGGTCTCATCCAGGGTGTACTCAATGACATAGCCGCCATCGCGGTAGAAGGGCAGGTCGGTCCAGGTGTAGCTCAGCTGATCCTTGCTCAGCAGAACCTCTGCCTGAGTTGCGCCAGCGGGCACCACGGGAGTGCCATCGGCGTACAAGGTGACACCGTATGCAGCACGCATGTTATCCAGGTTGTCGTGGTCGTTCCAAACCTTAGTCACCTTAACCTGGGTGGTCTTAGCACTGTGAGTGTTGGAAACTGCAATGGTCCAAGCGCTACCCCAGGTAACGTCTGCAGCTTCAATCTTAACGGCTGCAGCGGCCTGAACCTCATATCCCTCAGGAACGGTGGTCTCCACAACGGTGTAGACAATTTCCTGACCACCTGCAAATGCAGGCAGGTCATTCCAGGTGTAGCTCAGCTGATCCTTATTCAGCATGACCTCGGCCTCAGTTGCGCCGGCGGGCGCCACGGGAGTGCCGTTAGCGTACAGTGTGACGCCGAAGGAGGCACGCAGGCCGTCCTGGTCGTTGCTATCAATCCAGGTCTTATTCACGGTCACCTTGGTCTTGTAGGGCTCGTGAGTATTGGTCACCGTGATGGTGTAATTGTCGTCTTTGTCCTTGGTCATGGCGCCATAGCTTGCAATATAGTTCGCAGGAACCGTAGTCTCCTTCACGGAGTAGACAATTTCCTTGCCGCCATCGCGGTAGAAGGGCAGGTCGGTCCAGGCGTAGCTCTGCTGGTCCTTGGTCAGCATGACCTCGGCCTGAGTTGCGCCGGTGGGCACCACGGGAGTGTCATCAGCGTACAGGGTGACGCCGAAGGAGGTACGCAGGCCATCCTGGTCGTCAGCGTCGTCCCAATTCTTAGTAACAGTAACATTGGTAACCTTGGTTTCATGGCTGTTGGTCACCGTCTGCTCGTAACCGTCCTCGCGACCCTTGTCGCCAGCCTTGCCGATAACGGTAGTGGTGCCGGAAACATTGCCGTAGCCAGCAGTGTACTCAAGGGGTACGTCGGTCTCTTCAACGGTGTAGTTGATCTTCACGCCAGGAGCCTTGAACACGGGCAGATTGGTCCAGGTGTATGCCTCATCGGTAACAGCACGAACAACAGGATTGCTCTCGCCCATGGTCTGTACGGCAGCCTGTTCGCCATCAGCCAGAAGCTTCAGGGTATAGGAAGCACGCTTGCCGTCCTGGTTCTCGTTGTCGCTCCAAGCCTTCTTAGCAGTGAACTTGGTCACATAAGGAACATGAGTGTTGGTGAACACGAACGGAGTAAGGGAGGTCATTCCGTTGCCAGTCATCTCCATAGTGTACAGAGGATCTTTACTGGTAATAAGATTAGAAATTTCCTCAACCGCGTACACGCTCTCCACGCTGCTGCCACGCTGATACTTAGGCAGATCAGTCCAGGCATAGACTTCGGAAACGTCCTTCGTAGTGGAAACGGTCACCGGGTCACCATAATCCACATTGTCGCGCTTCAACTGGAAGGTGGTCACAGCGTTATCGCGCACGCCATCCTGGTTGTGCTCGTCGTTCCACACCTTCTGAGCGTAACGCTCGGTGGTGTAGTAGGTGTTAGCGAATGCAGAAACAGGGAATGCAGCAGTTGCATCAACCTCAACCTGCTTAGATTGAGCCGTGCCGCCATTGATGTTCAGGTCATTGGCAACAAGCACTTCTACCCCATTTGCATAGATGTAGGAGTACTCGGTGATCTTGTACTTAATAGGTTTGCCGTTCTTATCGAACTTAGGCAGTGCCTCGGGCCATTCCTGAGCACTGGTGGCAAGAGCAACAGCGCCGAAGGTACCCTTGGTTGCCAGAGGAACCATCTGGCCATCTGCATTCTGATAAGCTATTTCAAACTTAATCTGAGTGGGCAGTGCGTCCAGGGCAACCAGCTGCGCCACCTTAGTGGCGTCGTACTTGGCGCCATCCACATTAGACCATTCCTTGGTCAAGGAAGGCTTGCCAGTTACCAAAGTGTTGGTCACAGTGAACTCACCCGTGTAGGAATCCATGGTCTTATCGGTCGCGGGAACATCAGCGCCTGACACGGTGCCGGCAGGATTGCTGGGGGTGCTATATGCCCAAGTGGTAGATGCAACAGCAATACCATTCTCATCCAGCAGGGTCTCTTCAACACCATAGGTAATGGGCTGTGCAACGCCCGTGGTCTGAGCGTGGTTTGCATACAGATGCACCCAGGTTGCCACACCCTCAGTCTGAGCCTCGGCAACAGAAACGGTCTTTACGCCGGTCTGCTGCTCGGTGCCCTCAGGGAAGTCAGCTGCATCCCAGAACTGGGACATGTTTTCATCGGTAACCTTGGTCCAGGTGGTAGCGCCATTCCACTTGGCAACCAGCTGGAACTGAACGGTACCGCGGGTCATAGCGGCCCAGTCTGCATCGTTAACAAACGACTTCTTGGCGTTCAGGGTCAACTTGGTACGGCCATTCACCATGTTGTCGAAGGTGAACTTGTAAACCCTATTGTCCAGGGTTTCTGCCGTAAACTTATCCTTCTGCTCCGTGTAGTAGTTAATAATCCCCTGCTCAGTAGCGGTGTACATGGTGACGCCCAGATTTGCGCCACTCGGGACAATATAGCCGCTAGGATCAGAGGAGTACGTGTCCACATCGTCGCCAGTGCGATGCTTCAGTACGACGCCATTGATGGCGAGCGTGCCAGAAGTAAGGTTGGAGTTAATGCCCAGGTTTACCGTAATGGAATCGGGGCGAACGCCGTCTACGTTATGCTCGTCTTCCCAAACCTTGGCCACACGGATGCGAGCCATCTCAATGGTATCGGTAAAAGTATCCGTAGTCTTGGCATGGGTTGTATCAGTCGCAGGAGTTACGGTCTGAGAGCCGGTAGCAGTATCGGAACCATACGGCCAATCCTTGCCGTTCTTCTCAACGAGAACGGGCTCGAAAGTCTTGGAACCGTCGGTGGTCACGTACTGGTTCATAGTGCCATCGCGCCACTCGATAACTTCGAGCACGCGATAGCTGTAAGGATTGCCCAAGGAGTCTTTTGCAGGAAGCTCACCGTTGGTGGCAACGTCGGACAATGCAAAGACCGTTTTATATTCGAACTTGTTCTTTGCAAGCGTATGGGTGGCGCCAACGATGTTGTCACCTGCCGGCAGGCCTGCCGCCGTGGGGTTGATGGACAGGCTGCGTCCAGGAATAGCAACGCCATTTGCAGGAACAGTGTTCCAGCCAGGCTCACCGGTGCTGGTGCGCTGGACTACGTAGTGGATCTTGAGAGGCAGCGCCTTGGCATCAAAAGCACGATTCCAAGTAGTTTTGTCGAAGCTATAAGTTTTGATCTCACCATTCACATCAGGTGCGGTGTACTTGAACACCTTATCAGCAACAACGATAACGGTGTCGAAGGTGTTGATTGCTTCAGGAGTCATCTTGCTGCCAGTGGTGCTCAGCTGGTAGCGGTCAGCATACGGCCAATCAGTGCCGTCAGCCGCGTACATCTTCTCAACGGGAACGGTGGGGTTCTCGATATTGCTGGGCTTGCCAATCTTGTAGTTATATTCAGCGCCATTGGGTGCGTACTTAGGCAGACTGGAGACAATCTTCTTCCAGCGGTTGGGAGCCGAAGCGGACAAATCCAGATCTGCGCTGGTGATGGTTACCACGGCCTTGCTAGCATCTTCAGTTGCGTAGCCGAAATCAGTGGTAGTCATGTTGACGTATTCGCCTACGCTATTGCCGTTAACATTGTTGGCTTTACCCCAAGTACGAACGATGGTTACATCAATCTTGTCGGGGCGATACACGGTATGGCTGTCAACCACATAGGTGTCGCTGTACCAGTTCTTGGTAATGGTCAAGTTGGTAGGAGCACCATTGTAGTCGTTGCTGAAGGTGGGAGCGCCTTCCTTGGTGTTGGTTGCAGTACCATGGAACAGCGTCTTGTCAGTTGCGTCCGCCGCCATGTCGCTAGTATGCAGAGGGTTGTCCTTGGAACCACCGATAACGGTCTTGGGATCGGTGTACTTGTAGCCATTAACGCTAGTGCTCTCAACAATCCAGTACACAACAGGATCGCCATTGGGGCCAACCTTGGGCAGCAGGTTTTCGTTTTCACCAGCCAGATCCTTATCGAACTTAGTAAAAGTGTAGCTGGTGTTTGCTGCTTCCGTACCAGGGTTCAAGGTAGTAGTAGCAACCTTACGAGCATTGCCAATCAATACGTAAGAGTCTTCATCGGTCGATTGAGTTGCCTGCATGTACAGCTCAAATTTATGAGGAACCATGTCCTTGATTTCGCCCAGCTCGTTGATCCATTCCTTGGTGAACGTAATATCAACACGGGGATCGTCTTCAATGACAGTCTCATAAGTGTTCTCTATCGAGAAGGTGGACAAGCTCAGGACAATATTCTTGTCGGGATAGTTCACCAAATCGGTCTTCTCGTATACGTAGTAGTTCTTGGTGCAGCCCCAAGAGTCGTAGCGAGCCAGATTCTCATTATCAATCATGCTCTTCTGGAACCTAAAGTGATAACCATTTGCGCTCTTGCCGCTAACAGTGTCAGTGGCAACCAAACGCGCAGTCTTAGCGGCCACAGCATCATCGATGATCTTCTTCAGCTCTTCCTTGGTCAGCGACTGAATACGAGCACCGGTCTCTTTATCAACAATAGGATCGTCGAATTCGTACAGCTCAACCGTAATCTCAGGCATTGCACTGCTAGGCAGGTTCCAACCGTCCTCAAAGTTCCACACCTTCTCGCCAGAAATGTAGCGATCGTCAACACGATAGTTCACGATGGTGCGGGAATATGCCTTGCCAATGCCCTTGAGGTCCTCATCGTATTTGCCAGTCTCGGTCTTGCCGGTATGGCCATCAGACAGGATAACAACAGCACCCGAACCATCTTTTACACCGCCCTGCTTCAGATCCTTAGTAGGCAGAGACAGAACCTGGCTGGTATGAGTGGGAGTTCCACCTACAGCCTGAGGCGTATTGGTACCCGTTTTGGTGCTGCCGAAAGCATCGGAGTAATTATCATCATAGGAGGCCTGGTAAACGCCCTGGCCGCCGGTAAAGCGCTCTACAGCAAAGTATACGTACTCATTGCCATGATTGTCGTAACGAGGCACGTAACCCAGATCGCAGCTCCACCAATAATCGTTGTGCTCGGTGTTCCACTCAACGTCGGTAATGAATTTATTGTCTTTGTTCTTCTGGGTCTGCAGGTATTCGGCCTTGGCGTCGTTGGACATGCCGTCCCAACCAGCGGGAACAGCAACACGGTAAACGTCGAAAGCAACGTCAGGACGTGCAACATCGTTCAAAGCGGTGCCATCATCACGCCACACCAAGTTCAGATCCAAAGGATAAGAGCCCGAGAAGCCGTTGGTGCCAGCAAAACGATAGATGTCGCCCGTGTGATGCTCAGCAGCGGGGGCGATGTAAGAATAGTCAGGGGACCTCTTAGCAACAGGCTCGCTCGACAGAGGCTTTTGCTCCATATCTGCAACAACGTTGTCGGTTACCCCATCAACCGTAAACTGGCAGCTTCCGCTGCTGATGTCAACGGCCTGGCCTTCGGGACCATAAGTAAGCTCCTTCATGGTGTAAACATACATTTCACCGTTGGAGTCATATTTATCCAAGTTGGTGATATCCCAGCCTGCAGAGCTGGGAGAAGTTTCCTGAGCGGGCTTCAGGGTTTGAGGATCGCCATATTTCTCGCCGTTCCTATACAGCTGGAAGGTGGCGGGCTGAGGCTTAGAACCGGTGTTCCAAGTCTTGGTCAGGCTAACATTCATCAAACCAACACGCCTGTTGGTTACAGAGTAGACACCAAAGGTGCTGCTGACATTATCGTAGCGAGACAAAACATCATAGTTATAGTCAATCTTGCCAGAGCCGCTTTCTTTCAGGTCGGCAACTTTAGTGTCCGTAGCGTTGCGATAAGCGGCAGCGCTGGTAGAAGCGTTGCTTACAGCAACCACCTGGCCATTTTCGCCAACGGTCACTTCGCGAGCAACATAATCGTCAACAGACTTACCGCCAACTACAGGCAGGGAGATGCGCTTATACCACTGGTTCTTGTTGTCCAGCTGAACCGTAGTTGCACCACCGGGAAGTATAACGGGGGTAGAAGAGACATTACCCTGCGCGTCAACCTCAAACAAAGACACCTGAACGGGGTGACGAGAAATCAAGTCAGAGCCGTCCAGCCAGTACTTGTAAACATCAATGGTAATAGCAGGACCAGGGCCAAGAACGTTGGTCATTACATCCTGCAGATATGCATTAACGGTATTATCCGACGTCCTAGGCTCCGTGCCGGTGCTGAATACCTGATCGCCCTTGCCAAAGCCATGGGGATTGACAACAGACTTCTCGTCAATCCTGTAAATCAGCTCACGACCATTCTCGTCGTAGCGAGGGAAGTCTTTGTTTGCGTGCCACTTGCCCGTAGACGCCCATGAATCATCAACTACACCATTAGCATCAACAACGGTGCCGTCGTATTTCAGTCCAACTTCATAGGTGGTGCCATTGTCGCTTGTGATCTCAATCTTCACCACAGTGTCGGCAAGGTTGGCAATCACGTCGTTCTTGGACTTCTTGGTGCCATCAGGCAGCGTAACATCATTAGTCAAGATGCCGTTGCCCTCGTCGTCAAACGCAAGAGCAACACCGTAGTAGCTCCAGGTCTTAACCAACTTGATGTTCATGTTGCCTTGGAGAATATTGGTAACAGAAGTATCAGAATTGGTAACCGGCTGGAACCAAGCGGTGGTCTGGTTATTGCCGCCGCCCAAACCAGGGCCTACAACGCCTGCATTCACAGACTCATATTCAACGCCATTATCGGCAGCAATAGGAGTAACAGTCTTCTCCTCGCCACCGTTAATTTTCATGCCGGTCTCAACCCAACGATACTCAAGCTCAGCACCAGTGGCATCATACTTGGGCATGGTAACTTTCTGACCGGTAATGGTGGGCTGCTCAGCGCTGAAGCCCTTTACCGTAGTAGAAATCTCAGGATCGGCAAAAGTCCACTGAGAATCAGCATGATCCTTCAAACGAGATTGCATCTTGAAGATAACTTCAGTGCCTTCCGGATCCATAGATTGCATGGACTGAGCCTTGAAAGTCTTAGTGGGGCCAGACACTTCCTTCGAATCACGGATATTAGTAAGAACAGAGCCGTTAAGGCCGTAGCCCTTCTCCTTAGCCCCTGCAATTACTTCCGGGGACTCAGCCTTGCTATCGTATTCAATCTGGCATACATAAGGAAAAGGAAGCTTCTTCTCTTGTACGAAATAGACATACTTAGCGCCATCAGCGTCAAAGCGCGGCAGGCCCTCGGTGAATACGCCAGTTCCCTTTCCTTCGGGGTCAAGAACCTCGCTCCAGCCAATTTCAATGTCACCCTCCTCTTGAGGCACAGCAGCGGTGTCAAAACCCTGAACGGGGGCAGCGTTATCCCACTTGCCATCCTCTGCATCTGCCTGAGATAAGCGCATCAGCAGCAAGTAGGTTTCGGGACGCTGACTGGGATCAGTGTTATCGTCCTTCCATTCCTTGTGCAGTTTGATGATTTCGCGACCGCCCAAGGTTTCGCGAAGCACGCCGCCATCAAACAGGCCGGCAGTTTCAGAGGTATACCTATCGACATTGCGCAAGAAGCGATAGTACACGTCATCAGTGTTGGGGTCGCCAACGGGCTTCATCACATATGCACCCGTCGTTTCATCCTTCACTTCCTTGACGTAGTACACGTAAGGACGGCCGGAACCGTTCACGTCGTACTTAGGAGCATCCTTCAAAGTAACATTCCAAATGTCCGAATCACCCGTATCAACCTTCAGGTCAACTTTGATATCAGTCAGCTTGGCCGCAGTCACCGGTTCGCTAGACAGATAACGGTACACTTCAAAGGTACCCTTGATTTCGTCCGCGGAAACAGAAGGACGCCAGTTGTTCTTGTTGCCTTCGTCGTACCAAGAGATATCAGCCTTGTAAGTGCTGTACTCGTGGATGCGCAGCTCCTTGGCTGCGTACTCCTGCACGAAGTAGGTGATATCCTTGCCCTGAGGAACCAGCTTGTTCAACGTGGACTCGTTGACGTGCATGGTATAAGTCACGCTGTACTTAACGTTTTCGCCCTTGTCGTTGGGGATGGTTACCTCGGTAGGCAGGCTAGCAGGTGCCTGGATAAGGCCATCATTTACCTTCGCGAACGCATAAGCCGCACTAGTAAAAGCACTCCACTGAATACCCAAACGGCTCAACACGTTGTTAGTGCTTACCGTCTCATCAGTGCACAGGGAGGTGCCGCCGCCCACAGGGGTCAGCGTGATGCCAAAGGTGATGGGGCTCTTAGTGGGGTCGTTCAGATCTTCCAAAGCAGGACGACCGCCATCTTCGTTGGCACTGTCGTTCCATTGGATTTTGAACTCCTGCTTTGCACTCTTTGACACAGTGGTTGCCAAAGCGTCCAAATCGCCATTCTCATCATCGGCTTGTATAGCCAAATCGTCATCCTCGTCAGGTTGCTCCGCGTTATCCGCGGGCTCCTCGGGGGCTGCGGGGGTTTGAGCTTGGTCATCGCCGGCAACGGGAGCCGTTACCGCGGGCTCCTGCTCATCCTGAGCATACGCAACACTGTGCTGAGCAATCACAGAGAACGGCGATAGCGAGATCGTCATTGCGAAGGCCAGGAATACGCTTAAAACCTTACCCCAAACTTTCATAAAACCTCCGTTTTCTCCCTACATTACGGTTCTGCATCTGTGTGTATAGTTCACCGAATAATAATGCACATGATATTCTATCCGAAAATGTCCACCCCCATGTGCCATTTACCTCGTAAAACGCCCTTCTCTTATATTTCTCTGAATATATTCCGACTTTTCACGGCTCTTTACTGCCAATTCATCCCCTCTCCTCCCCAAAATCTGCCAAACCACCCAATCATCCAGCCGATTTTGGGCGCAAAAATAGGCGAGAGCCCAGCTCTCGCCCTAATAAATTCCGAACTAGTTGCGCTTAAGCGATCTGTGCGCCAGCCTGAGGGCCCGGGGTGGAGGTATACACGGCATCAACCTTGATGATGCAACCACCCTTAGCGGTGATAGGCATGCCCATCTTCTCGAAAGCTGCATTAACCCATGCGCTCTGAGCTGCGAAAACGTCGCCTTCGGTCACATATTCAACGGTACCGTACAGCTGGAAAGCCTTGGAGCCTTCCCAGAACACCACAGAGCACTTGCTGTTTGCCAGGAAGTTTGCCTTGGTCTTGTTGAAGAACTGATCGGACAGGTAAATGGTCTCATCGTCCAGGATTGCCTTCATGCCTACGATGCTGCCGTTGGGCTGACCGTCTGCGTTTGCGGTGGTGAAAACAACGTCATCGACAGACTTGAACAGCTCCTGTGCCTCCTGAGGAATGATTGCCATAATGGATCCTTTCAACGTTTCTTATTTCCTCTTGCTGTCATTATACATTGCCTTGGCCTTCGCGATTACGACACTTTCGCCTTCCTCTGCTAAGCAGCGCAATAGACCTTCTATCTGGGCTTTTGTCTGCGGATGCATGATTATATACCCACGGCTTTGGTCAAAATAGTTATACGGGTCGGCATCGGTATAGTCTGCGCCTTTGTACGTCTTGCTGGCAGCAATTCGGTCGCACAGCATCTCCAGCACGTATTTTGTGGGCATGGGCGCCGGCTTTAAGCGACCCTGCGGATCATCGGAAAGATCAAGCCAGTACTCAAAATGGTGCTTGTTCCTTCCCTTGTGGTGAAGCCACGCCTCCGTGAATCCACGGCATTCACGCTCTGCCGCATTAGGACTGCGAAAGCCCTGATAGAAGCGGGCTCCCATGCTAAACTCGGTAATGGTATATTTGCTCAAGTCATGGCGCATAGCCTGGCTGTACAGGCCAATTTTGAAGCAAAGTTTCGCCACCTCAATCTTGTGCTTTGTGATTGTCTTGAAATGCCCCAGGGCTTTCTTCGCCGTAATTGGGGGAAGAGGCGCAGGAATATACTCCACTGTCTCCTGAGACTCTTCTAGAGACCTGCTCTCATCCTTGGCCTGGTCCTCATCATCCTGCTTTGTTTCCATGGGCTCTATATGGCTTTGAATAGGCCTTTCAAATGACTTCAGGAGCTCCACGACTTTATTATTCCACTCTTCTCTATTGGCAGCGCGTACTTGCATTAGCAGGTTCGTGAGCCCATTTTCGTCGAAGACCTTCACGCCATTTTCCCTCAACAAATATGCCGTCACACCCCAGCCCTCAGTAAGGGAGCCGCTAAAAGTGCCGTCATAGATCATGCCTGATCCACAGGAAGGGCTTTTAGCCTTCAAAATTGCCAGAGACGCACCGGCGTTGCCTGCGGCTTCCAGAGCACAAGAGGCGCCTTCTTCGTACTCCCTGGTAACATCTTGTCCTGCTACGTTTACCACGCGCAAGGGCATGTCCGACTGAATTTCTGCTGGAGGCCTCGGCGTTGATAGCCCTCCCTGCACTTCGGGGCAAATAGGAATAAGACGAACTCCCTCAATTTCGCATAGGGCCCGTACCGCCTCACTTGGTTTCGACTCCCCATCATATCGGCAGGGCTCGCCCAAGAGGCATGCGCTCACTACAACGTTGACCATATCTCCTCCAATGTGTCACTTGGGGACGGTTCTCATTTGACACTTTTTAAAACTATATGGCCGTCACGCGGACGGCCATATATTACTTTTTATAACATATTATATTTTATGTTATTCAATCCCACTTACTTCGCAGAATGCTTCCAATACAGCAATAACCGCTGCATTCTTCGATCTGAACCCACCTTGCTTTTGAATGGTTTCAATCTTCTTGGACAGCGAAGGGGTAATAAGCAAATTCACATGCTCGGTCTTGCGCTCACCATCCTCGGAATGAAGCATACCCCTGGCAATGAGCGGAGCCTGCTCTACCTTTTCCGAGGCCGGCTTCCTCCCCCTTTTCTTCGGTTCAGCTGCCGGTTTTTCTTCTACTTTTGGTTCCGTTTTTTGCTCATTTTTTTCAGGAACTTTTGTCATAACTTGCTGCGTTACCGCAACAGCGTTTTCTGCGCTTTTCACGCGAGCATTTGCTGCAGCTGAGCGCAACGCGCTTGCTGATAATTTAGCCATTATTCACAACCTCCAAAACTTCTTTCACCAACGCAGAAAAGTCTTTTGCAGGCTTGCTATTACTGTCTACATCGTTAATAGATTTAGACAACAAGCGTGCCTGAGAAACTGCGGTACCCTGATGCAGCGCGGTTTTCATCACCTTGCCAGGATAATCTGCGCACACGTTTTGGAACATAATCTGATCAACCACACGGCGCATATCAAGCTTATTGAAAACAATACGGTAATCAGTGCCCACCTTTTTGCAACGGCTTACCACGTTGGCCAAAGGGGCTTCGCTATCCGCCTCGGGAAGAAACGGAATTATTACCAAATCGCTTGATTCAATTACATCTTCAATGCTCAAATTTTCGCCATTTAATTCAATTGGCATATCCAAAGCGCCACGAGTATCAATAATCGTGTACTCAGGTTCTTCAATTTCTTCGTTTACAAAACGGCTACTTTGCTGGTCGTCAAGGTCTATAACTTCAACCGTTTTTCCCATTTCCCTCAAAGAAAATGCCAGCTGATCGCAAATAGTGGTCTTCCCAGAACCGCCTTTTTGCATAATCAAAGAAATGGTTTTACTCATAATTTCCTCTTTCATAACATGTTTTATAACATGTATTTTTGCTCGGTCTTCATTATTATAAAACATAACATGTTTTCTGTCATTCTTTATATTATCTAACATGTTCTATCATATGTAATATTATCTATATTATTTTAGACATTATCATATAATATAACGTATGTTTTGATTTATCACATGTTTTATATAATGTGATACATCTTATAATATTGATAATATTACATAATATGTTATATAATGTAATATATTTATAATATAAATCAACATTACTTTATATAATCATTTTTAAATTTTGGGCAATAATTGCCCAAAAGAACAGCTAACGAAAATACTGGTCACTAATGCATGCAGTTTTATGATAGGGGAGCTTGGGCAAAAATTGCCCAAAAATTCTATTGAGAATTTTACATACTCTAGTTAATTATATAAGCAACTCTTTCCGAAATATGATATAATAATAATAATAACTATTTATGTAGTAACAACAGTTTATATATTATGTTTTATAATATATTATATTTTATTTAATTAAGAGGAGAATCATGGCTGTAAAGAAGATAAAAAAGAACACCGCAGCTTTCTATCTCACCGACGAAGTGACAGAAGCTCTCGAGGAAAAAGCAAAGAAAACTGGCATTTCAAAATCTGAAATTGTTGAACAATATCTGGCAAAAGCCATGATTGAAAAAAATGGAGAAGACAAACCCATGATCATTACCATCATGAGCTTCAAAGGCGGCGTTGGTAAGACCACTTCCGCCGCGTCCATTGGCATTTGCTTAGCAGAAAACAACAACAAGGTATTGATTATCGACCTTGACGGACAGGGCTCCATATCCCAGTATTTGGGCGTTTACGACCAAACCGCTGAGGAAGATTGCATTGCCGATATCATGTTCACTAATGCAAAGGGTCAGCGAAAAACCATCCTGGATATCGTGCGTCCTACCGAATATCCCAACGTTGATATCGTTCCTTCAAACTTCCGTTTCTCTGACGCAGACTCCCGTATGCGAAATGAAAGCTCCCAGTCTAGCATCGACTCTCGCTTGCGCTTCGCCATCGAAGACGCCCTTGAGGAAACCCACTACGATTACATCGTCATCGACTGCCCTCCATCTTTGGGCCTGGTAGTAACCAACGCCATCACTGCGTTGGAAGCAGGCAACGATGCATCCATGATCATTATTCCGGTGCGTTGCGACGGTTTCGCCATCGCCGGCCTTTCCAACACTATCTCCACCATAGAACAAGTAGCCCGCGAGCGCCGCACCCCCATGCGTCGTTGGAAGCTTCTTTCCACCATCGCCGAAAAGAACACCGTGGCATATCGCGAAGGCAAAAAACTCATTGACAAGAGCTTCAAAAACGCCGAGTTCTTCAATACGGTAATCCCCAAGAACACCAGCGTCATTGAAAGCACCCTTGCAATGCAGCCGGCAGTGGTCTACGAGCCCAAGTCGAAGGCAGCAGAAGAATATCGCCGCCTGGCCGAAGAGATCGAAGAGATCAATGGCTAAATCGAAACTCCGAGCAGCTCTGGAAAAGAGTGGGGGAGGGGTAAAGCGCTACATCACCGAATCAGAGGAGTTCGCCTCAGATGAAGATCTGATGCAAGCAGCCCTGGAAAACAAAACTGGCCAAGCCGAAGACGGAGCAACCCAACTTGCCCGCGCCAACAAGCGCACCTCACTTCTGAAAAAAGCCGGCTTCGACTTCATAGACGTGCGCGACCTGACGCCAAACAAAAACAACACCTATACGGTGGAGCAGGGGAGTGTCGAAAGTCTTGCCTCGTTGATCTATGAGACCAAGAACACAACGCCCCTCATTGTGCGCGCAGTAAAAGAAGGTTATGAGATCATCGATGGCGAAAGGCGCTATCGGGCCCATCTCTTGTTAGGCGAGCGCTATGGCGAGCATTGGTATATGGTGCCAGCACGCGTTTTTGACGTTGATAAGCTCACCGATGAAGAGGCTAATTTCATTCTGCATGCAGAAAACATCGGCCAGAGAAATATGACGCCATCTGAGCGAGCAAATGGCATGGCCGCAGTTCAGGAGCGCATTTTGAAAGCGCGTAAACAAGATCCTGCTTTTAAAGGACGCGCAACCAAAGATGTGTTGGCAGAACAATTTGGTGTAAGCCCGCGAACAGCAACCATGGAAGTAACCATTGGTAAATCCCTCTGCGACAAGGGTAAACAGCTTTACGATAATGACAAGATTACAAAAACTGCAGCTTATGCAATAGCTCTTCTAGATACAAACGAGCAAGAAACCATTTGCAATCAAATTCTGGGTGGGGAAGTAACCAAGAAGAATGCTGAACGTACAGCGCAATGTAGAAGAACCGGAAGCACCAAAAAGGATAAAACCTCAAACGAGTATCTTGCTAACGCAAAAAAGGAGCTCCAAGCTGCCATCAAAACCAAGGTTAAACCTGATAGAGTTCTCATAGCAGAAGTTAAAAACCTCCTAGATAAGCTAGAGGAACTTTAAGCAAATCCTAAACAGGTCCTCATAAAGGCGTTCTCTAAAAAGGGAGCGCCTTACCTATGTCCCAGTGGACAAGAAAACACTCACAGAACCCACAGCCAGGGAGTAACCAGAGGAGAAAGGGCCCACACAACAAAAATCGTCTGCCAAAAAATTGCACTCTGATGAGGCAAAAAAATTAAGGGCTGCACGAGCTGCCTCTTTAAGGTCAGTGATTGTTGCCTGAACTGCGGTTTTATTCTTTTCGAGAGTTTCCTTGGCCGCCTTAAGCACAGATGCTACCGTACGCTTGCACACGCCCACAGCCTGAGCAACAGTCTCCATGGTTGCACCGGGCTGGGCATATAGGGCGACAATGCGAGCATTACGAGCTTCGCGCTTCTCTGCGGTAGCGCGCTTGGCTTGCTGGCGCTCAATCATACGTCGGGATTCGAAAAACGACGTAGCGTCAATTTCCGCTGAGGTCATGCGCAGCTTGGAAACAATAGTGGCCGCAGACATCTTATAGAAGCCCACTTTAGAAACGGAGCGAACGATCTGATCAAGCACTGCAACGGCTAAAGGCTCGGAAAAGCGTTTATTAAATTCAACAAGTCGCGCAAAAGCGTCCTCTTTGTCAGCGTAGATTTGAACCGCAGCGTTATAGAGGCAAAAGCACATAAGTTCACGATTGCCCTTGCAATTGAATTGGCGCACCTCCTGAAGCTTGAACAGTTTTCCCACGCGAGACAAACTAAGCTTGTCAAAGTTGACAAACTGGGTTTTACCTGAGCTTTTACGTTCAATAGCAACAGGCTTCAAGAACCCAAAGGAACTCAACTGAGACAGCGAATAGTAGCTTTCATTGCAATGAATGAGCTGAGCGTATCGACCGGCAGACACGTTATAGGTACCCGGAATGCGAGAGACGCGAGCAAAATCGAAAACAGCGGTATCGACCTCCAGGGTAGGTACGCACTCAACAGCGCTCTTCACCGCAGCCAGCAGCTTACCTTCCACGTCGCGGAAAAACGCCAGGCCCTTTTCGTTGAAAGCGCCACCCGTCACGCGATAGGAAAGAGAGTGATCCAGCACATAATAGACATGCAGGCCGCGGCCGGTGTCAACCAACATATTGGGTTCAGGCAAAGCACGCGCAAGAACGGCCTGTTCCAGAGCGCGAATGCCCTTTTCGACGGCACTTCGAGCATTTCCCTCATGGCAATCAAGGTCAAACATAAACGCATTAATCTGTCGCAGGCGCTCAGTTTTGCGGGAGCGTTGGGTAAATCCATTGCGAGTGACATACCAGTCGGCATCGTCGAAAAGAGTGTAGTTCAAAAGCTGGGGAACACGGGCGAAAGATTCGCTCCAATGACCGTCTGCACCTCTACGTGCAACGCAATAAAAGGAGGAGCGATCGTCATGGGAAAGCATGCGGAAAAAAGCCTGCGAAGGCGTTTCGTCCAGGCGCAAGGCACTGGTTCCGAAAGTGAATGACTGCATTGTCTATCTGGACAAAAGACCAGGAAAATAGGCATTTTCGCAGAAAATTAGACAATAACTCACTAAGGAATGGTATAATACATTCCATCAAGTCGCATTGATATGAGCTTGTCTCAAACAAGGTCCTGAGTTGCCGCTCGGGACTTTTGTTTTTCTGGCGGCCTATCCTGACGGTTAGCCCAACCCTCCTTTCCAGCGTGGTGTGTTTATAGTGCGTTTACTGGAGTATGAGGATCATCGCGGATACAGGTATCCGCAGTCATCTATTGGCATATTATATTGGAGATTAGATTTTGTAAATAGAAAATCTTATAGAAATTTAAAATTGTGTGGCTATTTGCCTATAAGATTCTTTTTCTAAAGCGCCTTCTCATCCATTACCTATGGGAGCAAACATCTCTTCAGGATTCAAGTATATCCTATTTTGCCGCCGCAGCAGAATGCCTTGACCAATCAAGTGTATAATTCAGCCACTGCCGCAAACAAGAAAGACCTTTCATGAATCTGTCGAAATCTCGCTACACCAAAGCCATACAGTGCCCCAAGATGCTGTGGATGGACCAGCACCTTCCCCAGTACTTTGACCAGGGCGTTTTAAACCAAAGCGTTCTTGACAACGGCAGCTTGCTGGGCGATATGGCCATGGCCTATTACGGAGACTTCGTGGAAGTGGCCTTTAGCGAGGGCAGCAAGCAGCCCATGATTGATGATACCGCGCGCCTTCTGCAAGAAGCCCAAGAGGGTAGGGGGCCGGCAAATATCGCCGAAGCCTCCTTCTCTTACGATGGGAATTTCTGCTCTGTGGACATTTTGCGCGTAGAAGACGATGGGGTGCACCTGGTTGAAGTCAAAAGCTCCACCCATGTGCGCGATCTGTACAAGCATGATATGGCGTTTCAGTGCTGGGTGCTACAGCACTGCGGTCTGAAGGTGAAAAGCGTGAGTCTCATGCACGTGAACAGCGCTTATGTACGCCAGGGAGAGCTTGATATTGCCCAGCTTTTCGTTCCCGAAGACTTCACAGAAGAGGTCTTTTCCATGCTTGACCAGGTAGAACGCAACGTTCCTCTCTTTAAAGCCACTGCCGATGGGGAAGAAGAGCCCGCAACGCCCCTTGGCTGCCAATGCAAAAGCCCCTATGAGTGCGGATATCGCAGCTGGTGCTGGCGACACATTCCCGCAGGGAGCGTGTTTGAGCTGGCCGGCATCACGGGAAAGAAGGCCTTTGCCCTCTACGATCAGGGTGTTTGCACCATGTCCGACGCCCTTCACGCCAGCGGGGTAAAGTTGAACCCACGCCAAAGCGTGCAAGCCAAATGCGCTGATGAGGGCCTTGATTTCTTGGTTGACAAACCTCAAATTGCTGCGTTTTTGGATACGCTGGAGTATCCCCTGTATTTTTTGGATTTTGAAACCTTCCAGCCCGCCGCACCCCTATATGACGGCACGCGTCCCTACGCACAGATTCCCACCCAGTATTCCCTGCATGTGCTGCGCTCGCCCGACGCGCCTTTGGAGCATTTCGACTTTCTGGCGCCTTCGGTGGGGGATCCGCGCCGCAGCGTGGCCGAGAATCTGGTGGCTGACATCCCGGCTGGATCTTGCGTTATCGCGTACAACATGAGCTTTGAGAAAAACCGCATTAAAGAGATGGCAGAAGCCTTTCCCGACCTGGCAGAACACCTGATGTCGCTGCACCAGGGCATGCGCGATTTGCTGGTTCCCTTCCAGAAGGGCGCTTGTTACTTCACGGCCATGGGAGGCTCCAACTCCATTAAGGCCGTGCTGCCAGCCCTCTTTCCCCACGACCCCCAGCTTGATTACCACGCTCTGGAGGGCGTTCACAACGGCGCGGAGGCCTCCAGCGCCTTTGCGCAACTTGCTACCATGGATCCCGAACAAGAGGATAAAACCCGCTCCGACCTGCTGAAATACTGCGAACTTGATACTTTGGCCATGGTAAAAATCTGGCAAAAGCTCATCCAGTTGGCCGCGGAAGATTAGGGCTTCACCTCAATATTTTCCGGCCAATCCATAATGTCCCCTGGCAGTTGACCACGGCGGGCGCCGCGGCGGGTATTCTGCGCTTGCAAGGTTGACCCGAAGAGCAAAAGGAGACCACCATGGAAAAGAAAAACATCACTGAGCTGGTATTTATCGTTGACAAGAGCGGCAGCATGTACGGTCGCGAAAGCGATACCGTGGGCGGCATCAACGCCGTTTTGGACGCCAATCGCAAGCTGGATGGCGAGGTGCTGGTAAGCGTCGTTCTGTTCAACGAGGGCACCAAGGTACTGCGCGACCGCGACAGCATCAAGGACGTGCCCGCCCTGACTCTGCAAGACTACAGTTGCGACGGCTGCACCGCGCTGCTGGACGCCGTGGGCGGCAGCATCAAGCACATCAACCGCGTGCAGCGCTACATGCCCTGGGGCCACAAGGCCGACAAGGTGATCTTTGTCATCACCACCGACGGCATGGAAAACTCCAGCCGCAAGTACACCTATAGTAAGGTGAAGGAAATGATCTCGAGCAAAACCAACGAAGGCTGGGAGTTCCTGTTCCTGGGCGCCAACATCGACGCCGCATCTGAGGCGGGGCGCTTGGGTATCGCAGAGGATCGCGCGTGCGACTACGTTTGCGACACCGCTGGCAATGCCGCCATGTACGCTTCGGTGGCGGAGGCAACTTGCTGCATGCGTCAGGCAGCCCCTCAAGCACGCGTAGGCGGCAGCTGGAAGGCAAGCATCTTCGCTGATAAGGCATCACGCTTCAAATAACGCAGAAAGGCTCTGAGAGCCTTGTTAGAGAGTGAGCAGAGAACGGGCTTGGCTGATAGCTTCCTTGGTCAGGCCCAATTTTTGCTCCACGAAGGCCCCCATGCCGCCGTAGTGCTCATCTACGGCGCGGCGGAAGGATTGCAGGTTTTCGGGGCGAGCGCGATGGTTGTTCACCAGCTGCCAGGCCAGGTGCTCGTCGTTTTCAGTGAAGCGTATGAAGCGCTGGTACATTTCGTCCAATCGCGCGTCGCGGGACACGTTGGTGAGCAAGTAATCTTCAAGAATGGCCTGCTCAGAAGCACCCAATACGGTCAAAAGGCACAATGAAATGATGCCCGCGCGATCTTTGCCACCGCTGCAGTGCACATAGGCGGCTTTTCCGGCCTGCGCGTATTCGAGGATGAGGCGTACGGCCTTTCCCATTTGCGCGGCGGTCAACTCATTGGCCATATGATGATAGAAATGGTCAGGATCGCAGGCAATATCATGCCCCTGGGCCTTGGTGCCCGCCGCGGGCTGTGTATAGTCGATGCCCACCTTTTCCATATCGTAAAAGGGAATATGCTCATAGCGCACGCCTGGAATCTGAATGTCGGGCTTCGCTTCAACTTCCCAGCCCACGCGCAGGTCGATAACAAGAGAAATTCCCAGCTCATCTGCCATTTTTGAGGCACCTGCAGCAGTAAGCTTAGAAAGATTGCCGCCGCGATACAAAAGACCAGGCCTCACCACGCGGCCGCCAGACACCGCAATGCCGCCCAGGTCGCGAACGTTTTCCACGCCGTCAATTTCAATTGTGGCCATTGGCGCCTCCTTCCAGTCACGTTGATGAGTGCCTGCCAATTATAGGAGATTACGGGCTTTCGGGACGCAAAAGGACGCAAAAGACCTCGCTGGAGCCGTTTCATGAAGTAAAATCTCGGGCGAAAGGAAAGGGGAGAGCGTGCTGAAGCTTCATGTCATTGGCTCAGGCAGCAAAGGTAACGCCGCGCTGATCGAGGATGCCGCCACTGGCAATGTGCTGGCGGTGGACTGCGGCCTCTGCGCGCGCGATTACCTGGCAGGGCTTAGTGCGGCAGGCGTTGATCCGGCGCAGATTTCCGGCTTGCTTATCACCCACGAGCACACCGACCACACCAAAGGCTTGGGCGTGGTGCTGCGCGCCTTGCGCAAAAAGGGCGCCCAGGTTCCCGTCTACGTTGACGAGCCGGCAGCCCGCAACAGCCGTGATGTCATGGCATTGGTGGGTGACTTTTCTTTTCGCCAACTTGAACAGGGAAAACGCCAGAACATCAACGGTATAGACGTGCTGCCTTTCGCCACCAGCCATGATGCCGCAAGCTCCTGCGGTTTTCGTTTTGAGGCAACTGGCGATGCCCTAGGCTACCTGACCGATTCGGGAATCGTAACCCCGCAGGCACACGACGCGCTGCAGCAAGTGCGCATTCTGGCCCTGGAATCCAACCATGACCCCGAGATGCTTCGCGTTGGGCCGTATCCGTACCCCCTGAAGCGCCGCGTGGGCGACACCAACGGCCACCTTTCCAACCAACAAGCCGCCGACGAGCTGCGTGAACTCATGTGGAGCGGCTTGGAGCAGGTGGTGGCGATGCACATCTCCCAAAACAACAACACCTATGATTTGCCCGAAGCCGTACTCCGCGAAGCTTTGGGCGACCACGCTGCGCACGTTCAAAGTGCCCACCAGAGCCGCATGATCAGCGTGTGCTAGGCAAAAATCATTCAAATCTGACAAAAATTGCGATTGGGTGCAAAAAACGAGACCTCCAAAGCCCAAAATCAGGCATTTCGGTGCGTCTAACGTTCGATTAACCCCCTAAATAGGCCCAAATCATCAGAAAAATGTCTACCAATCGCAATTTTTGTCATTTTTGGCTCGTTTTTTACGGGCCCGCCCATCAACCAACCCATTCAATGCCTTACCAGCAGCAAAATTAAAAACTTATTGAAAAAAATAATGCGCTCATGCGAGCAATTTGCTACAAAAGAATGCATACGAATTTGAGAAGTGGGGGATTATGGAAGCCGAAGATTCACAGGAAAAGGTGCGCATTTTCACTTTGGGGTTTATCCTGTTGTCGCTCGTTAATATTTGCTCCTTTATGGCGTGGCAGATTATCTTTACCGGCCTGCCCATTTATTTAGCGAGCCTTGAAGCATCATCAGTTGAAGTAGGCCTGGTAAGCTCCCTTGCCATGTTTGGCTCGATTATATGCCGCCCCTTCACCGGCGTTTTGGTTGACACCTACGGACGCAAGGGATTTCTATACGCTGGCTACATCGTCATGGCCTTGTGCAGCTTTTGCTATGCAATATTTCCCATAGTGGGCGTTATCTTTGCAACTCGTTTCATCCATGGTTTGGCCTGGGGATTCAGTTCCACCGCCATCAATACCGTCAGCGTGGACATCTTCCCCAGAAAGCGTTTTTCCGAGGCCGCAGGCTATTACGCTCTTACCGGCTCCCTTGCCCTGGCCCTGGGCCCAGCCATCGCCGTTTGGATGGCGGAAGGAGGCCATGAGCAGCTCATGGTTGTTCTGGCGGGCGTTCTCACCACCGCGGGCATTCTTATTGCCGTTGTCATGTTCTCCCGCGCCTACAAAGAGCCGCCCTTGAAAAAAGACAAAACCTTGCGCGAGGCCATGGTGCCTTCAAACATGTTCGAAAAGACCGCCGTATTCCCCTCGCTTATCCACGGTCTTCTTTCCATGGGCTACATTTGCATGAACACCTTCGGAGCCATCATGGGCGCAGAACGCGGCATCGAGAACATGGCAGCCCTCTTTATCACCTACGCTATCGCCAACGTGGCCATGCGACCCATTCTTGGCCACATCGCTGACTCCAAAGGCTTTTTTGGATTGGGGGTTATGTCATGCATCTCATGCGCGTTGTCTTTAGTAATTTTGGCATACGCCTCAACATTGTGGATGATCATCCTAGCCGGCATCTTCACGGGCCTGGGAATGGGAACCGCCATGAGCGTATTTTACACCATGGCCGTTGCCATCGCCCCGCCTGATCGCCGCGGTGCCGCCACCAGCACCCACCTGTTCTTCTTCAACGGAGGCATGGCCGTTGGACCTTTCATTGGCGGCTTCCTTGTGGATGCATTCGGCTACGGAGGAATGTACCTTACTATTGCGGGGCTTTCAGTGCTGACCTGCATCGTGTTCGTGCTCTACGGAAAAGAGCGCATAGACATGTATCACACAAAGCAGCAGGGATAAAACACCTGACAGAACGCAAAAGCCTCCGAATTTCGGAGGCTTTTTGATGACGGGACAGGGAAGGGCTGACGCTACAAAGCTGCCTTTAACTTTTCGGCGGCCCACTGGGCAGCCTCACGCACTTCTTCGTTCTCATCGTTTGCGGCAGCCTGCTCCAGGGCCGGAATAAACGCAACGTTCCCGGAGTTGCCCATAGCGATGGCGGCATTGCGGCGATGACGATCGAACTCCTTGAAGTAGGGGGAAATAATGCGACCCAGGGTGTCGGCGAACTGCTCCTCGGTGCCCTGAAGAACGGCCTTCAGGGAGAAGGTCTCCGCCAATTCCTCAAGCAAAGGCTGGGGCTGTTTGTTGGCGCCAAAGATGGCTTCCTTGTTGCGCGGGCACGCGTTCTGACACTCGTCGCAGCCATGGATGCGCACACCCAGCTGATCGCGAACGCTTTTGTCAAGCATGGCGCCAGGGAACATATTGTTGTACAGCACACAGCGCGTAGGAATGAGTCGTCCCTGGTCATCGAGGGCTTTCGTGGGACAAGCATCAATGCAGCGGCGGCAGTCAGCAGGGCAATGGCTCTTAGGCGGGTGCACTTCGGTTTCCAAATCGGCATCAACCACAATATTGGTGATAATAATCAAAGAGCCATGTTTGCCACTATAAGCAAAGTTGTTGCGACCGTACGAGATAAGACCGGCACGAGCGGCGATGGCGCGGTCGGGCATTTGCATGAAATTCGGAGCATTAAAGGTACGAATGCCCTGTTCATGCAAATATTCGAGGAATTCAACATGCTTTTGCGCGTTCAAACCGGGAGCAACGCCGCCATAAAGCTTGGACTGGTAGGCACGAGCAATATGAGGAGTGAGCTCCGAGGGAAATTCCCATTCCGCGAAACTATCAATGCAAGAAATGACGCACTTTGCGTCTTCTGCGCCTTCGGGAAGCGTCACTTGGCCATTAAGGCCGCCTCCCGCAAAGCGCTCATATCCTTTTCGGGATGAAAGCTCTTCATCATATTCGGGAAAGGGATCAAGAGTGGTCACGCCGCATTTAACGTAGCCTAGCTCCAGCGCCTTTTCTTTAATCGCTTTCGTCAATTCTGCATTTGACATAGCCGCACCTTCTTACTCTCATAATTCACAGTATATAGGCCAATATTTATTAAGCAAGCGCCAAAAACCCGGTAAATAATTGTGTACAATAGATTAAATCAACACGAAAAGGGTAGGGGTAAGAAGCCCGCCGCAAACGCAGAAGCCATGGCAGCAATTGAAAAGCGCATTTCCATGCGCGCACATACCAAACAACCGATTGAGCAGGAAAAACTCGACGCTCTTCAGACATTGTCATAAAGCATCAACTCGCCATCGCAATAATCGAGAAGGCTATCAATGAAGCAAGTTGTTACGGTACAGTCCGAAGACAATCTGGTGTAACTCATCAAGTTTGCCAGAGTTGCCAGCGCGTCTAGCAAGAACGAAGCATAACGCTTTTATATATTTATAATTGTTGAATAAAACTCTCATCAGGTAAAATATAATTATATTTATGATAATATAGATTATGTAAATCTAATTTCAATGTCCTTTTCCAGGGCATTCGCAATGCACTGAAGCGTCTCAATCGTGGGATTCACCTGCCCTCGCTCCAGCCGGCTCAGCATCGACTGCTGTATGCCGGCTTTATAGGCAAGCTCTTTTTGAGTGAGTCCTGCGCACTTTCGCTCGCGCGCTATCATCTCGCCCAAGGATTCTTTCATCGACACGACCGAATACTCGAAGCGTTCGCCAGCGGTTCGCGGTTCGCCCGAATCGCTATCCGATACTTCTCGCAAGAAGAAGTCATCTTGCGAGCAGCGACCTTCCGCAGCAATCAGAAGCTCATACGGATTGTAGTCGTCCAGCCCCGCACCCTCTAAAATATCCAAAATGTTATGCCTGCTTGGCGGTGGCACGCGCTCAGATATCCAACTTAGCGTCCAATCAGCGTCGATACGGTATTCCCCGCGCTCAAGGAAACCGTTAAACATGGCAGGAACCTGATAGATTTGTGCATCAGCACAAATCTCTATCTCGGCAGAATGGGCCTCTTCGTCATAGCGCAAATAAGCTACCGGCTTCTTCCTTCTACCAAGGGCGCTAACGATCTCAAAGGTTTGCATATATGCACCATCTCTTCCAGATAATGTCCCAGATTTTGTCAAGGTGATAGTCCGGCAAAACATCATTTAATCCCGCGAACAGGGCTTCTCTGTGCTCTTCCCTGAGGGGCTTAACTATCCCCTGCGGGATTACCGCAAGATTCTCTGCAAGCCTCTTGCTTCCAATGAAGTTTGTTCCAATAGCATCTATCAAAGGGTTAAATCCCCTGATAGACGCCTCGACGTCGTAGCAGGAAAACACCAAGGAGTTGCCGCAATCGAATACGGGCGACAACCTCTTACGGCCATCTTTCCCATGCAGCACCTCAACATTCGAACCGTGTCGATCCTGGTTGATAATCAGATAATCGATAAGCATCATTTGACGCACGAAATCGCCCCACCCAAGCCTATCGCACAACTGCAAAGGGCTCTCTCCTTTTTTCGCGCTTTGCCGAAAAAACTGCGCAAAAGCCTGCTTTGTTTCAAAACTTCGGCGATACGAGGGGCATGCACTTATCCAAGTAACATATTCTATATCGTTAAGCCGAATTCGGGCATTTATCAGGGAATATTTTGCGTGAGAGACGCCGAGAATGCCCATGAGGCGCGACGCGATAAGCTCATTTACACACTCGTGCCCAAAGAATCCGTTAAACTCGTCAAAGGATGACGCCTTATAGTACACCGTTCCCGTTCCCAACCCACTGGTGGCTTTGAGGAAGCTTCCACTGGTACCTGGCACAGCAAAGCATTCGCGCCATTGAAGCGCTGTAAGATCTTGCTCTTTTTTGACCAAGTCGGAGTATCTCATTAATGCACTTTCTGTCGCTTATTCGTACTAATATGTATTATATTACATATTTAAAAGCGAAACAATGCCTTTAGCATCGAAGCGGCCTGCAACTGGGCTACCGCATAAGACTTAGCAGAACCACTCCAGGTGCCCACCATCGACGCAGCGCAGAACGGTGGCGCTGCGATTGAGAAAATCCAGATCCAGAAAAGTCAGTCCTGCAGTGTTCAGCTGGGCTTCGCCCTTCCAAAAGCGTGCGGCCCCATGGTATTTAGCAGCTTGAATCTTCACTGCAAAAAACTTCGTATTTCACCTGTTCAGAGACAAGCCCACTAGTGCGCTCTTCCGTGATTATATACTTTCTGAGCGAACCGGGGTCCAAACGCCCAAACACTTCCGCGCCGCACAGAACTTCCCATTTGGCATCCCTCACGTAGGGAACATATTTTGCCGCGTAGTTAAGCAGATCTTGAATCGTGGCTTCGGGTCCGAAAGACGCAATCAACTGGCACAAGCCCTCAATCAAGCCTTGGGCGCAAACAAGTTGCGACCCAAGACATGCTCATATTCAGTTGTGCGCCCTAGCACTCCGTGAAGGTGTAGCGCACCATGTTTCCCGAATCGTCGCCGGTGGTGATCACCGTGTCGCCATTGGATTTTTCCGTAAGGTCCATAATGGGATACCTGCCATTGACCTGGACATATGCCTTTGGGCCCTCAGCCTCAATTTCGATGATTTCCTTCTTGGCGTACGCTTTGCCGCCGCAAGGATTGATGTCTTCTACCAGCACTTCGTATTCGTTCATTTACGTATCTTCTTTTCGTATGACTGCACAAAAAACAACGGCTTTGTTACGCATACCAGAGTGTGAAAAGCCCTATGGAATACCAAAGTTCTTGAGACATCACTAGTAACCCCAAGCGTCGGCAGCTTCTTCTTCGGACTTGTACACAGGGCTGTAATCCTTGTAGCCACGGCACTTCTCATTGTTGCAACCGGTCTGATACTGCCAAAACTTCACATTCTTGTTCTGGTTCTTGATGTGCACGTAAGCTTTTTCGCCACAGAACGGGCAATCTTTGATCTTGATCATGATGCGCTCCTTTTTGTCAGAGACCTGCACTTCCCCTTGAATTTTAACGGCAAATCACTGCTGCGGCTAGCGCATAAAATGGTTCTTTACCAGCGCTCAAGCTGCACTTTTGCCTCAACAGATTCTATTCCGCCGCCAGTGCCTTGCAGTAGGCATCAATGTAAAAAACACCTCATCATCAGTTGAGGGACGTATGCTGGTTGGCGCCATTTCCCTACTCCATTGCTTAACGCGTTCAACCATAAGCCTGCCCTTTTCGGCAAGAAAAAAGCTTATCAACGCGCCGATCATTCATAGATTTGCAGCAAAAGGCCCTGCGGGAGACTTTCTCCACAGAGCCTTTTCATTCTCAATGATTTTTAATTTATTCCCAGGCGTCTGCGATGCGAGAATCGTAGAAAAGTTCATCCTTCTTGGCACTCAGGGCCTCTACCTGGGCAGACGTAACATCCATGCCGCAGATGAGCACCTGGAACACTTCTTCATCGTAAACAATGGTCAAATCGGTCTTGGCAAAGCCATTGCGCTGATAGAAACGCCAACGGTCCTGGCGCTGCCGCTTGTTTTCCGCATGGGGGTCATCAATGGGCTCCACATCCAAAAGCACCGGCTGTCCCGTGCGAGCCTTTATAAGGTCCAAAATCTCAGAGCCAACGCCTTGACCTTGGCTTTCAGGCTTCACGCCCAAATACAGCAGATAGGCAAACGGCAGCTCAGGCGCATCGATCACATAGCTCATACCCAGCACGTTTTCAGGGGTCTCATCAGCGCTTTCAGCCACATACGCAGTAAGCGTCACATACTCGTGCAGCTCGGTCAGGCGCACTACAACCTCTGAGGGAATGCGCTCGTAGGGCGGCAGCACCGTTTCCCACACGTCAATGACACCGGGCAGCAGGTTTGAGCCGCGCGTCACATCGATAGCCTTAAGCATCCTGTTCTCCCTTCTGATACATGTCCAAGTCAAGCCAAAGAGCAGGGCGAACGCCATTCAGCCTGCATAACTACTCCTTTTCCTGCTTCTTCTTAGGCGCCTTCTTCAGGGCCGCGAAACCGCAGGCCACGCCAAAGCAAATAGTTGCAATCTGCATAGCCGATGAAACATTATAGGTGCCGGTAATCGTTACCGCAAGGCCCACCACCGAAGGCAAGCAGGCATACGTAGCCGCCGCTTTATTCGTCCCTTTGCCTGATGGGGTGCCTAATGACGGTCTTCAGCTTTTCTGGCGCGGTTTTTCGCGCGTCGGAAAGATAGATTTCATGATGCATGCGAGCATCCGAGAAGTCGTTTTCGCAGCCATTTTCTGCAAGGGGGAACGGTTACCACCTGGGGTTTTCCTTTGGGCTGGTAAAACTCCTTGTATTCCTTTTTGAAGTCAAAAGCCATCTCAGCCTCCTGAACACCGCACTCTAGGAGCGGTTGTTTGTTACCAACCGGTGCAGATTGTCGTAGAACACAATAGCCGCAAGCAGCATGCATGCAATAGCGGCATCAAACAAATACATGGCCGTGGCGCCCGCTGCGCTCAATATAACGCCTCCCAGCAAGGGACCAAGGGTGCATCCCACATCTACGCCCAAACTCATGGTGTTGGCCGAAAGCGAGTATTTCTCAGGCGGCACGCCCTTCACGCATTGCGCCTGAAGGCACGGCCACATGCAGCCTTGACCCAAGGCGAACAGGGCACCTGCCACCAAAACGCTAGCGGGGCCTTGGGCGAAAGCCATGGCTATCATGGCGCCAAAAATGAAAAGCGCCATGGGCACGCACACTTTCCTGAAACCGAACCTGTCGTAAAAGCGACCGCTGAAGGGGCGCGCGGCGAAGGATACCGTCACATAGGCCACGTAATACAGAGAGATGCTGGTTATGCCGCGCATCTCGCCCACGGTAAGGGTTAGGGTGTTCATGGTGCCGTAGCACACGCCCTCCAAAACCGCGATGAACGCAATGGGCAGGGCGCCAATGTAGACGAAGGATTTCAGAACGCTGCGTTTTTCCGCAGGGCCCGCATCCTTCTTTTTATCGTCGCTGACCTGGGGGGACTTCAAAAGCAGCGACGACGCCACCGCCAAAAGGAAAAAGACACCCGACAGGAAGAACGCAGAGCGCCATCCAAAATGGTCGCCCATGAAGGAGCTGATGATGGGGCCCAAGGCCACGCCTATAACGTTGCAGATGGCAATCCAGGCAACGCCTTGGCCGCGGGTTTCCTCGGGCAAAATGTAGGCAGCATAGGCGATGATCAACGTGCTTTTCCCCGCGTTTGCCACGCCCGCCATAACGCGGCAGATGGCCAAAACCTGCAGGTCCTGAATGAGCGTGCACAGAAACGACCCCGCGCAGAACAGCACCGAGAAAAAGATCAGCAGCTTCTTGATAGGCAGGCGCGCCAGCAAGGGCCCGCTGAGAGCGCGCATGATAAGGCCGCTGAAGGCGCTGATGCTGGCCAAAGTGCCCGCCAGAGCCACCGTGGCGCCCAGCGAGAGGGCGTAGTTGGACACAATGGGGTTTGAGGTCTGGGTGCCCAGCTGCAGGCACAGCTCAAAGAAGAACAGGCAAAGGTAGGCGCGGGTCCACATACCTGCACCCTATTCGCGCATGCAGCGGTCGGCCGCGTCGCAAATATCGGCAGCCAGCATATCGGCGTTCAGGTGCACGCGGCACAAGGTGACCCCCGGCTTATCGGGGTGAGGCAATTCCTCGTGGAACTGCTGGCCGTCGTCCACCAGCTGGAACTCGTATTCGTATTGCATCGGCAAGTCATCGTAATGGTGATACTCAATGTCGGCACGGCCGGAGTGCAGCAAATCGCAGCGCAGGGCATAGCACATCTCGCCGTCAAACCAGCTGTCCTTTTTGCCGAACTTCTCGGCAACATACGCGTTGTACCAGCGGATATACTGGCTGCGGCTCTTTCGCGAGCCATCCTCGTTCTTCATGCTGGGGTAGCACTCCTCCCCCATGATGTCGGGAATGGTCAGCGCCAGCGCTAGGCCTGCCACCGAAATGTTTTCCGCAATGCAGCGACGCACGTCGGAGACAATGCGGCTCAAGGGAATGATATCCAGGTAGTCAGAAAATTCCTCCGCCATGCCTACTCCTGGGACTGGTGGATGGCGGCGGAAAGCTGCTCCAGCGAATCAATCAGGTCTTCACGAGCCTGCTCTGCCTCTTCCAGGGTGACTTCTCGCTGAGGTGCCTTCTTCTCATCGCAAGGCAGCGCGATATCGTCGGCGTCTTCCGGCAGAATGGTGACAATCTCCTCTTCCGTCAGGTCGTCATCGTTGCTGATGCGCGTAGCTTGGTTGGTTATGACGCTTTCGAACAGGTTACGCACGCTGCGGGCGTTGGCAAAATTGGGGCCCTTGTTGGCCTCCATCTGCTCGATCATGCCGTAAATCTTCTCTTCAGACTCGGGAGTCATGGAGTACTGGTAGCGGGTGCACTGCTGGGCGAAGATGGCCTTCAGCTCGTCCACGGAGTAATCGGGGAACTCGAAATACTTGTTGAAACGGCTCTTCAGACCCGGATTGCTCTCTACGAACTTCTTCATGGGCTCGGTGTAGCCCGCCACAATGACAATGAAGTCGTCGCGATTGTCTTCCATGGCCTTCAGGATGGTTTCGATGGCTTCCAGGCCGAAGGTGTCGTCCTTCTGGGAGAGAGCGTAGGCCTCGTCCACGAAAAGGATGCCGCCCAGAGCCTTCTGGATGACTTCCTGGGTCTTGATGGCGGTTTGACCTACGTAACCGGCTACCAGGCCAGAACGATCCACCTCAATGAGCTGGCCTTTTGAAAGAATGCCCACTTCTTTGTACAGGCGCGCCAGCAAGCGGGCCACGGTGGTTTTGCCCGTGCCAGGGTTGCCAGAGAACACCAGATGCAGAGATACGGGAGCAGTTTTCATGCCGCGCTCTTCACGGATCTTCTTGATTTTAGCCAGCGCGGTAAGCTCTTTCACATCGTGCTTGATGTTCTGCAGGCCCACTAGGTCATTCAGCTCGTCCATGGCGGGGCGCTCAGGCTTCTCTTCCTTCTTTTCGGGCTCGGGCGCGGGACCATTGCCGGCGGTAGCGCTTGCCTCAGGGGCCTTCCCCGTTGCGGGCACCGGCGCGTTGCTGAAGCCCACGGAGCGGTCGATGGCGTTGATGGCGTTTGCGGCCTTGGTCAGGTCAGATGCGCGGCTGCCCACCTGCTGCAGCTGTTCGTCCAGCTGCTTCATGAGCTCCAAAGCCTTGTCGCCCATGAGCATATCCATGAGCTGGTCATCGTTGGGCATCTCCTTATCGGCGCCGTAGAAATCTCGATAGATGCCACGCAAATCGTTCATGAAATTGACCATGGGTTAACCTCCTGGGGCTCAGAATATGCTCACTTCATTATACGCGCGCAGCGGCATTTCATGAAAAACCGCCAAGAAATTGGCCGTATGTCCCTATATTTGGACACGCTAAAACATACCGCTCGCCTACCATACGCTCAGTTCGGAAAACCAACACAGGAGGAAGCCATGAATGAGGGCGCAAGCATGCTATTCGGAACCACCAACGCATCGGGTTCCGTGCCTCATGCATGCTGCGCAGGGCCAGTTTTCAACCACGATGGAAAGCTGATTTTGTCAGAAAGCTTTACCGAGCTTTCCCCCGCCGACCCCGCTTGGCTAAGCGCGGGGCTTGCGCGTCTCATGGAAACTGACGATTTCGTGGAAGCCTGGCGCATCTGGGACTGCGAAGAGAACAATTGGGCGCCCATTCGCCTGACGCTTTACCGATTTGATGAATATGACCTGGTCATTCGCTGGGAAGGAAACGCCATGTGCAGCTGGCAAGGGGCCCTGGACACCCAAGCGCGGGTGCTTTCATCCCGGGATGCGGACGACTGCCGAGCATGCTGCTGGCAGTGGCTACGGTTCGCGGGCTAGCTTTCAATGAGTTTTCGCAGGTAAGAGCGGTATTCTTCCTTAAGGGTAGCAGGCGCTTCAATGGAAACGTGGCCGTTGAGACCGGCAATCCAACCAAAAAAAGCCGGGCTCACGCGCACCCTGGCGCTCACATTTGCCGCGCCGTCCTGACCCGGAGTCACATGGCCTTCCGCCCCAAAGTGGTCGAGAACCTCGGGCATGAGGGATTCGTCTACGCGCATGGTCACCGTGGTAACCGGGCCGTCGAACCTGCCGAAGAACTGCGAGTCGCGCACCTGGTACTCATAGGCGGAAATTTCCTTGCAACGATGGGCTTTTTCGGGAAGAACCGCCAGGTCACGCATTCGGTCAACGCGATACTCACGCACCGCTTGATGCTTGTCGGCGAAAGCTGTCAAGTAATAGCGGTTCTCGGAGAAAGTCACCCGCATGGGAGTCACCACGTACGTCTCCCCTTCGTGCTGGGCATGGGGCTTTCCGTCAAGGCCCACCTTCCAGTAGGTGAAACCAATCTTTTTCTTTTCGCGCAGGGCGGCATGGATGGCATCAACGTTAGCCAGCACCGCATCGTTGCGACCCCGGGCGCGAGCATCCACGTGCACGCGGCGCTCTAGCTTCTCACGCTGCGAATCGGACGCAAGGCGACGCAGGTTACGGGAAATGCGGTCAGCCTGGGTTTGAGTGATGAAGCGACAGCTTTGCACGGCGTCCACCATAAGCATGAGCTCATCTAGGCTGAAGTCGCGGCGCTCCAGGTAATACTCCACGGGATTTCGCTGCGCCGTGCCAATGGCCAGGCCAAACTCGCGGAGCACATCAAAGTCTGCGTACACGGTCTTGCGATCAGCCGTCATATCCAGCTCGGAGAGGCGCGCAAGAATCGCACTCATGGACAGACCATGGTCTTCGTCGGTCTCGTCCTGCAGCATTTGCATGATGGACAAGGTTCGCAGCTTACTGTTGGTGGCTCTGGCCATAGTGCACCTCTTCTTATGCGCCGTTATACAAACCCATTCTATACCTTAGAGCCGCCTTGAAACTTATGGGCACAGCAGGTTTTTCCAAATTGGAAATCCCTATGCAAATAAGGACGAATTAGCTGCTCACAGCTATCTGCTGCATGAGTTCACGTCCCCCAACTGCAATAAGCGCACCGACGAGTACGGCGGCACCTACGAGAACCGGTTTTGTTTTCGTCATGCCGCGCCGCATACGCAACCACCCTCATTGTCACCGTATGCAGCGGTTTTACACAATCGATTGGCGCAAACGCGTATAATTATTCGGTTCAAAAAGCAAAAGGAGAAGCATGTCTGCACAAGATGAAGCACTGAAACCCGCCCGTTCTACCGTGAAGCTGTGGTCCGCGGCTTTCGCCCTGGTGATTACCGCCAATTTTCTGACCTACGTTATTGCCAACACCCTGAACACCGGCAGCTCGGTATATGTTGTGCGCATTGGTTACACCAGCGCATATGCCGGTATCATCGCTATGGTGTTCTCCGCCGCGGGCGCCGTAACTCGCCTGATTATTGGCCCCATTATGGACAAAGGCCACACCACCGCCGTCATGAAGGTGGGCGTGCTCATTCTGATTGCCGGCGCAGGACTCACCCTGGTTAGCCAAAGCACGGCGGCCATCGTCATTGCCCGCGCTTTGCAAGGTTTTGGCTTCTCAGCTGCGGTAACGGCCATCGCTACCGCCTGCGCGCAGGTGCTGCCCAAGGAACGTTTGGGCGAGGGAATCTCTCTGAATGGCGTGGGCATGGCCATTACCAGCGCACTGGGCCCAGCATTTGGCCTGTATCTGGTTGACACCAATCCCCCGTCGAATCTGTTTACGGGATGCTTGGCCGTTGGCGTTGCCTGCGTGGCCGTGGTCATGCTGATCAATTACGAAAAGCACCCTGAAAAGTTAGTTCCCACCTGCGCTTATCGTCAGAAGATGGAAGCCAAGAACAGCGGTCAGAGCGACGCCGACGGCACCTTCGATGACCCAGAATACGCCGCCATTTTGGCAAAGATTGAGGCATCTCGCGGCATCAAGAAAAAGCTGCTCACTGTGTTCGAGCCCAAGGCTCTGGCAGGCGCCCTCCCCCAGCTGATCATGACCCCGGCTTTCGGCTTCGTCATCTTCTTCCTGGGCCTGTACGCCGAGGAGATTAACGCCGGCAGCGCAGGCGTGTTCTTCATGCTCTCCGCCGCCGTTACCCTGTGCATCCGTCTGTTCTCCGGCCCCCTGATGGACCGCGTGGCCCCCATCAAGCTGCTGCTTCCCGCCATGCTGTGCGGCGTGCTGGGCTTTACGCTGCTGCTGGCCGCCAACTTCGAGCCCCTGCTCATGTACGCAGCCGCCATTCCCTACGGCGTGTGCACTGGTTTCTACATGCCTGTAAACCAGTCGGTTGCCGTGAAGAACTCCTCAATCCATCGCTATGGCGCTGCTACCAGCCTTTTCCTCCTGGCTTACGACCTGGGCATTGGCACCTTCAGCGTGGTATGGGGCCTGGTCAACGATGCTTTCGGTTACAACGTCACCATCGTGTGCTGCATCATCTGCATTGTAACCTCCTACTTCGTGGCCCGCGCCACTTTCCCCAAGCGCCACTAAAAAAATGAGACACTTGGCTCAGGGCAAAGTGTCTCATTGCATGCAATATTTGTTGCGGGTTTACTCCTTAGGCACCCACTGCTTGCAAACATCCAGGTCAAAGTCTACGTGGAAGATCTCGCTCATGGCCTTTTGCAGGTCTTCGGCGGTTTCCAGCTTGGTCTGGGTCTTGCCCTCGGGACCGCGAATGGTCAGGATGTCGTTGTTGATGGAGCACGTTCCCGTGGGGGTCAGAATCTGGGTCATCAGCATGATGGAGAACGGCGCAGGCGGGTGCTGCATGTTCTGATTGGGACCCTGGAAGTCAATAGGAATGGCGGGAACGGTGCCGGAAATCATAACCTGGCGCCACTCATCCTCATTGTGGCCCTTGTACAGCTGCATCATCCAACCTTCACACAGGTCCTCGTACTTGAAGGTGCCCAGGAAGGTCTCAGTCTCGGCGCCATCCACCATGGTGACAGCACGAGAGCAAGCCACGGAGCCCAGTCCTACATCGCAGTAATGCTTCACGCCGTCAAGCACCACCACGGAGCCGCGGTGAGAAACGGCGCCGGCAACGGTCATGCCAGGGCGCAGCAGGCGCACGCCAATGGGGTAAGCGTTGTAGCCCAGGCCGCGCAACAAGCCCAGGAACAGGGAATTCATCTCAAAGCAGTAGCCACCGCGCTTGTTCACCACAATCTTTTCGTAGGTGGAATCAAGGTCAATGAGCACCGGCTCGCGATACACGCACGAAGTGAAATTCTCAAAAGGAATGTGCATCAGATGCGCCTCAATAAGCGAATCCAAGTAGGCGCGGTCCAGCACTTCGGGCCACGGCATTTCCAAGCGTTCCAGGTAGCGCTCGCAACGCTCACGCGGCAAGCACTCAAAAGTCTCCTCAATCATGCAACTCCCTCTCCTTGTATTGCGTCTAATTGATTAAGCAACGCTATCGTACCACATCCGATAGCAACGAATAGACCCCCGACTCAAAAGCTTAACTAGTGCCTTGCGGAAGCGAACGAACCATGTCATCCAGCACATACCAGGCGTTCATCATCTGGCGCGTCTCAAATACGTCCAGGTCAAGGTCAAATTCTTGCTGTATACGTGCCGCGCGTTGCCGCACCGTGTTGCGATGCATGCCCAACCGACCCGCCGTCACCTCAATGCGGCGCTCGCAATCAAGATAGGCGCGCAGGAACGAAGCATCATTGGTGGCATCTCGCTGGTCCTTGGCCCTGAGCGCGCCCAGAACACCGTGATCTATGCTGTAGCGTACGAATGCGCCATCGCTCAGGTCGCCCCGCACCAAGTAGGCGGCCACCAAAGAATCGAAGGTGTTGAGCTGCGACGATTGCTGCACCGCTCGCGCCAGCTCAATGGCTTGCCGAGCCTGCTTGCCCGCCATCTCCACCGAGCGCAAGCCTTGGGTAACCGCGCCGCGACCCACCTGCGTGCTATAGCGTTCTCCCAGGTCATTCATTAGTTTATCAGCGCGCGTAATGTCATCGTCCAGCTTATAGGGCAAGCATTTCAGCGCCGCATACAGGCATCCGTCGTACCGGGCCACCAAGCAATCGGGCAGCATCAGGTTAATCTCGCCCGCCAGATACCACAGGTTGGCCCCCTGCCCCTTTCCCGGCTGCAGCGCATACACCACCAAGGGCGTGTCGGCAAAAATGCCCAAACGGTCAGCCTGAGCAGCCGCATACTCCAAATTCTGGGGCTGACCAGCCAAAAGGCTGGCAAGGAAATCGGCATTATGGGAAAAGCGCGCACGACGCGTGCGCTGAGAATTGGCAATCAGGTCTTCCATGTGACCAACCAAAACCTCAAACAAGTCAAAGAGACCCTGGGAATAAGGCTCGTTGGAAAGGGACATGACCATGCGCACGAAGGAACCGTCATCCAGATGGAACACGTGATTAATGAAGGGATACTGGGCGTAATGCTCGGTGCCCGAATAGACGGTCATGCGCTGGGCCTCCCAGCGAGCAAGCGCATTTGACCTGCGGAAACGGTCAATCTGTTCCTTGTTGAAGTAGCCCTTTTCCACCAAATCTATCAACCACGGGTCATCGCTTACCTGATAGGGCGTGTAGGCCAAAAGGCGGAAGGCGGAGTCGGTGACGGTAATGTAGTTGGGAATAATGCCCTCGCCCGCGTCGATGAAATCCTGGAAGGTTCCGTGGGCGATGGTGCTGCGGGTCATGCGGCTTTCCCATTGCTGCAGGCGAAGAAGCTCCCGCTGCAGCAGGCGCACCACCTCATCGAGGGTGCGATCGGTGGCCACCTCAATGCATCCCGGTGCAGGGCGCACATCGCGCGCCCCCTCAAGGGGAAGCACGCACACGCAAGGGGCAAAAGCGCTCTGCTGATCAGCCAAGGCGGCCCCATCAAGGCCCGCTCCATCAAACACGGTGAGCAGCCGCACATCCCCCACCGCAACCGGAGCGCAATGGCGCGGCGTATCCAGGTACTCGAAAGACCAGTTGGCCATGTTTCCGCAATTCACCGCCGCATGTTCCAGCATGAGCCACCGCGCGGCCATAGCAAGCGTTGCCATATTCTTCCCTTCCTGCCCACATAAAGTCCACGGCTGTCGACGTGAAGGACGGCAAGATTGCCCAAATTCGCCCGCTGCGCATGGACAAGAAGTACTCGCTGGAAGAGATCAACCCGTGGACCTTGGAAATTGACGGCCACAAGCTCTACAGCGGCACCGCAACCACCATTCCGCCGCTGGCAATCACCTACAAGAACCGCGTATACTCCAAGAACCGCGTTCCCTACCCGCTGAAGCGCGTGGACTGGGATCCCAATGGCGAGCGCCATCCTGAGACCCGCGGTATCTCCGGCTACGAGCGCATCAGCTGGGACGAGGCCACCGACATCATCGCCAGCGAAATCAGGCGCTTGATTGACACCTACGGCAACTACTCCATCTACGTACAGGGCGACGGCCACGGCGAAGACAAGACCCTGCATGCCTGCCACGGCTGCAACACCCGCCTCATGGACGTTCTGGGCGGCTACACCTGCCAAGCCCGCCAGCCTGACTCCTGGGAAGGTTGGTACTGGGGCGCTAAGCACATGTGGGGCATGGACCCCGTTGGCCAGCAGTCTCTGGTTTCCAACGTGCTGCTTGACACCTCCAAGAATTCCGACTGCGTTATCTGCCAGGGCTGCGACCCCGAAACCACTCCCTGGGGCTGGGGCGGCCAGATTTCCTCCAAGATCAGCTACTTCTGGACTGAAATTGGCCTGAAGCAAATCTACATTTGCCCTGATGTGAACTACGGCGCAGCCATCCACGCCGACAAGTGGATTCCCGTTCTTCCCAACACCGACGCTGCCATGCAGCTGGCCATTGCCTACATCTGGATTAAGGAAGACACCTACGACAAGGAATACCTTGACCGTTACACCATTGGCTTTGACTGGTTCAAGCGCTACGTCATGGGCGGCGAAGACGGCGTACCTAAGACCCCCAAGTGGGCCGAGGAGAAGTGCGGCGTTCCTGCTCGCCAGATCAAGGCCCTGGCTCGCTACTGGGCCAAGCACGTGGTCACCACCTGCCACTGCAACGGCGGCGGCTACATCCGTTCCGCCTTCAGCCATGAGCCCGCACGTCTGGAAGTTGCCCTTCTGGCCATGCAGGGCCTGGGCAAGCCCGGTCGCAACCAGATGAAGCTCATGGAGTGGAACCTGTTCGGCCGCGATGACCTGAACCCCCTGCCTCACAGCCAGTGGCACTCCACCATGCATGCTGCCTACACCGGCCACGCACTGGGCTCTGGCCTGGAGGTATTCATTCCTCAGACCCTGCTGCCCAACGCCATCATGCTGCCCGAGGGCGAAAAGCTCACCTGGTATGGCCACACCGTAAACAGCCTGCCTCGCGAAGACCAGTTCCTGCCCTTCGAGTACCCCATGGAAGGCAAGAGCCGCATTCACGCCATCTGGACTGACACCCCCTGCTGGTCCACCTGCTGGAACGGCGGCAACCGCTACCAGGATGCTCTGCGTCACCCCTCCATTGAGTTCATGCTGGTTCAGCATCCCTGGATGGAAAACGACACCCTGTTCGCTGACATCATCCTGCCTGTTTCCACCATGTTCGAGCAGGACGACATCATCTTCTCCAGCCGCTGCGGCGAAAACGACATGGTCCTGAACGAAGAGCAGGCCATCGAGCCCATCGGCGAGGCACGTTCCGACTCCGAGGCCGTTATGGCCATCGCTGAGAAGCTGGGCGTTGCCAAGGAGCTGTGGGAGAACTGGTGCTACCCCGCTGGCCTGGGCACCCTGGAAGACGGCTCCCCTGACTACTACTACGGCGAGCCCTCCTTCGAGACCCTGAAGAAGATTGGCTACGTAGAAGGCAAGGCCGACCAGCACATGCCCTACGAGGAATTCCTGGAGAAGGGCTTCCTGCCCGTTCCCTTCAAGGACGATTGGCAGGATGACCCCGTTGGCATGTACAAGTTCCTGGAAGACCCCGAGGCCAACCCTCTGAAGACCCCCACCGGCAAGATTGAGTTCTACGCCACTGGCCTGGCCGAGAACTTCCCCGATGACATGGAGCGCCAGCCCGTTCCCCACTGGATTGAGGAGAGCCCCCGCCTGCACGAGCGCCTGACCAACGAGCGCGGCAAGGATTATCCGTTCCTGGTTGTATCCAACCATCCTCGCTTCCGCGTACACGCTCAGCATGACGACTGCATCTGGCTGCGTGAAATTGACATGTGCAAGGTAACCGGCCCCGACGGCTACAAGTACGAGCCCGTGTGGATCAACCCCATTGACGCACGCGCCCGCAACATCAAAGACGGCGACATCATCCGCATCTTCAACGAGCGCGGCAGCGTTCTGGGTGGCGCCATCGTAACCGAGCGCATCATGCCCCACGTAATCAGCCAGGACCACGGCGCACGCGTTGACGCCATTGTTCCCGGCACCGGCGGTCTGGATCGCGGCGGCGCTAACAACCTCATTTGCCCTGGTGAGACCACTTCCCAGAATGCTCCTGGCGAAATCACCAACGGCTTCTTGGCCAACATTGAGAAGGTGGACGTATTCGCCCTGGCCGCTCAGTATCCGGAAGAGTTTGGTCGCGAGTACGATCCCGCCGATGGTATCCGCGCAACCTGCCGCATTGTGAAGGGAGAATAATCCCATGGGAAAGAAAGTATTTGTTGTTAACATTGCCCGCTGCAACGGCTGTCACAACTGCCAGATTGCCTGCAAGGACGAGCATTGCATGACCTCTTGGGAAGGCTACGCCGCCGAACAGCCCATGACCGGCCAGTTCTGGGGCAGGATTGAAGAAACCGTTCACGGTAGCGTTCCCAAAGTCAACCTGACCTACGAGTTCAAGCTGTGCCATCACTGCGACGAGTGCCCCTTGGAGCAGATGGCTCCCGAGGCCGTATATCGCCGCGAAGACGGCCTGGTCATCATCGACCCCATAAAGGCCGCTGGCAAGCCCGAGCTGGCAAACGCCTGCCCTTACGGCATGGTGTACCTGAATGAGCCCCTGGGCCTGGCACAGAAGTGCACCGGCTGCGCTCATCTGCTGGATGACGGCTGGACCGCACCTCGCTGCGTTGACGCTTGCCCCACCGAGGGTGTTCGCTTTGGCGATTACGAAGACTTCGCCGAAGAGCTTGAAGGCATTGAGCCTGCCGTTCCCGGTGGCCACGTATACGTGCTGAACCAGCCCAAGCGTTGGGTTGCCGGCGAAGTATACGACCCCGAGGAAGACGAGGTCATCATTGGCGCCAAGATCACCATCCAGGGTCAGACCGACGGCGTTATCCTAACCACCGAGTCCGATGATTTCGGCGACTTCTGGTTCAAGCAGGTTGAGGCCCAGAACTACAAGATCTGGTTCGAGGCCGAAGGCTACATGAGCCGTGAGCTGTCCATTGATGCCACCGACAAAGATGGCCACATTGGCTCCGTGCCCCTGTATCGCCTGTAATTAGCGTCTCTACGTACGGAAGGGCCGCATCCCGCAAGGGGTGCGGCCCTTCTTGTTGCTCCCTATTCGCGAGCTTTCCCCCTCACCCGCTTGCAAAAACGAACGATAAGTTGCCGCCGAACAGCAGATGTGGCCTATTTGGGGTCTATAGATGCAAAAACGAACGATAAGTTGCCACTTGAAGGCGATTTTTGGGAAAGCGCTCGGCGTTTTCCCAGGTCAGAATTTTTCCGACGCTTCTTACTGGCAACAAATCGTTCATTCTTGTATAAAAGGGCGCCATTTTTCGGCCTTTTGCTTTCGCTCGGCAACATATCGTGCAGTTTTGCATAAGAAGCTGCCTGCTCATAGCCTCATGGGTCAACCAGACGCGATCACGCGAAGGACGAATGCCGAAAAGTCTGAATAACACGAAGCGAGTCGCGCTTGAACAGGCGCTTTATTTCTTCTCGAAAATGCGCAGCAAGCGAATGAACAGGTTCACGATGTCCATGTACAGGGCGCAAGCGCAGTCGATGGCGTTGTCGGCCGTGGGGGCAACGTTTTGGGCGCGGTACCAGTCGTAGCCAATGTAGCCGCTGAAAATGAGCACGAAGACCCAGTTGAAAATGCCCGAAATGCTAGGAAGCAGAAACGCGCACAGAACCTGAGCGGCAATGCCCACCAGCAGGGAGATAAAAAGCGAGTGGCTCAGCTTGGCGAAATGATGGGGCACCAGCGTGTATGCCACGATCATGGCCAAAGACACAATGGCGGTAGCGATGAACGCCGATTGAATGACGTAATTGGACACATTCAGCATAGCCAGCATGAAGATGCTACCGCGTTCACGGCAAAACCCCAGCACAGCACCAAGCCCATCAGGGCGTTAAAGGATACGCGGCTCATGGTTTTGCCCTCGGTGAAAGCGCCGCGGTCAAAAACAGAAACGCCAAAAGGTGAGCTCATGGCTCCCCCTTTCCTCTTATTCAATGTTGTTACAAAGAAAGGTTACAGCTCAATCACGCGGGTGGCGAGCCGCTGCAGCAATGCCGGCGAATGAGTGACCATGACCAGGCCAACGCCGTTGTTCTGGGTGTATTCCAGCAGGAAATGCCAGATTTGGGCCTGGGTAATGGCGTCCAGCATGGTGGAAATCTCGTCGGCAATAATGAACTGGGGCCGGCACATAAGGGTTCGGGCAATGCAGCAACGCTGCAGCTCGCCGCCGGAAAGCTCATGGGGAAAACGGGTCAGCCACTCAGGCTTAATGCCCAAACCCACACGCAGCTCCTCGGTGATGCCGCCCACTTCTGCCAACGATTCGCTCATGCGTAGATACGGATCCATTACCTGCTCCGGGTGCTGCCAGATAAGCTGCACCGCATTAGGCTTCCCAGAACCCGCCTGAGGCTTCTTTCCATCCAGCAGCACGCTTCCCTGTTGCGGAGTCAAATAGCCCGCCAAAAGCTGGCACAGGGTGCTCTTGCCATAGCCTGAGGGGGCTTTCAGGGCCACGCGCTCGTGGCTTTCCACTTGCAAAGACACGTTTTGCAGCACCGGGGCGCAACCAGGGTACGCAAAGGTCAGGTTTTCCACCGTCAGACGAGCCATTAGCGCCACCCCTCTTCCATAGGGATCACCGCAAACTCATGCTCGGGCAAAGCACGCCACAGGCTGCGGGAAAACTCTTCCTGCAGGGTGTCGGGAGAGGAGAAATTGGCCACCGCGGTTTCCTCGATGACGGTGCCATCACGGAACACCGCCACGCGATCGGCCACGGAAAGGGCCAGCTCAATGTCGTGGGTTATAAGCAGCACGCCGCCGCCCTTGTTGGCAAAAGCGCGGAAATCGGCCATGGCCTGCACCGCCAGCTCCAAATCAAGACCCGGCGTGGGCTCATCGGCAATGATGAGCTTGGGGTCGCTTACCAGCGCGGTGCACAACAGCACACGGCGAGCCATGCCACCCGAAAGCTCATGGGGGTACATGCGCTCCACCTGGGGGTCCAATCGATACTGCTGGAAGAGCTCGGCGCGCTTTTCCGCAGTGCCGCCAATTTGCTTGCCTACGCGCATCAGGGGGTCCAGAGATTTCACGCTTTGGGGCACAAAGGCAATCTCACGGCCGCGATGCTGAGCCAGCGTTTCGGTGGTTTGCTCCACGCCATCAAAGTATATGGTGCCTTCCACTAGGGAATTTGGCTCATAGAGGCCCATGATGGCGTCAGCCAGCACCGTCTTGCCAGAGCCAGAGGCGCCTACAATAGCCACAATCTCGCCCTCGTGCACCGAGATGTTCAGCCCATGGATGACGGGGCTAAAAGCGCGGGCGCTGGTCCACTTGCCCGTTTGCTCGTACATATCGAATCCAATGGAGAGATTTTCCACCTGCAGCAGATGGTAGCCATGGGTATGGTGACTTTGGGCAGCATGCAGATGGTGGTGATGAGCCGCCTCATGGGAATGGTCATGATGGTGCTCATGCCCTTCAATAACCTGGTCTTTTTCCTCTTCGCTCATGCTCTCACCTACCTTTGTGCCTGATGAGGATCAACCAGTGAGCGAATACACTGGCCGGCAACGTCAAACAACATCACAACGCCCACCAAAGCCAAGCCCGGGAAGAAGGCCAGCCACCAGGCGCCCATGGACAAGTGGCTCATGGCTTCGCTGAGGATGACGCCAATGGCGGGCATCTCAGGAGGCAGGCCAAAGCCCAAGAAGGTGATAGCAGCTTCATGCAGGATGGCATGAGGGAACAGCAGAATCAATCCCACCAGCAGCTGGGGGAATACCGCAGGAAGAATATGGCGCAAAGCAATTTGCACGGAGCTTTGGCCCATTTGGCGAGCAACCGCCACGTAACGGCTCTGCTTCACCTGCAGCACTTCGGCGCGCACAACGCGGCACAAACTGGGCCAATGGGTAATGGCCACACCCACGGTAACACCAATAAAACCTTTTCCCAGGGCAAAGGAGATCAAGATAAGCAGCACAATGTGGGGCACGCTCATCATCAGGTCAATAAGCCAGGTCACAAAGGTGTCAATCTTTTTGCCGCCCAAGGCCGCCGCACTGCCCAGCACCAAGGCGATAACAGAAGAGACCGCCGCCGCAATAAGGCCAATGCCAATGCTGGTGGAAAGACCCGAAACCGTGCGCAGAAACATGTCGCGGCCTAGCTGGTCGGTGCCAAACAGATGGGACAGGCTGGGAGCTTGGTTCTTCACGGAAAGATCGGTGGCCGACGCCTGAGTCATGAGCAGCGCGCCCACCACGGCAATGAGCACCAGCGCAACCAGACACAATACACTCACTATCAGGGATTTCTTACGATTACCCGTCTTCACTTTCAAGGGCGAATGGAACACAAAGGCACGGTTTTTGTGGTCATGATGCTCGTGGCCGGTGGGTGCTGCGCCCAGGGCTTGCTTAATTTCCTCGTTGGTCACAGGGCATCACCTCCTTGGCGAATGCGGGGGTCAACCACGCGATACAGAATGTTTGCCAGCAAGTTGCCGCCAAACACAATAACGGCCGAAACCATGGCAATGCCCACCAGCAGGGCCGCATCTCCGCCAATGCCCGCAGTTACGGCCGCCTGGCCCAGGCCGGGATAGGAAAACACCTGCTCCACCAAAACCGAGCCACCGAAGATTTCAGAGATGGAGGCGCACTGCAGCGTAATGGCCGGCAGCAGCAAATTGCGCAGGCCGTGGGTGCGCAGGGCTTGCCAGCGGCTCATACCACGAGCTTGGGCAAAGCGAATGTAGTCGCTTTCCATGACATCGATGGTCTTTTCACGGGTATGCAGGGCAATGTTGGCCACGCCCACAATAGACAAAGTAGCCGCAGGGAGAATCAAATGGTACAGGGTATCGGCAAGGGTCACATCGGCAGCACTTTTACCAATAGGTACCGAGAAACCCAGAGGGAACCATCCCAGCCATACAGCAAAAATCATAAGCATGATCAGGCCAAACCAGAACGTGGGCGTGCTGGCTAAAACGAAGCAGTAACCCTTTACGAAAGCATCAAAGCCGCTCCCCTTCTTCATACCGGCCACAATGCCCATGAAAAGACCAATGACACCGCTCAAAAGCCAGGCCACCAGCATAAGCAGCAAGGTATTGCCGGCACGCTGGGCCAACACAGCAGTGACGGGCTGGTTGAAGCGTAGGGATATGCCCCAATCGCCCTGCAAGGCCGCTAGAAGCCAGTTAAGGTAGCGTTCCCAAATGGGCAGGTTCGTTCCCCAGTATGTGGCCAATTCAGCCTTCTTTTCGGGGCTCAGGGCCGCATAGGCCGCCTGACCCACATTGGCCTGCACGGGATCAATGGGAGAAAGGCCCACCAGGAAAAACACTACAACACTCACGGCAAACATGAGCGCGATGAATTTCAGCAGTTGTTTTCCTATAAGCTTGGCCATATCTCTCTTTCGTCAACGAAGGGCCCTTAACGAGCCCTTCCTATAGTATATACGAATTTGCAAATCGTGTTACCAAGACCACTGGTCAACATTATTCACCAGAGACCAGCCATGACCGTGAGGATGAGGCTTCTGGGCAGCAATCTTCAAGCCCTTCTTGGCAAAGTACAAATGGTCCACGTTGGCCAGCCACACCCAAGAAGCGCCGCCCTGAGGAGCGATGCCCTGCTGGCCATCCCACTGAGCCTTCTTCCACTCATCGAAGGATTCTTCCACCGTGGCGGTAGCCAATGCGGCGTCCAGATGGGCGTCCACCGTAGCGTTTTCGTACACGGCATAATTGCCAAAGCCGGCGCCGTAGGTCAGGTCGTACAGCTGTGTGGGGCTGTTGGCACCCCAACCCCACACAATGGGGTCGCTGAACTGATGCGCGTACAAACCATCGGGGTCGGTGGTCCAGCCAGAGCCCTTGATTGCTACGTCAATGCCAAAAGCCTTCATCTGATTCATGAACTCATTAGCCATTGCCTGACGCACCGAATCGCTGGCGGAATAGAACAGGGTGATTTCGGCGCGCTGACCATCCTTGGCGTAAATGCCATCAGCGCCCTTCACCCAGCCTCCATCGGCCATAAGCTGCGCAGCTTTGCCCAAGTCGGTGGACACACGCATATCATCAGAGCCCCAGGGCAGATCGTCGCACACGCTGTAAGCAACATCGCCGTAGCCAGCCAGGGTGTTATTCACCAGCACCTGGCGATCAATGGCGTAGTTAATGGCCTTGCGCACCTCGGGGAAGCAGGTCACGTTGTTGCCGGCAGGATATTCGGCGCCGCCATCGCTACGAGTGTTGCCCGCAGGAACACAAGGCAGCGAAATGCCACGGCAGTCAACGGAAGCGGCCCTGAACAGGTCGTATTCAGCAGGAGTTTGGGCGGCTAAGGTGGCAGCGGTGTAGGCTACGTCAACGCTGCCCGCCTTAGCCAGAGCCAAAGAGGTATCTTCTTCAACAAAAAGCACCGTCAGCTTTTTGATCTTGGGGGCTTCGCCGTAATAATTGGGGTTCGCGGTGAAAATCACCTGCTGTCCCTTATCCCACTGGGCCAGCATGTAACGGCCGGAGCCAATGGGGTTAGCGCCGTAGGTGGTTGCGTTGTAGGCGTGTTCGGGCACAATGCCCACAACAGCCAGGGTGTACAACAGCGCATTGAAAGGCTTGTTCAGCTCAATAACCACCTGGGTATCACTGGTTGCGCGAGCCTGCTTCATGTAAGTCAAATCCAGCTCAGAGCCTTCGAAATCTTTGATGCCATTCAGAGTAAAGGCAACGTCTTTAGCGGTCAGAGGCTGGCCGTCGGTGAACTTTGCATCAGATCGAATATTGAAAGTCCAGCTCAGACGGTCATCACCGCACCAGTAGTCAGTAGCCAGGTCGTTCACGAAATGCAGGTTGGTATCGGTGGTAACCAGCGTGGACTGAATGAGAGGCTCATGAACATGCTCACCGCAACCCCATGAATAAAAGGGGTCAAAGCCGGCAGAGGGTTCGCTGCTGGTGGTCATGGTTACGACAACCTCATCTGCCCCATGGGCCGAAGCGGCCGCAGAGGCGCTGGATGCAGAGCCATTGCCACAACCTCCCAAAACGCCGCCCAAAGACAGAGCTGCGGCGCTTCCAGCTGCAATTTTTACAAAGCTACGACGGGAAATGGTGCTCATAACGTTCCTCGCTTTTGTGGAATTGGTAATACGTTTTCTGAACTTGTGTTACCAATAATATCAGACGAGTGTTACGTCAACAAGAAAATTATTACCAAATAGGCAAATGGTTTCCTTTGGTGGAGCGCGTGTCAAAAAATGGCTAAAAACAGCGTTCAGCCTCATGCTTTGCCATGGCGATGCCTCCCAGCACCGGTGACACGCAAAGCACCTGGGCAGGCGCATCAAGAAGGTTCAAGACTCGCTGCGCAAAGGTCTTCGATTTGAACAACCCGCCAGCCAAAACCACCATGAAAGGTTGGTCTTTAAACATTCGCGATGTCACGGCGCTCACATAGCCCACCAGGTATTCTGCAGCCTGACCTGCTATTTTATCGCATAAAGGTGACTGTTCGCACTCCAGGGCAATGCGCGCGAAGGAAGCCCACTGATCGGCATGAGTCATACGCGCCACAGCAGGGCCCAGCTCGCCCCTTTCACAGCCCACTTGTTGGTACACCAGAGAAAAGGCGGGGTCGTCTTCGCGACATCCATCGTCAAAAAGCAAAGCTTCACGCAGCAACTGGCTGCCAATCCAGGCACCTGACCCCAAATCGCTCACTTGATAACCCCAGCCACCAAGGCGAACCGTTTGCCCAGAATTGTCAACGCCCACGCAAATGGAACCCGTACCCGAAATGAGCACAATACCCGAGCCCTCAGTTACGGCGCGCAACGCCAGCAAAGAGTCATTCACCACGCGGTGGTACACCAAATCAAGGCCAGCCGCAGTGAGCATGGCTTCGTATTCAGCCTGGTCAGCAGCACTATCGCAACCTGATAGGCCCCACACGCCCCACACTTCCGCAGGAGCCGCGTCTGCCTCTTCCAGAAAGGCGAAAAGCTGGCGCACGCCGGCGAAGATGTTGGCGCAAGCCGTTTCCGCGCCCACCGACTTTATGCTGGTTGAGCCCACAAAAAAGCGCAACAGCTCGTGACCATTGTCGTTAACAAGAAAAAACTCAGTTGAGGAACCGCCGCCGTCAACAGCCAAATAACCCCTGGTCATGGCGGCCTCTAGTCCAGGAAGCCTTCGCGGGCTTTTACGCCAAAGCGCGCTTCCAGTTCATGCATTTGCGCATCGGTAATGGTGTTCAAGCGTGGTAAGTGCGCAACCTTCAGATAGATTTCCGCACCCTTTTCCACCGTTTCAATGAGGCCAAAGGCGTCATCCAAAGAAGAGCCTGCTGCATAGATGCCATGCTGAGCCCAAACCACCAAACGACATTCGCGCATCTTTTCTGCCGTGGCCTGGCCAATTTCGGTAGTGCCGCAGCACATCCAGGGCAAAACCCCAACGCCATCAGGGAAAACAAAAACGCATTCCGTACACATCTGCCATAGCGTGCGAGTGAATTCGCGCTCGTCAAGGCTATGGACGTAGGTCATAGCCAAAATGTTTGCAGGATGGCAGTGCATAACCACGCGAGCATTGGGATCAGCAGACAAGCGCACGGCGTGGCTCATAAGATGAGCCGGAAGCTCAGAAGTGAAAGTGCCCCCATCGGTAAAGCCCCACAGCAGCTCAGCCGTGGCTCCATCTGCGGTAATACGAATAAGGCCCAAATTTGCCGCAGGATCATACTGAACGTTTTTAAAGTACTTGCCCGTACCCGTGACCAGAAAATATTTGCCTGCAAGGGAAGGCTCCACGAAGCCAATGGGCAACTGGCGCAGCACATTATTCACGTCAACGTAAGGCGCTACTTCTTCCTCGGAAAGCAGGAGCGAAATATTACCGCCATTGCGCTCGTCCCAGCCGTGGGCGTACATATTTGTGCAGGTACGCACCATTTCTACTACATAAGGAGCTTCCAGCAGGGTTTTATCTGTCACCACGAACCTCTTTCGCATAAAAGCCGGGGCACGCCCAACGGCTTCAAAACACTTGCGATTCATTGTATCGCGTTCGCGGCGCGGCTTTTGTTAAAAGTCTTTCATATAGCAATAGCATTATTTTGCTCTATTTTAAAAAAGGGCAAAAGGAAACTGAGAGATGAAATATCTGCGATTCTAAGTATTTTACTAAACGTAAAGAACGCCTATTTTCCACAATTATAAACACAAAATCTACCCTCATGGCACTAGGATAGACGATTGTTTACCTGGCCTATTTAAACGTTAATTTATAAGCGTTTTTGAACAAATTGCCTGTAATTTCATGCTATGGACAGCGAAATTCAAGTCAGTAATTCTCCCAACTTGAAAGATCATTTTACTAAAAGGGCATAAAAGTAAGCAACTTGGCCCTCCCGCACCTCTTCAATCTTATTTGGTATTAGAGTTTTAATTATCGAAGAACACATAAGCTGATATGTCTGCAATATGTAATTGGACTATTTTGCTCTTTTGCTGCATATCAAGCTAAGGTTTTTGTATCAAAATTTTTGAGAGAGAAGAGGAGATATGGTTATCATTTCCGAAAACGCTACCCGTTGCCCCGAGGCAGAACAAAAGGTTATGGACGCTTTCCAGAGCGATAAGGCAACCGTATTTGTTCAGGCTACCATTGAAGACGGCGTTTCCCGTGTTGAAGCCTCTATCACCTCTTTAAACGGCGATCAATCTATTCACACTGTGAAAACCGGAGCCGAAGGCGATATTGACGCCATTGCTGAAGCAGCCATTCTTGAGCTGAACTATCAAGGCGCTGTTGCCATTTTGAACTAGCCAACCAAATAGTTTTTATCCCCCCTAGACAAAGGGGCAGCGGACTTCCTCATCCCGCTGCTCCTTCTTTTTTGTTTCAAGCCCTCGGGTCAAGCAATCAGGGGCGCCAGAAGAAAATATGCATATCCTCATCTTCGCCATCGCCGTTGCGAAAACCCCCTGGAATGGTGCCAATACGTTGCATTCCCAGGCTTTCATGCAGGTGAAGAGCGGCCTTATTGCTATCAACTACCGCATTGAACTGCATAGACGCAAATCCGCAAGGTGCCACCTGCGCTAAAGAGTCGGCCACCAAAGCACGACCAACGCCTTTTCCACGCAAGTCTGCGCGCACGGCAGGGTTCATACGCACGAACGATTATTGCCATAATCTATTTCTCTTGCCTTTCGTAAGCCCATAGGCTCCAGTGCTGGGGGCACCCATACACCTGAACGCCCTGATGCATCTGGAATTCTCCCTGATCAAGCAGCTGCCAGCCGGGTTTGCCCAGATAGTAATAGGTTTCTCCATTATCGGACATATGCAGTACCTTTATGGGATTGGCGCATTCCTTCTCGATCTTTTCCAAGAAGGGCACCAGCACGACGCTATCAAAAGGGTTGAATAGATAAAAATGAGTGAACTGAGCCAGCGGCAACTCTAAAACGCTGCCCTGCGCCACTTCTACCTGGTCATATTCCTTGCTCCAGGCAAAAGCCTGAGCGCTTAGGGACGGATCAAGCTCCACTCCTGTCATACGCCCCGGCAACCCCGCCTGCACGAAATAGGCCAACGCGCGGCCTCGTCCGCAGCCAACATCCAGCAGATGGGAGCCTTCCCGCAAGTCAAGCTTGCCAAGCAGCTCTTCCAGCACGAAATAAGGCGTGGCGGCAGGGTCATGGGCCCCTTGGCCGCCAAAACGCGTGACGCGGTCTTCCGCCAGGGATTTCCCGCAAAAGGCCACGTCACGAGCAGAATCTGATATTTCAATCGCGTTAGGCGTTTTCGCCCTCAGAGCCATCGATGCTCATATCCTTGGGCAACACCAAGTTGGCGATGACGGCCACAACAAACACCACAGCCACGCAGTTAGCGGCAAACACGTCCTGGAACAGCAAGGGGAAGTTCACGAAGATGGCAGAAACGCTGGTAAAGCCCAGGCCCACGGAAAGGCTGATAGCAGCAATGACGATGTTGCGCTGAGTAAAGCCGGCCTTGCCGATCATCTGGAAGCCCGCAACGATGATATTGCCGAACATCATGATGGTGCAGCCGCCCAAAACCGCAGAGGGCAACGTGCAGAAGAAGGTGCTGATTACGGGGATGAAGGCAGCCAGAATCATAATGACGGCGCCCGTAGCGATGGCCTTGCGGTTCACAACGCCAGTCATGGCAACCAGGCCCACGTTCTGGCTGAAGGAGGTAATGGGCACGCAGCCGAATACGCCGGAAAGAGAGCTGATAAAGCCGTCGCAAGCAATGGAGCCAGAAAGCTCCTTATCGTTCACGTCGCGCTTCAGGCCGGTCTGAGCCAAGGCGGAAGTGTCGCCGATGGTCTCGGTGGCAGACACCAGGAAGATCAGAGTGATGGCGAAGATGGCGCTGGGCTCAAACACCGGCACGAATTCGGG
>JAQXTF010000087.1 GCA_029219345.1 Eggerthellales bacterium
TTGGCCAACCTGACCTGGAGCAAGGTTATCATCTGCACGGACGCCGACGTTGACGGCTATCACATTCGCACCCTGATTTTGACCATGCTGTACCGCCTGGTGCCCACGCTGATCCAGGAGGGCTACGTGTTCATCGCGGAATCTCCCTTGTACGAGATCAACTGCAAGGACAAGACCTACTTTGCCTACACCGAGTTGGAAAAGGCTCAGTATTTGGAGGAAATTGGCGACCAGAAGTGCAGCATCAACCGTTCCAAAGGTTTGGGCGAAAATGATCCGGACATGATGTGGATGACCACCATGAACCCCGAGACGCGCCGCCTGATCAAGGTACTGCCGGAAGACGTGGTGCGCATGGAATCCATGTTTAACCTGCTGCTGGGCACCGATGATGAGGGCCGCAAGCGCCACATTGCCGAGCACGGCAAAGAGTATCTGGACCAGCTGGATCTGCAGTAGAAGGGGGGAGTCATGGCAAAGAAAACGAAGAAAGAAACGGTAAAGCGCCGCGTGAACAACCCCAATGTCATTGGTTTGCATTCCGAGGTATTGGACCAGCCCATTACCCAGACCCTAGAGACCAACTACATGCCCTACGCCATGAGCGTGAATGTGAGCCGTGCTATTCCTGAAATTGACGGTTTCAAGCCTTCTCACCGCAAGCTGCTGTACACCATGTACAAGATGGGCTTGCTGAATGGCGCCCGCCAGAAGAGCGCCAACATTGTGGGTCAAACCATGAAGCTGAACCCTCATGGTGATGCTGCCATCTACGAAACCATGGTGCGCTTGGCCACGGGCAACGAGGCTTTGCTGACCCCGTACGTTGATTCCAAGGGCAACTTCGGCAAGTACTATTCCGGCGATATGAGCTACGCTGCCAGCCGTTACACCGAGGCCAAGCTTTCGCCCATTTGCGCCGAGCTGTTCAAAGACATCGACAAAAACCCTGTGGACTTCGTGGATAGCTACGACGGCGCCATGCAGGAGCCCCGCTTGCTGCCCACCACCTTCCCCAACGTGCTGGTCAGCGCCAATAAGGGCATTGGCGTGGCTTTGGCAAGCGATATTTGCGGCTTCAACCTAAACGAAGTGTGCGACGCCACCATGGCGTACTTGAAAGACCCCAACTGCGATTTGTTCGAGTACATGCCCGCCCCTGACTTTTCCACGGGCGGTGAGATTGTGTACAAGCGCTCGGAAATGGAGCGCATCTACGAAACGGGCACGGGTAGCTTCCAGATTCGCTCTCGCTGGCGCTATTTGCCTGATGAGCGCATCATTGAGGTGTACGAGATTCCCTATACCACCAAGACCGACGTGATCATCGACCGCATTGTGAAGCTGTCCAAGGAGGGCAAGGCCAAGGAAATCACCGACATTCGCGATGAGACCGACCTGAGCGGCCTGCGTATTGCCATTGACATCAAACGCGGCGTAGACCCCGAGCAGCTTATGGCCAAGCTGTTCCAGATGACGCCCTTGCAAGATTCCTTCAGCTGCAACTTCAACGTGCTGGTGGACGGCTACCCCCGCGTCATGGGCGTGCGCACCATCCTGCAGGAATGGGTGGCGTGGCGCGTGCAAAGCACTCGTCGCCGTGTGACCTTCGACCTGAACAAGAAAAGCGAGCGCTTGCATTTGCTGCACGGCCTTGAGGCCATCTTGCTGGACATCGATAAGGCCGTGGACATCATCCGCCACACTAAGCTGGAGGCTGAGGTTGTGCCCAACTTAATGGAAGGCTTCGGCATCGACCGTGTGCAGGCAGAATTTGTGGCCGACATTCGCCTGCGCAACATCAACGAGGAATATATCCTGAATCGCACCAAGGACATTGCCAAGCTGGAAGAGGAAATTACCGAGCTGAACAAGATTCTTTCCAGCGAGAAGAATATCAAGAAGGTCATTTACAATGAGCTGGCTGCGGTGAACAAGAAATATGTGACGCCGCGTAAAACTGGTTTGGTTGAGCCCGCAGAGGTTGTTCGGGTGAACACCGAGCCTGAGGTTGAGCCTTATCCGGTGGTTATCAAGATTTCTCGCGAAGGCTACCTGAAGAAGCTCACCGAGCGCGTGCTGCGTGCCAACGCCGAGCTGAAATACAAAGACGGCGATGCCCCCTGGATTGAGTTTGAGTCCAACAACGTCAATGAGTTGCTGGTGTTCACCAATTTGGGTCAATGCTACAAGTGCAAGGTGGCCGCCTTCGAAGACACCAAGAGCGCTCAGCTGGGCGGCTTCCTGCCTACGGAGCTGCAGATGGAGCCGGGCGAAGTGGTTACCTGGGTGCTGGACCCGGGCGATTACGGCGCCAGCGTGCTGTTCTGCTTTGAGAACGGCCGCGCTTCCCGCGTGGCTCTTTCCGGCTATGCCACCAAGCAAAACCGCAAGAAGCTGAAGAACGCCATCTACACGGGCTCGCCTTTGCTGCAGGCTTATATTTTGACGGAGGAGCGCGACGTTGCCTTCGCTACCAGCGATAATCGCGTGCTGTGCTTCAACACCGAGCTTCTGCGCATTAAGACCACCAACAATACCCAGGGCGTTCAGGCCATGACCGTTAAAGGCACGCGCCATGTGCTGGCGGTGGGCCAGGTGGAGGAATTCATCGGGGCTAACGTTGATGCGAATCGCTTCCGTGCAGCTTCGCTGCCGTCTCCGGGCGCTCCTATTCGCGAGCAGGATCAAAAGAGCCTGTTTGACTAAGCTTTCGACAGAGAAGGCCTTCGCATGTGCGAGGGTCTTCTTTTTTTGAAGGAATGCCTCAGTCGTATTTATCAAAACGCTTCCAAGAAGTACTAAGGGCCTTGTCAAGAGGCGCTTGCAGTTCAACAAATTGGTAATTGAATGGAGGCGAAGGGCTGCATGCCCTATACTGAATACGACTGCTGTCCAGAGGAGAGGGAAGCCCGTGAAGTTTATTAAAAACCTGATTATTTTCGCGCTGGGCGCGGCATTGGCCACGGGTGCGATTTTCTTCATCCAAGGGCAAACCTTCACCATCTTCGAAAAAGGCAAGGTTGTGGTTTCGTCCCAGGTGATGGAGAAACCGTTCCAAGATATCGCCGAGCTGGCTACCGAGACTTACGCCAGCAACGATATGGGCGCCCTGACCGAGGAAAAGACCTCGGTACTCAATGGCCGCATCAAGACTCCCTTCACGGGCAAGCATCTTGATATCGCCTACGAAGGCTTCGGCATTATGATTGCGTGGGTGTAAGCAATGGCAAAGCAATTGACAGGTATTGATCCCGCGTTGGCCGAAGCGGCCCAGGGCGACTCGCTGCAGGCAAAAGAAGCCCTTATGGAGGCCCATCTTCAGCTTGCCAGCGGAGAAGGGGTTGGATCTATTGGCCGCATGAAGTATTTGTTTGCGGCTCAAGATTTAGCCACTGAGCTTTTTGAGGCAACCGGGGAAGAGCGCTTTCAGCAGGTGATTGCATCGTGTCAAAGTCAATCATCTGATACTATGACAGAAGGCATCAAGAGCCGTTTGCCCAAGTTTTTACGGAAGAAGTTCTAAAGCAATCGGGGACATTATGGAAGAAACACGCGCTGAAGAAATGAAAGAAATGCCCGAAAATCAGCCCGAACAGGTTGAGGAGCTCATTGATGTAAACGCTCTGACCGCACAGCTGGTCGAGGATGACGACCTGTCCGATGAAGACGTTGACGTCATCTTGGAAGCCGCGCGAAAGCGTCAGGCGAAAAAAGTTTTCACCAAGGCCGAAATCAAGGAGATTCTGAAAACCTCCAAGGGTGGCACCCACGCCATGAAGTTTAGCCGCGTGCCGTGGCCAGTGCGCATTTTTGCCGTTGGCTTTATTCTGGTGGGCGTCCTTGCCGCTTTTACCGCTCAAGCTGTTTTCTTTTCCTTTGCCCTGGCCTTTTTCACTGAACCCGAAATGGTTATGGCGGAGCTGGGCGTTAAGAGCTATACGGTTTCAACTATTGTTGTTGCGGTTATCGGCGTGGTGTGCTTTACCGTGCAGGCTGTACTGAACTTCATCACTGGCGTTCACCTTCTGCGCGGTCGCCGCGCCAAAGCGGGCGCCTTGCTGCGCGTGATTATTGCTGTTACGGCGGTGGGCTTCGTTTGCGATATCATGCTCGAGGGCACCCAGGCGCCTTTGTTCGACAACTTGATCACCATTGCTTTTTTGGCGGGCTTCTCCATTTACCTAAACCCCGCTATGGAACGTGGAGAGCGCCTGCGTCGCGGCTTGCGCGACCTTGACCTGGAAGCTCGTGCGGAAAATGGCACCCTGGGCCTGGCCGATAAGGGCCACGGCTTCATTCGCCTGGACTTCTTTAACATTTTCTGGACGTTTGTGGTGTGCTGCTTCCTGGGCCTTGTGGTGGAGCTTATTTTCCACATGGTAGTGGTTGATCCGGGCGTATATCAAGACCGTGCAGGCGTGCTTTTTGGCCCCTTCAGCCCCATTTACGGTTTCGGTGCTGTGCTTATGACCATCTTCCTCAACCGCATGAAGGATAAGAACATCCTGCTGATTTTTGCCCTGTGCACGGTAATTGGCGGCGCTTTTGAGTACTTTACCAGCTGGTTTATGGAAATTGGCTTTGGCGCCGTTGCTTGGGATTACCATGACCAGTGGCTGGGCTGGCTCTTTGATGGCCGTACTTGTCCGCTGTATGCGGCCATGTTCGGCGTTTTGGGCGTGGTATGGATCAAACTTCTGCTTCCGGGGCTGCTGAAACTCATCAACATGATTCCGTGGAACAGGCGCGTGATTATTACGACCATCTGCGCCGTGCTCATGTCGGTGAATTGTCTTATGACTGTTCAGGCGCTGGACTGCTGGTATTCTCGCGTGGCGGGAAAGCCCCCTGTGAGCAACATCGATAAATTCTATGCAGAAAACTTTAACGACGCCTTTATGCAGGAGCGTTTCCAGACCATCACCATTAACCCCGAGCACGCGGCCCGAAGCTAAGAGTCATGGCTTTGACGGGAGAAGTTCAGGAGGTTCGGGATTACCTGGCTATCAATCAGGCGTTGCTTGATGGGCTGGGCTTGCCGGCCGATTCATTGCTGCAGGTGGAAACCTTAGGAAAAGGCGAGCACAACGAGAATTATGTGTTTGGCATCCCAGGTGGCCAACGGTTTGTGCTGCGCGTGAATCGGGTGCCTCAGCCTTTCCATGATAATCAGGTTGCTTATGAGTTTGCAGCGCTGAAGGCCCTTGAGGGAAGTGGTTGCGCGCCGCTGCCTTTGTACGTGGATGATTCCGCCGCTGCCTTGGGAAAAGGTGTGCTGGTGGAAAGCTTCTGCCTTGGTCAAGAGTTGGATTTCGACAATCTGGGAGCTAACGATTTGCAATGCGCGGCGCTGCTTATGGCTAATGTTCACGCAGTGCCCGTGGCCCAGGATTGCCCTCTGTTTCGCCCTGCCGACCCGCTACAGCAGCTTTTTGACGAATGCGTCGATAGGTTTGCCGCATACCGGGGGACCTCGCTGGAAGATCCCCGTTACACTCGTTGGATTGAGCGCTTTTTTGCGGCTACTCAGGCGGCGATGGATGCTGCGCCTGCGGCCGCTGAGGGCGGGCATATTGTGAACACCGAAACGCTGGCGTCGCATTTTCTGCTGCTGCCGGAGGGTGAGCGCAATTTGCCGCAAGGCCCCGTGGGCACCTTCGTTGATTGGGAGCGTCCCATTATTGGAGAGGTTGCCCAAGACCTGGCCTTTTTCGTGGCGCCAAGCACCACGTTTTGGGACAGCAATTACCTTTTCCCGCGGGAAAACATACAGGCTTTCCTGGAGGAATACTGGGCGGCAGTAGATGGACGATTCGATCGGGGAAGCTTTGATGCTCGTTTCCAAGCCTGGCTGGCGGTTTCGGTGCTGCGCAGTCAGACCTGGTTCTGTAAAAATGCAGCCCGCTATGCCCAAGGTGGTGGCCACACGGTGCAGCGCACCTTCGAGAAGTGGGATATTTACACGTCTGATGAATTCAACGAGATGCTTCTGCGCGAATGCTTCTAATGCAAAAGTTAACAGATGATCAGGCTATTTGCTAATCCTGGTCTTCACGCTCGATGAGGGCGATAAGCTCCTGGCGCTTATGAATATCCAGTTTGGCGTAAATGTGCTTATAGTGGGTACGCACGGTATTTTCGGAAACCACAAACTGTTGGGCAATCTGGGCAACAGTGTATCCGCGCACGATGAATTCCATCACTTCGGCCTCGCGGCTTGTTAGACGGTAGCGCTCCTGCACTTTCTGACAACGCTTAGACACTAGGTCGCGATAAGTTGATACATCGGTGGCATCTTCGGCTGGGATAGATTTCTGCTGCTCTTGGCAAGGGGAAATCTCCTGCGCTTCCACGATTAAGATGTCGCTTTCGGTGAAGACGGGCAGCTGCAGGGGAACCCTGTGGGGGGCACCCATGGTCATGGCAATGAATTCCACGTTATCTTGGGGCAATGGTTGGGTTTTTCCTCCCTCGAAGCCGGTGAAATACAGGTAAAGCACCAGGGAGAGAACAAGCAAACCGGTTACGGCGATGCCAAAATGGCTGCCATTGTCCAAAGCTGTTCCTTTTTCCATAAGGTGGCCGAGAATAAAACCGGTATTTTGCAGTACGCCTACAATGGATCCAAAGAAGCCATAAACCACAAAGGGGTTGTTGCCTCGGTTACGGGAGATTTGCGCTGACTGAAGCATCAAGACCATGAGGGCTACCGAGAAAAGCATGTAAAGGGCGCTGGCGCCTAGAAAAATGCGGCCTTCGTTCATGAAAGGCAAAACTGCTAGAAAAATGGCAAATAAGGGAAAACAGAACTTGTAAACGCTGTTCAGATTAAGAGTAAAGGAATGACGTTGCCAGAAAAGCAATAAAATGCCTGCTGAGACCAGGGATCCACCCAGGGAGGCCACATTGGTGATGTCGCTCATGGCGAAGTCGGAAAGGGCGGCGGCGCGGGTGAGGCCCGATGCGAAGCCCAAAGCGCCAATGGCTAACGCGCTGCGCCAATAGGTGCTTATGAAGTGGCGATAGGTGTGGATGTGCTTAGCGGGCTCGTCCTGGAAGATGGGTATCTCTTTTGACAGGCCACGATAAGACAGCAGCACTGCCAGACCGCACAGCGGCACAAAAACCAGGGGCATCAGAAACACGCGCACCGCAAGGGGAACCAGGTAAAACCCAAAGAAGACGATAGGTGCGAGGAGGGTGCCGCATAGAAGGTAAAAGTTGCCATGGTCCATGGAGACGGCCGAGAAATAACGGGCCCACAGCAAGGAAAGCAGGGCCGAGCCAGCACCAATGAGCACGCCTGCGATGGCTACGAGCGCTAGGCGCCATTGGGGAAGGTAGAGAGCGGCAATAAGCAGTGCGCCACCTGCGAACACTGGCAGCGAGCTGGCCATATGCATGGGTTTTACAAGAGCTTTGGGCGAAAAGAAAGCCAAAAGGAAGAAGCCAACATAAACTGCCAAGGAAGCCAGGGACTGCGCCTGCATAAAGACAAACGTCACCTCGAAGGTATGAAAATCTTGAGGGAAAAAGGGGAAAACGCCGCCCCAGAGAGAGGAGGCGTTAATCACCAAAAACAGGGCATAGCCCAGCACGGCAATGTTAAGCGGCGGGATATTTTTTGCAAAGGTGCGGGAAGGCATTAGGGAATTCCTACTGTGAGATACGTGCAGTAAAAAGCGAAGCGGGAAACAAGGATGCCGGCCATTGCAAGGGCAAGAACGATTGCTGTGCCCTTGCAGGATAGCTGGGCCTGGGGGGCTCTGGTTGCCAGAAGGCCGCCAGCGCATGACCCTATTGAAAGCAGGGCGAAAACCAGGATAAACAGGGGATGCAGGGGAAACGCTACGGAATAGTTGGTGATAGCGCTGCTCATGTCCGAAAGAACCAACCACTGGACAATTTGGACAGCCGTGCTTGCTACGGTAAGAGCAAGGGTGATGACCAGAATGCGTCGCTCAAGAGGACGGTCCAGCTGTTTCCAGCCCATCTTCAGGGTAAAAAGCGTAATGACTCCAGCGCCAATGCAGGCGGATAATACCTGATTCACCGGAGTAAAGGGAAGCGACCACGTAGCGATGGTGTTAATGGAGTAGGCGTTGGCAGTGAACCATACTTCAGCCACGGCGGCTATTGCAGCAATTACGGTAAGCACGCGTAGTTGGCTGAGTTTCCATCGCTCGCTGAATCCTAGCAGCCAATACAGCCAGCCCAAGCCGGCAAAAATCACCGTAGCAAGCACCTCGTTGGAAAGAGGAGATCGACCCACTCCTGTAAGGACGAACAGGGCGTTTGCGGGCTTTCCCAGGTGATTGGTGGACGCAATCAGGCCCAAGAAAGCGAAAAGCAAAGGGATAATCAGAAAGGTGCGCAGGCGCTCTTTCTGCTTGAAGTCGAGTACGTGCTTGATGCCAATGAGGGTGACGGCGGCGTAGGCCAGCGCGCCAGCGGGAGCTGTGGCGGTGAAAAGGGTCAGCGAAAGCTGATTGAGGCCCTGGGCCAGTCCAACGTCTACCATTCTAATCCTCCTCGAGAGGTGCCTTAAAGCTCTGCGCTAACAAGGGAAGGTCTTCTGGTTCTATCACCCGAAGATCAACTTCGCGGAAGCGGGCGGCTCCGTTTTCATCATGCTCTATGGTGGCGGAGGCCAAAAACAAGGTAACGTTTTCGGCGCAAGGTAGTACCGCGGCGATATCGGCGGGACTGAATTGCACCATAGCGCCATCTTGGTCAAGAGCATGGGCGCAACCTGCGGCTTCCAGGGCATCGGCCACTATAAATGCATCGAGGCCAAAAGCGCGCACGGTTTCATAGAAAAAGCTGCGATGCGAGAAAGCGTATAGCGGAATGGTTCTTTGACCGCCTTGGTTCTGATTGAACATCTGAGCGGTATTTTTGTTTTCGAGGGAGCAGTAGTGCAATCCCAGAGTGGTGCCGCGCGTAGCTTCTTCCAGCATAAGGCGTAGGGCCAGCTCTTCGCTGCCGGCAACAGGCAAGGCTCCTGCATAACCGTAATCGTAAAGAACTCGGTAGGGATGGGCTTTTAGCTTGAAGCCACGGGCCTTGTAGGCGGCGGCATTATGCAGGGGAAAGCAAAGCTCCAGCAGATTGATGCCAAAGGCTCCGCAAGCCTCAAGGCGCTGCAGAAGAACAATCATTTGGTCGTGGGTGCCGGGAACAACGGGCATCTCCACCATAACTGTAGGAATGATACCGGTAGCCTGTTCGATAAGGGAGAGCGTTTGTTCCTGGCTTGCTGCAGGATCGTCTAGCTTTATGCTAAAGCGAATCTCGGTTAGCCCAGCCTCGGCCAGTTGCTTCATGAGTGCAGGGGTCAGCCCGTCGCCTGAAGTGTAAAGACGGCCGTGAACGCCTGGGTCCATGCTTTTTGCGGTGCGGAAAAATTCCAAAGTATCTTGGGGGTAGAGTAGTGGCTCGCCACCAGTGAGGGCAACGAAATCAAGGGATTCCATTGCTTGGTGATAGGCGGCTAGTTCTTTCTTCCAGTCTTTTTTGGCGCTGCGATAGTCTTTGAAATCGTGCTGATTCTTGTTGAAACAGAACCAACACGATCGGGTGCATGCTAAGGAAATGAATTCCGAAACGCTTTTCACGCCCGTGCGGCAGCGAGCGCAAGCGGGGGAGAGGGGGCCCCAGACAAGGCTCTTTCCATCGTTGCGACTGCGGGCTCCTAGGGCCAAAAGTTGGCTGCGCAAAGCGTTGGTTTTAGCATCTGCCAAGGGGTCGGTATCAATGGGCACGCCGAAGCTTCCTTGCACTTTCTCAAAATTTTTTGACTCTTTAAGGAAATGCTTGAGGTAGGCTTGATAGGCTTCAGAAGATGCACACTTCAGGTGGCCTTCATTTAACGGCTGCATGCGTACCCTCCCTTCTTGGCATAGAGTTAACCATATGCGGACATTTTTCGTGCATGCATATTGTATACCATGCGATACCCACTTATAAACATATGTGATTTTAAGGTAAGGCTGTGAGCTTGGTTGATGTAAAAATCACACGTAACATGTGACGCGCGTATGAGCGCGTGCGTGTATGGTTGTAGGCGTGTAAAAAAGTTGAGCAAGCTATTTGCCCAACTTCCTTTCGAAAAACGAAAAGAGGAAAAGGAGGGAACATGGAATCGAACGCGGAACTGAACATTTCTCGCAGAACCCTGATTAAGGGCGCTTCTGCCGGTGCTGTTGCCGTGGCGTTGAGCGGCATGCTGCTTGACGACATGTTCGAGAAGGTGGAGCCGGCTTTTGCCGCCGAAGCCAACCAGGAGACCGCAGAGGAAACCGTCGTGCAGAGCCACTGCTCCTGCAACTGCGCAAGCCGTTGCCCGCTATGGATGCATGTGAAGGACGGCGAACTCCAGTGGATCCAGTCTGAAACCAAGGCTTGGGACAACGAGGAAACCAGCCGTCAGCGCGCCTGCCTGCGTGGCCGTTCGGTGCGTCGCTGGATCAACAGCCCCGATCGTTTGAACTACCCCATGAAGCGCGTGGGCAAGCGCGGCGAAGGCAAGTTCGAGCGCATTACATGGGACGAAGCCATTAAGACCATCAACGACAAGCTGCAGGAAACCTACAAGAAGTATG
>JAQXTF010000088.1 GCA_029219345.1 Eggerthellales bacterium
TCGTTGGTGATGATGCGCTTCTTCTGGCTCTTGATGTTTGCCATTTGGATTCCTCCGTTTTGTTGTTTGCGTATTACGTTTCTTGTGCATCTAGTAATGACGTACGCGCTATAGACGTACCGCTCCAGACGAAACGTCGCAACACAACAGGAGGCAAGGAACCTCTGCGAGGTGAATGCGATGTTTGAAACGAGCAGGATTTTTCTCGCTTCTTCGACCTATGCGGTCTCCCAGCAATGCGAATTCATTAAGCAGCCAGTCTGCGAATTCGGCGATAAGTTCATCGCGCGTACGTATTGCTAGACACAACGCATGATAGAATATCAAAGGTTTGTGACTATGTCACGAAATATTTTGCCCGAAATGCCGTTTTTCCTTATAAAATAGGCATTCACGACAAAAGTAAAGGATAGTTGTACCCATATGCCTACTGATTTGAATCATATTAGGAACTTTTCCATTATCGCTCATATCGATCATGGTAAGTCCACTATTTCTGACCGTATTCTTGAAATGACGGGCACCGTTGCTCATCGTGATATGAAAGAGCAGCTGCTTGATTCCATGGACATTGAACGCGAGCGCGGCATTACCATTAAAAGCCAGGCAGTTCGCGTTGAGTACACCGCCGACGATGGAGAAGTGTATCAATACAACCTGATTGACACTCCTGGCCACGTTGACTTCACCTATGAAGTTTCTCGCAGCTTGGCAGCTTGCGATGGCGCTGTTTTGGTGGTTGATGCAACCCAGGGCGTAGAGGCTCAGACAGTTGCTAACGCCATGCTTGCAATGAACTCCAATTTGGAGATTGTGCCGCTTATCAACAAGATTGACCTGCCTTCTGCAGAACCTGAGCGCGTGCGTGCGGAAATTGAAGATGCCTTGGCTGTTCCCGCCGACGATGCTGTGCTGGCTAGCGGCAAAACAGGCGAGGGCGTGCATGACTTGCTGGAATCCATCGCGTACAACATTCCTGCCCCTCAAGGCCAGATAGACGCCCCCCTTAAGGCGTTGATTTTCGACTCATACTTTGACCCTTATCGAGGCGTTGTTGCCCTCATTCGCGTGGTTGATGGCCAGGTGAAAAAAGGCGATAGGATTCGCATGCTGGCCACAGGCACGGAAACTTTGGTGGAAGAAGTGGGCGCTCGCCGTCCCGTAGAGACCTCCATGCCCGCTCTGTATACCGGCGAAGTGGGCTACCTGGTAACTGGTCTTAAGTCGGTAAGCCAGGTAAAAGTGGGCGATACCATCACCCTTGCCAGCAATAAGGAATGCGAGCCGCTTCCTGGCTATCGCGAGGCTAAGCCCATGGTTTTCACGGGTCTTTTCCCTATTGACAGCGATCAGTACGAGCCTTTGAAAGAGGCCTTGGAAAAGCTGGCTTTGAACGACCCCGCTTTGGTGTGGGAGCCCGAAAAGTCCCATGCGTTGGGCTTTGGTTTCCGCGTAGGTTTCCTGGGTTTGCTTCACATGGAGGTAATCAAGGAACGCCTTGAGCGCGAATTCGACCTTGACCTGCTTGCCACGGCTCCCAGCGTTGAATATAAGGTGTACATGCAGAGCGGGGAAGTACTTACCATCCGTTCTCCCCAGGAAATGCCCGACCCTGGCGAGTATGATCACATTGAAGAGCCCTTCTTGAAGGCGCGCATCATGGTTCCCCCTGATTACGTGGGTGCGGTTATGGACCTGACGGTAAACCGTCGCGGCCAGTTTGAGAACATGAATTATCTTTCTCCCACCACCGTTGAGCTGGTGTGGCGCATGCCTTTGTCTGAAATGATCATGGATTACTTCGACAAGTTGAAATCAAACACTAAGGGCTATGCAAGCTTGGACTATGAGCTTGACACTTATTACCCCAGTGATCTGGTAAAGCTGGATATTTTGCTATCTGGTAAGCCTATTGACGCCTTGTCCTTTATCATCCACAAAGACAAAGCCTATGAGCGCGGCAAGATCTTGGCCGAAAAACTGAAAGGAATTATCCCTCGTCAGCTGTTTGAGGTGCCTATTCAGGCTGCCATTGGTGGCCGTGTTTTGGCTCGCGAGACCGTAAAAGCCAAGCGCAAAGACGTTTTGGCCAAATGCTATGGCGGCGACATCTCTCGTAAGCGCAAGCTGCTGGAAAAGCAGAAGGAAGGCAAGAAGCGCATGAAGGCCATTGGCAACGTTGAAGTGCCCCAGGATGCCTTCATGGCCATCTTGAAGGTTGACGATTAAGCTTTATGACCACCGCTGCCCATCGCCAACAACTGCAAGAATTCCTGAAAGGCCATCGCGTCATTTTGGGTCCTATGGCTGGCGTTTCCGACGAAGCCATGAGGTCGCTGTGCCTTGCGCAAGGCGCTGATATGACCTACACCGAAATGGTTTCTTCGAAGGCTCTTTCTTTTGCAAACGAAAAAACCCGCAATTTGCTACGGCTTGCTCCCGGCGAGAAAAAGGTTGCCGTCCAGCTCTTTGGCCATGAACCTGAAACTATGGCCAAAGAAGCGGCTTGGGTTGAGGAATTTCTTGGCGATAAACTTGCTTATTTGGATATCAATATGGGCTGCCCAGCACGAAAGATCTGCGGTAAAGGCGATGGATCGGCCCTTATGAAGGACCCCGAACTCGCTGCTGAAATCGTATCTAAGATGGAGCATGCTGTTGATCATGCTGTTACGGTGAAATTCCGGCGAGGATTTTTTGAGGGCGAAGAGACCGCCGTTGAATTCGCAAAACGAATGGAGCAAGCGGGTGCTGCCGCTTGTGCGGTTCATGGTCGCTACGCACAGCAAATGTATCATGGAAAATCCGATTTCACGGTTATTGGCCGTGTTAAGACAGCAATTTCTATTCCCGTAGTTGGCAATGGCGACATTTGCTCAGGTGTTGATGCTGCACGCATGTTTGAGGAAACTCGTTGCGATTCGGTGATGATTGCTCGTGCTGCTGAAGGCAACCCCTGGATCTTTGCTCAGATTAAGGCAAAACTTCAAGGCGTCGAGCCTGCCCCATTTCCCACCGCTGAGCAGCGCATAGATATGGCGCGCACCCACGCAGAGCTTCTGACCCATCGTGAAGGCCGCAATATCTGCCGCATGCGCAAACACGCTATGTGGTATATGACGGGCTTACCGGGCGCCAGCGCAGCTCGCGGACGCATCAACGAATGCGTGACTCTTGATGATTTCAACCAGGTGTTTGACGAACTGCTGGAAAAAGTTGCCCAGTATCAAAAAGAAAGGGAGTCTTAGCATGCCACACGACCCTTATCGTGCTTTGTATCTGCACATTCCTTTTTGCGTGAAGAAGTGTAGCTATTGCGACTTCACTTCATGGGCTGTTGATGCTGCATCTCCCCAGATAGACGAATATATTGAAGACCTGATCTGCCAGATTCGTAGGGCCTCTAAGGCGGGAGAGCTAGCTCAGATTGAGACAGTATACCTTGGCGGTGGTACCCCCAGCTACGTTGGCTCTCAGAGGCTTTCGTCGCTGCTCTATGCGCTGTCTATGTTCATGCGCTTGGAACCCGATGTAGAATGTTCCATGGAGGCAAATCCTGAGAGCATCAACGAGCGATTAATCAAGGATATTTGGGCTTTAGGCGTGAATCGCCTTTCCGTTGGCGTGCAAAGTTTTGACGATGCTGTGCTAAAAACCCTGGGAAGAGCCCATGATGCAGAAACTGCCCGCAATGCGATAAGGCTGGCTTTGGAACGATTTGAAAATGTTAGCCTTGACTTGATGTGCGGCATTCCTGGACAGAGCAACGAATCGTTTGAGGAGTCTTTGCGCACGGCCATTGAGCTAGGCGTGACTCATATCAGCATTTATCCCTTGACCATCGAAGGCAATACGCCCTTCCATTACGCCGTTATTTCGAGGCAGATGGAAGAGCCCGATGATGATTGCGAGGCAGAGCATATGGCTCTTGCCCAAAAGGTGCTTACCGAGGCAGGATATGAGCGCTACGAGGTGGCAAGCTACGCCAAGCCTGGCTATGAATGCAAGCACAATATCGCTTACTGGACGGGTGTTCCTTATTTAGGTATTGGCAGAAGCGCTGCAACTATGACCCAAAACAGCCAGCGCCGTATGCGCAAGCAGGATAATTATATAAGCGACGATCTGAATTCTGCGCAAATGCGAGCAGAAGACCTGATGATGAGCATGCGCATGACACGAGGCGTCAGCGTTGAACAGGTTGAGCAGTCGCTCCTTTTGCTCCCTGGGGCCATTGATACCTTTGAAGATCTTTGTCAGCTTGGTCTCTGCAAAAAGGAAGAAGGCCGCTATAAACCCACTGAGATGGGCTGGCTATGCGGCAACGAACTTTACGGCCGCATCTTCGATATGGCGCCCTAAATTGTTGACAAAGTGCGCCACTGTTTGCCACCAAATGCCTGCATAAAAAACGAGCCGGACTTTTGTCCGGCTCGTTGTATTTTAAGTAGCAGGTTCTTACAGCTGGGGGCCAGCAGCAACCAGTTCTGCGCCGCCATCAACAGATTCGTACTTCTTGAAGTTCTTGATGAAGCGTCCAGCCAGGTCGGTTGCCTTTTCTTCCCACTGGCTAGCCTCTGCGTAGGTGTCGCGGGGATCCAAAATGGCGGGATCAACGCCGGGAAGCTCGGTGGGAACCTCGAAATTGAAGTAGGGAATGGTCTTGGTGGGAGCGCTGATGATGCTGCCATCAAGGATGGCGTCAATGATGCCGCGGGTGTCCTTGATGGAGATGCGCTTGCCGGTGCCGTTCCAACCGGTATTCACCAAGTAAGCCTTGGCGCCGCTCTGCTCCATGCGCTTCACCAGCTCTTCGCCGTTCTTGGTGGGAGGAAGCTCCTGGAATGCCTGGCCGAAGCTTGCGGAGTTGGTGGGGGTGGGCTCGGTGATGCCGCGCTCGGTGCCTGCCAGCTTTGCGGTGAAGCCGCTCAAGAAGTAGTACTTAGTCTGCTCGGGGGTCAAAATGGAAACCGGAGGCAGAACGCCAAAGGCGTCAGCGGAAAGGAAGATTACATTCTTAGCTGCAGGACCTGCAGAAACGGGAAGAACGTTCTTCACAATCTTCTCGATATGGTCGATGGGGTAAGACACGCGGGTGTTCTCGGTAACGGACTTGTCGTCGAAATCGATAGTGCCGTCTTCGGCCACGGTGACGTTCTCCAGCAAGGCATTGCGCTTGATTGCGTTGTAAATGTCAGGCTCGGATTCCTTGTCAAGGCCGATAACCTTAGCGTAGCAGCCGCCTTCAAAGTTGAACACGCCATTGTCGTCCCAGCCGTGCTCGTCGTCACCAATGAGCAGACGCTTGGGGTCAGTGGAAAGGGTGGTCTTGCCGGTGCCAGAAAGACCGAAGAAGATGGCGGTGTTTTCACCGTTCATGTCGGTGTTGGCGGAGCAATGCATGGAGGCAATGCCCTTCAGAGGCAGGTAGTAGTTCATCATGGAGAACATGCCCTTTTTCATTTCGCCACCGTACCAGGTGTTGATGATGACCTGCTCGCGGCTGGTGATGTTGAACACAACAGCAGTCTCTGAATTCAGGCCCAGCTCCTGGTAGTTTTCCACCTTGGCCTTAGAGGCGCAGTAAACGGTGAAGTCAGGCTGGAAGTTCTCCAGTTCCTCTTCGGTGGGCTGGATGAACATGTTCTTTACGAAATGAGCCTGCCAAGCAACTTCCATAACGAAGCGGATGGCCATGCGGGTGTCTTTGTTGGCGCCGCAGAAGGCATCCATGACAAAAAGGCGCTTGCCGCACAGCTGATTGATGGCAATTTCCTTTACGGCTGCCCAAGTTTCCTCAGAAGCAGCATGATTATCGTTGGGGTATTCAGGGGTGTTCCACCAGACGGTGTCCTTGGAGTTTTCATCCATAACGATGAACTTATCCTTAGGAGAGCGACCGGTGTAGATGCCCGTCATGACGTTTACTGCATCCAGTTCGGTAAGGATGCCTTTGTCAAAGCCTTCAAGCTCAGATTTGGTTTCCTCTTCGTACAGGAATTCGTAAGAGGGATTGTGAATGATTTCAGTCGCGCCGGTAATGCCGTACTGAGTCAAATCTACAGTTGCCATGGAAGAAACCCTTTTCTCTTGGCCTATGAATTACACAACGATACAAAGATAGCAGCAAACAAGGCGCAATGCGCGTGTTATTGGGTGAACGTGTCAAGTTAATTCGGCGTAAATCATAGGTTTCGGGTTTGTGACTCAAAAGTGGCTTTGAGCCGTCCGTTCGGTAACGGTTGGGCAACTTAACCGCGCTCTTGCCGTTTCTTGAAATGGTCCTGCTAAAATGCATGATGTTTCAAGGTTGAGAAAAGGGGGATGCTTTGCTCTCTGATAGACGACAGCGCGTGCTGGGCGCTCTTATTGAAGAATATGTGTCCTGCGCATTGCCTGTTGGATCCCGTACGCTTATTGAGCGTTATCCTTTGGGGGTAAGCTCGGCAACGGTGCGCAATGAGCTTTCCCGCCTTGAATATGACGGCTATTTGCTGCAGCCCCACACTTCGGCTGGACGCATTCCCACCGATGCCGGTTATCGCGCCTTCGTGGACAATCTGATGCATCATGAATTGCTTCCCCAAGACCCCGCCTATTCCCATGCCGTTGGGCAGCTGCTGGAAACCTCCAGCGAGCTTGATGAGCTGCTGGAAAAGGTCTCGTATCACTTGTCTCGCTTCACTGATTGCTTATCGGTAGTGTTGGCTCCCGCTTTGTACGATTTTCGCCTTAAGCAAATTTCCTTTGTGTCTATGGGCCCTGTACAGTTCTTGTGCATTTTGGTCACCGAGGACGGTCAGGTGTTCAATAGGCACGTACACTCGCTGGTGGATGTTAGCCCCGATGAGCTAGCTCGTCTTCAGGTGTTCTTGAACCAAGTTATGTGCGGCCGTACCTTGCAAGAGCTTGAGCAGGGATTATATGAAACCATGGGAATGGCATTGCGTGATCCGCTGGTTTCTCGCTGCGTATCCGAAATTATTTCTTGCTTGCGCGAAGGTACCAACGCCCGTGCTCACAGCCTTGGCATGAGTAGCCTGTTGCAGAAGCCCGAATTCGCTCATTCACAGTCTCTTATTCCGGTTATGCACATGCTGGAAGATGACTCACTGCTTCTTGAGATTCTTGACCAAAGCTCCATGGATTCCGACGGTGATTTGCCCACGGTAAGCATTGGCAGGGAAAACGGCAAAGAAGCGCTTTCGGGCGTCTCCGTTGTGGCGGGCCGCTTTGGATCGGGGCAAAGCCAAGGCGTTGTAGCTGTTATCGGCCCCACCCGAATGGATTACTCCCGCGTGATGTACGCAGTTCAGTGCGCTCGCGATGTTTTAGACGATGCGTAATGACAATACGAGCTTAATGGTGTAACTTTGAACGGTTACTGTTTTTAGAAAGGTTACGTATGACAACTGATCTGTATGAGGTTCTTGGAGTTTCCAAGAATGCAACGGATGACGAAATCAAAAAGGCTTTCCGCAAGAAGGCCCGCGAATATCACCCTGACGTAAACAAAGCGCCTGATGCCGAGGAAAAATTCAAAGAAATAAACGAGGCATATGACGTGCTTTCCGACCCCACGAAGCGCGCTCAGTACGACCGCTTTGGCTCCATCCCCGGTGCAGCAGGCGGCAATCCCTATGGCGGGGGCTTCTCCAACATGGAGGATATGTTCGGCGGCTTTGGCATGGGCGACATCTTCAGCACCTTCTTTGGAGGTGCTGCTGGTGGCCGTTCTACCGTTAGCAAGAACGGTCGCGATATGGGCGTTGGCCTTCGTCTTACCCTGGAAGAAGTTGCAACTGGCATTAAGCGCGAGATTGTGTACGACCGACTTGCTCCGTGTTCTGATTGCACTGGTACCGGTTTGGGTGAAAACGGCAGGGAAGTAACCTGCTCCAAATGCAATGGCACGGGCCGCGTTACCACGGTTCAGCAAACCTTCTTGGGTGCTATTCAGACCGCTACCACGTGCCCCGAGTGCAATGGAATTGGCAAGACCGTTGAAAATCCCTGCCCCGAATGCGAAGGCCAGGGTCGTGTTCCCGATAGGCAGCGCGTGTCTGTTGACGTTCCTGCAGGCATTCGCGATGGTCAGCAGCTGCGCATTTCCGGTTACGGCGAAGCGGGCATGAACGGCGCCGCCGCAGGCGACCTTATTGTGACCTGCCGCATCCAGGAGCATGAGTTCTTCGAGCGTGATGGCGACAACCTGCACGCAAAGGCAAATATTTCCTTTATTCAGGCCACCTTGGGCGCTGAAATTGAGATTAATGGCATTAAGCCTGATGAGAAGGTTAAAGTTCGTATTCCCGAAGGTTGCCAGAACGACCAAGTTGTTCGCGTACGCGGCTACGGTATGCCTCGTCTGCGTTCTGAAAATCGCGGCGATCTGTACGTTCACGTTGGCGTGGTGATTCCTAAGAAGGTTACCAAGCACCAGCGCGAGCTTCTTGAAGAACTTGCCGCCGATATGGGCGAAGACGTTGCCGCTCCTCGCTCCACCCTCGAAAAGCTGCGCGACGTTTTTGGCGGCTAACCTATGTCGCTTCCTCATTACTTTCTACAAGAGCAAATCATTTCTGCCCAGACGCAGGAGTGTTTTGCTCTTGCGCTTTCTTCTGATGACGCCAAGCATATGAAGGTGGCCCGCATGGCTCCCGGCGAGCATTTGGCCGTCATTGACGCATCGCAGGATTATTTTGAATGCCAGATTGTCGCTTTTGAGCAGGGTCTTCCCGTGGTACGCATTTGCAAAAAGCTAGATGATAAGTCTTGCGGTCCTCGCGTAACGTTGGTGCAGGGCCTGGCCAAGGGCGAGAAGATGGAGCTGGTTATTCGGCACGCCACCGAGTTGGGCGTCAGCGCTTTTATCCCTCTGAAGTGCGAGCGCAGCATAATGAAGCTCGACGAGAAGAAGGCCCCTGAGCGCATAAAGCGCTGGGCGGCTGTGGTGAAAAGCGCCGCCATGCAATCGGGCCAAACCACCCTTGCCCACGTAAGCATGCCTGAAACAGTCAAGCAGCTCTGCGCCCATTCTTATGATTTTGATGCGATTGTGGTGTGTTGGGAAGAAGCTCCAACGGTGAATCGCATAAGCGAGGCTCTTGAAAAACTTCTTGCAATGGCTGAAAAGCCTGCAACAGAGCTTTCTGTTGCCGTTGTGGTGGGCCCTGAAGGGGGATTATCATCCCAAGAGGTGGATTTGCTTATGACCTGCGAAAATGCTTCTCTAGTCTCCCTGGGGTCATCCATCTTGCGCACGGAAACTGCTGGCATTGTTGCTCCCGCTTTAGTTATGTACACTTTGGGCGCCTTGGGCGGATACAATCGTGGTGAAGGCCTTGAGTAACTTCCACGTGGTAAACCTTGGCTGCAAGGTAAACAAGGTTGAATCAGATTCCTATGCCTCTCTTTGCTTGTCTGCCGGTCTTGAAGAGACACCGTTGGAAAGCGCGCATCTTGTGGTGGTGAACACCTGTGCAGTTACGGGAGAGGCAGAAAAAAAGACCCGCAAAACGGTGCGTCATGTGTGCTCCTGCAATAGCCAGGGCATTATTTTGGTTACAGGCTGCTCAGCTGCCCTGCACGCTTCGGTGTACGAGGAAATGTCTCCTCGTGTGAAAGTTGTGACGAAGGCGCTCACGACCGACTATCTCAAAGGGCTCCTTGAGGAGAAGTTCGGCAGTGCAAAACTTCCTGAAAGCGTCATTGCGCCGGTGGGCGAGGGTTTTCGTACTCGCGTTGGCGTTAAGGTTCAGGACGGGTGCGACAACGCTTGCACCTATTGCATCGTTCACGTTGCTCGCGGCAAGGCAACCAGCCGCGATGCTCAGGAAATCATCGATGAAGTGCGTAAATACGATGCTCTAGGGGTTAAAGAGCTGGTTCTTACGGGCATTAATCTTGGGTCTTACAGAAACCAGGTGGATGGGGATTGCCTTGATTTAGCGGGCCTTCTGAGCATCTTGCTTGATATAACCAATCATCTGGAAAGCAATGAACCCGACATGCGTTTCCGCGTGGGTAGCATTGAACCAATGGATATTTCTGATTCTTTTGTTGAACTTATGGCAGCAAGCAATGGTCGCATCTGCCGACACCTGCATCTGCCACTGCAATCGGGAAGCACCAAAGTTCTTCGCGAGATGAATCGTCCCTACACGGCCGAGGATTTTCTTACATTGGTTGACAAGCTACGCAAAGCGGCACCGAGCCTTTCCCTTTCAACAGACATCATTGTTGGTTTCCCTGGAGAGACCGAGGAGGAATTCCAGGAAACCTGTCAGCTTGCTCGTCAATGCGCTTTCAGCAAGATTCACGTGTTTCCCTATTCTTTGCGTCGGGGCACGACCGCAGCTTTGCGCTCCGATCAAATTGATGCCTCAGTAAAGTCTGCCCGCGCTTCTGAGCTGCGCAAACTGGGAAATGCATTGGCATTGCAGGATAAGATGAACCGAGCAGGAACTCAGGAATTGGCTCTTGTGGAATCTGATGGAACGTGGATGACCGAAAGCTACCACAGCGTTGATGCTCAAGATGAAGCAACCGTCGGTTCTCTTGTTCCTTATTTCTTCACCAAATAGCCTGATAAGACACTCCTTTTGCAAGGGAGTGGTACAATTTGCCCATGGAAAACATTAAGAAAACGCTTCAGGCAAGCGAAGATATTCATATGGCCTGCATCACCGGCACTGGTGATGAGATTTTACGCATGATCGAGGATTCTTTTGATTCGCGCATAAGCGTTCGCGGTAATGATATAACCATCGAAGGCCCGCAGACTGAGATTAACATCCTGACCTCCTTGTTCAACGACCTTATTGATCAGGTACGGCAGGGTTCAGACATTACTCCTGCCGCGGTCCAAAGAACTCTTGACCTGCTGAAGGCAGACACCTTTTCGCCCAAGAGCTTGCGCGATGACGTCTTGCTAGTTTGCCGAGGTAAGTCCATTCGTCCTAAAACAGCAGGTCAGAAGCGGTATTGTGATGCTATTCGCTCCAATACCATTACGTTTGGCATCGGCCCTGCTGGCACCGGTAAAACCTATCTTGCAATGGCCCTTGCCCTTGCCGCCCTCAACAGAAGGGAAGTAGCCCGTATTATTCTGACCCGCCCCATTGTCGAGGCCGGTGAAAACCTGGGCTTTTTGCCGGGAACGCTGAATGAAAAGGTTGATCCCTATATTCGACCTCTCTATGATGCTTTGTTCGACTTAACCGATCCGGTGCGCGCAAAGCAGCTTTTGGATGAGGGAACCATTGAAATTGCGCCTTTGGCCTTTATGCGCGGCCGCACTCTTAACGAATGCTTCGTCATTCTTGATGAGGCGCAAAATACCACGCCAGAGCAGATGAAAATGTTCCTTACCCGTTTGGGATTTGGCTCAAAAATGGTTATTACGGGCGATGTTACCCAGGTTGACCTGCCCAAAGGTGCCTCTGGCTTGAAGACCATCAAACGTATTTTGGATGGTATCGACGATATTTCCTTTATTGAGTTTTCCGGAAAAGACGTCGTTCGCCATTCCTTGGTAGCAAAAATCATCGCCGCCTATGAGAAGGCCGCTGAGAGGGGATAACGTGGATATCATCATTGACATTAAGCATGGCGAAGATTTGCTGGCTAACTTCGATGTTGAAAAGCTTGCAGTGTTCGCGCTTGAGTACGAAGAGGTTCCCGAGAATACCGAAGTTTCCATCACATTCGTAGACAATGAGGAAATGACAATTCTTAATGGCGAATATCGCGGTAAAGAGGGTCCCACGGACGTTCTTTCATTTGAATGCGACGGACTTGACGACGAATTCATGGTTTTTGACGATGATGAGTTCGAAGAGCCTTCCATCACTTTGGGAGATATTGTTATTGCTCCTGATGTTTGTGCACGTCAATGCGGAGATTATGGAACCACCTTCGAACAAGAGCTAAGCTTGCTTTTAGTTCATGGCCTACTTCATTTGTGCGGTTATGACCATATCGAAGAAGAGGATGCCGTAGAGATGGAAGCCTTGGAAAAGGAAATCCTTTCTGCTTGGTATGGACACGAGGTTTCGTTCCGATGAGACCCGATGGACAGCGTCAAACGGTGTTTTCTTCTTTCAAAAACGCCGCACGGGGCCTGAGCGCTGCTTTCAAAGAAGAGCGCAATTTGCCTTTTGACTGCCTGTTTGCCTTGGTTCCGGTTGTTCTTGGCTTTATTTTTCGCATTTCCTTGCCCGAATGGCTTGCCATAATTGTCTGCATTGGCCTAGTGGTTGGCATGGAGCTTATGAACACCGCTTTGGAGTCCATTGTTGACTTAGCCAGCCCCGATATGCATCATCTTGCGGGAAGGGCCAAAGACTGCGCCGCTGCAGCCTGTTTGGTATCTTCCATTTCCGCTTTGATTGTGGGCATTGTAATTTTCGCACCGCGCATCTTGCAGGTGCTCTTTAGTAGTATGTTCTAGGCTGAAGGGAGCCTTTTGAATGGCAAAAGAATGTGACGGTCCCGAAGTTTTCACTGAATTTCTGGCCTCCATGGATTTCGATGAATACGAAGAATACGAAGATGAGTTTGTTGATGAGGATGACCTGACGTATGACGATCTTGACCTTGAAAACTTCAAGTCTGGTTTCGTTGCCTTCGTGGGAAGGCCTAATGCTGGCAAGTCCACTTTGCTAAATGCCCTGATGGGCAAGAAGTTGGCTATTACCTCCAACACCGCTCAAACCACGCGGCATCGTTTTAGGGCAATTATCACGCGCAAAGATTTTCAGGCAATTTTGGTTGATACGCCGGGTCTGCATAAACCCATTGACGCACTGGGTGAAGAACTGAATGTCTCTGCTTTGAAAGCTCTGGAAGACGTCGACGTGGTGTGCATGCTCATTGATTCAACCAAACCCATTGGAACCGGTGATGAGTGGGTTGCTTCTCAGGTAAAGGCCGCTCGCGGTTGCAAGCGCATTTGTGTGCTGTCTAAGACTGACTTGGCCACCGAAGAGCAGATCAGTAACCAGCGTGCCGCCGCTGAGCAGCTGTGCCAATGGGATGCCATGGTGGGTCTTTCCTCGGTAACGGGAAAGAATCTGGATGCATTCCTGGAAGAGGTTTTGTACTTCCTGCCCAAGGGACCCTGCTGGTTCCCGCCCGACATGGAAACCGACCAGCCTCTTGAGGTTCTTATTGCGGAGTTTATTCGCGAGAAGATTTTGCGCTCCTTTGATGATGAGGTGCCTCATGCCATTGGCGTTCAGTGCGAAGAGTTCGAATACGATCGCAAAAAAGACCTGTATCGCATCTATGCCAACATTTATGTTGAACGAGAAAGCCAGAAGGGCATCATCATTGGCAAGCGCGGTGCCTCCATTAAAAGGATTGGCACTGAGGCTCGCGAAGATCTTGAACAACTGCTTGGTTGTCGCGTTTGGCTTGATTTGCGCGTGAAGGTTAAGAAGAATTGGCGAAAGGATGCAAATCAAATTCGTCGATTCGGCTATGGAGAGGGCGCTTAAGGCTGCAAATCCCGCGTGAATGGGTATACTGTACACGTGAATGTTCGCGCATAGGCATGTTTGAAAGCGTTAGGTACTATAATGATTTGCCCAATTTGCAACAGTGAAAATAGACCAGGGGCTAAATTTTGTGATGAATGTGGTGCTCGCTTGCTGTCTGAGCAGGTGGCAATTGAGCATATGGAAGAAGCTTTTGGTTCCGAAAAAGATTTAGAGGAGCGCTTCGGTTCTTTCGACTTGGCCGACTATGAGCCGGCCGATGCGCAGGATTCCGAATCTGAGCAAGAGGGCGAATGCTCTCGGCCCCAAGAATCGGAAGATTCAGCCGAAGAACAAATAGAGGAGGAACCTGAGACCGTAGCCGACATTGCAGGTGAAACCGAGGTTATCAAGAAGGTTCAGGCCGATGAAACCGTTGATCTGCGCAAGCTTCGCGAAGAGCGCCTTGCCAGGGAAGACGATGTATTGGCTGGCCTAGACCACTCCAATGCCGACGATATCACCATGGTTACTCCTTGGGATAAGGGCGGCACTATGAAGATGCAACCGGTTGAGGCTGGGCCGGAAAAGTCGCGCCGTTTCTTTGCCGACAACGATGATACTGCGCCCGCGAAAACCAAAAAGCCTCTCCTTATTGGAATCGCCTTGGTAATCGTTGCCGCGCTTATTGCTTTTGGCACCTGGTATTTCGAGCTTTGGGGCGGGTATAAGATTCCCGACGTTGTTGCGCTCAACAGCTCCCAGGCAAGTGCCGTGCTTACCGAGAAGGGCTTTAAGGTACGTGTTGAACTGGTGAAATCCGATGACGAAGAAGGCATCGTTCTTCTCACCGACCCCCAGCCTGGTTCGCGTATGTCAACTGGCGGGGAAGTTGTTCTCCATGTTGCCACACCTCGCGTAATTCCCGATCTTGTCGGAAAGACGGAAGATGAAGCTAAGGCCCTTATAAAGGCAGAAGGCTTTACCAATGTTACGTATGAGAAGAAGAAATCCAATGATCCCGAAGGCACTGTGCTGGAACAATCGGCAACACCTGGCGCTAAGCAGAAGAGCGCTTATCCTCTTACCGTAACCGTTGCGGAACCCTATCGAGTACCCAAGGTTGTTGGCTTGACAAAGGAAGAGGCCATCACGCTTCTCCATGAAGAAGGCTACGAGGTGGCCATTCATCGCGTGTACACTGAGACTGAGCTCGAAGGCAAGGTTTTGGAGTGTAATCCTGCTGCTGAAGAGAAGCTTAATTCTGGCGAAACCGTTACCATCTCTGTAGCAGTGTCTCGTAAAAACGAGCTGATAGGAGCAACTCAGGGCGCATTCTATTCAGGCGCTACCTTCAACGTGGACGGCACTCCCTTTGAGATTTCTTCAGTAAATGGCATGAGTTACGAGGGCGGTGACACCACGTCGGTAAGCGTGACGGCACGTGCCTATGGCTACATCATGGGCCGCTTGATTTACCTTGATCCCGAGGATTACACCTGGCTGGTCAACTGGACCGCCGACAACGAAATCGCTTCTATCTCCATGGGGTAATCATGGCTTCCCAGCTGCGTTTTAAAGGCATTGTTTTGCGCAAAACGAAGCTGGGAGAAGCTGACCTCATTATCACTTTCCTGGTGGAAGATGGGTCATCGGTTCAAGCCGTGGCAAAAGGCGCACGTAAGCCCAAGAGCAGCTTTTCCTCCCGTTTGGAGCTTTTTAGCTGCGCTGAGATTTTTTGCGCCCAAAGCAAGGGGCTTCCTTTGATTCAGGAGGCAAGGCTTTGCGATTCTCATCAAGGATTGCGCATTGACTTTGATAAGGCCACAGCGTCTTCGGTGGTGGCTGAGGTAATGGCCAAATCCATTCACGAAGAAGTACCCTGCCCGCGGCTTTTCGCCTTGGCCGAAGCGGCATTCCACCATCTGGAATTGGCAGAGTCAACCCAAATCTATTCCATAGCGTTGGCAACCTGCCTTAAGGTTTTTGCCTTTACCGGTATTCGTCCCAGCTTTGCGCAATGCGTGGCGTGCGGAGCGGATATTTTTGGACCCTCTGCACCCGAGCGTGTTGCCTTATCCCACCCGGAAGGCGGATGCCTTTGCCCTGAGTGCAGTAGCTCGTATGAGGTAATTCGTGAGCAGGGGAGTTTGATTCAGTGGCTGCATGTGTTCTTGTATTCAACCTTTGATCAGGTAAAAGAAACACCTGCTCCTGAGCCTGTTTTGTCCTTCGGTTTTCATTTTGTTCAAGAGTGGTCGCGAATGCATATGGGCGCTTGCATAAAATCTATTCCGTTTCTGCTCACCAATGCAAATTTTACCCCCCGGAATGCTAGAATCCCTTCAAACAAAAACTGAGAGGAGAAACTATGTATACCTATATGACTCATGGCACCTGCTGCCGCGCATTCCAGGTAGAGTTGGATGGCGATGTTGTTAAAGAAGTTAAGTACATGGGCGGCTGCGATGGCAACCTAAAGGCCATTTGCAAAATTGCCCAGGGTATGACCGTCGATCAGCTGGCTGCAGCCTGGGAAGGCAACAGATGCGGTATGAAGCCCACCTCCTGCGCCGATCAGCTGGTTAAGGCACTGCGCGAAGCTCAGGCGGCTACTGCATAAAAGCTTCATATTTCCTGGTTAAGCAGCAAAAACAGCTTGCTTTAACTGAATAATTTACCTATACTAGCAAGGCTGTGCAAAAGCACAGCCTCTTGTTTCTTAGTCCGTTTGGCTCACCTCCATGCGCACTCAGGCTCAAGAGTAGTGAAAACGATGCAAAAGCATCGCGATTAAGCGGTTATATCCGCAGAAAGGGTGGCTGACATGGCTGACAAACTCAGCATCAGCAAGGAGCGCACTGCTGAACTCATCAAGGAATTCGGTAAGAATGAAGCCGATTCCGGTAGCGCTGAAGTACAGGTTGCAATTCTCTCTGAGCGTATCCGCAACCTGACCGAGCACCTGAAGGTGCACAAGAAGGACAATCACACCCGTCGTGGTCTGATGATGCTTATTGGTAAGCGTCGTGGCCTTCTGAAGCACATCAAGGAGCAGGATATTGAAGAGTATCGTGCTCTGATCAAGAAGCTCGGCATTCGCGACAACATCTAAGAGTTCGTTAGAGACCCGCCTTCGGGCGGGTCTTGCGCTACTTAAGGTTGGACGGAAGATGTATCCAACCTGCGGTCGAAAACGCAAGGGCGTTTTTGCTCGTGGCAATGGGGAAGAGTCCCATGGCCGAAGACGCTTTCATGCAATAGGGCATGAAGGAAAAAGAGAAAGAAAGTAAAGAATGGAAAAAATTGTTGAAGAATTCGAGCTCTACGGCAAGAAGTACAAGTTCGAAACCGGCGAACTGGCAAAGCAGGCCACTGGCGCTGTGCTCGTAAGCCAGGGCGACACCACCATCCTGGTGACCTCTGTTGTGTCCAAGGAAGAGAAGAACTACGACTTCTTCCCCTTGACCGTTGACTACATCGAGAAGATGTACTCCGTGGGCCGTATTCCCGGTGGCTACCTGAAGCGCGAAGCACGTCCTTCTGAGTTTGGCACCCTGACTGCTCGTATGATCGACCGTCCTATTCGTACCGGCTTCCCCGAGGGCTTTAAGCAGGAAGTTCATGTTGTTGCCACCACTTTTGTGTGCGACCGCGTAAACACCCCCGATGTCATCTGCGTCATGGGTGCTTCTGCTGCCCTGATGGCTGGCGGCGCCCCCTTTGAGGGCCCCGCAGCTTGCGTCCGCATTGGCCGCAACACTGAAACGGGCGAATTCATCGTTAATCCCACTTACGAAGAGATGGAATCTTCCGATCTGGAACTGACCATCGCTGGCACCAAGGACTTCATCTCCATGGTTGAAGCTGGTGCTGAGGAAATCACTGAAGAAGACATGCTTGCTGCCATGAACTTCGGCCAGGAAGCCATTGCCGCCTTCTGCGAGCATCAGGCTGCTTTCCTGGCTAAGGTGAACCCCACTCCCATCGAGTACAAGATTCATGAGGCAGATCCTTCCATCGAGCAACGTGTTGCTGAATACTACGATGCCATGGCTGCCGCTCTAAAGGACGCCGACAAGCAGTCCCGCGTAGCGAAGTGCGAAGAGCTGAAAGCCCAGATCAAGGCTGAAGCGTTCAATGAGGAAGAGCGTGCTGCTTGGGGCGCCGACATTGCTGCTGCTTGCAAGGCTCTGGAAAAGAAGGCAATGCGCAAGATGGTCATTGAGACCGGCGAGCGCGCTGACGGCCGTGCCGTTAACGAGATTCGCCCCCTGCACATTGTTCCCGGCTACCTGCCTCGCGTTCATGGTTCCGGCCTGTTCCAGCGCGGCCAGACTCAGGTCATGAGCATCTGCACTCTGGGCATGTTGAACGAATGGCAGCGTCTTGATACCATTGAACCCGTTGATGGCAAGCGCTATATGCATCATTACAACTTCCCGCCTTACTGCACTGGTGAGGTTGGCCGTATGGGTTCTCCTAAGCGCCGCGAAATCGGTCATGGCGCACTGGCGGAGCGAGCAATTCGCCCCATGCTTCCTTCTGAGGACGAGTTCCCTTACTCCATCCGCGTGGTCTCTGAGGTTCTGGAGTCCAATGGTTCTTCCTCTATGGCTTCCACCTGCGGTTCCACACTGGCCTTAATGGATGCTGGCGTTCCCATGAAGCGCCCTGTTTCCGGCATTGCCATGGGCCTTATCAAGGAAGGCGACGACGTTGTCATCCTGTCCGACATCCAGGGCCTGGAAGACTTCCTGGGCGACATGGACTTCAAGGTATGCGGCACCGAGAAGGGCATTACCGCCCTGCAGATGGACAACAAGGCCAAGGGCCTGTCCACCGAGATTCTTGGCAAGGCTCTGAGCCAGGCCAAGGAAGGCCGTGCTTTCATTCTGGGCGCTATGCTGGAACAGATCGCCGCTCCTCGTGAGCAGCTTCGCGATACCGCTCCTCGCATTGAGACCATCCACATTCCTGTGGACAAGATCCGCGAGGTTATCGGTACCGGCGGCAAGGTTGTTCGCGGCATTCAGGAGGAGACCGGCGCAACCATCGAAATTCTGGAAGATGGCACCATCCATATTGCTGCCGTTGAGGGTCCTGCTGGCGAAGCTGCCAAGAAGATGATTCTTGACATCGTTAAGGAACCTGAAGTTGGCGAGCACTTCGAGGGCACTGTCGTTGGCATCAAGGACTTCGGCGCTTTCGTTAAGCTGACTCCCTCCAAGGACGGCCTGCTGCATATTTCTCGCATGGCTAACGGCCGCGTAGGCAAGGTTGAAGATGTTTTGAACCTGGGTGATGTTGTTGAGGTTGAGGTTATTGAAGTGGACCCCAAGACCGGCAAGATCTCTTTGGACCGTCTGAACAAGCCTGATGCACCTGAAGGCTCTTATGAGGCTCGTCCTGCTCGCGAGTCCCGCGGCGATCGCGGTGCCCGTGACCGTCGCGACTCTCATGGCAATGGTCGCACTCCTCGTCGTCGTCACGAGTAAATCTCAAGCAGAGAGTGACCTCCTTCGGGAGGTCACTTTTTTGAATGGATGCATTATGTTGGTTAATTCGCCGTTAAGCTCGGCATTCTACAGAGATAATCACCCATTCAAGAAACGAAATGCTTCATAATGCTCAACGATAAATAACCCTAGAAAGAGGGAAGTGATACCTATGATTAAAGTTGCTGTTTGTGGTTGCTGCGGTCGCATGGGCACCGCTGTGGTAAACGCCGTAAAAGGCGCAGAAGACATGGAATTGGTTTGCGGCATTGACCCTTTTCCCAAACCTGTTGATTACCAGGTCTATCCCGACATTGCAAAAGCAATTGAATCCGAGAAATTCGACGTGCTGGTAGACTTCACGGCACCCGCCGTCGTAGAAGGTAACCTTCGTGTTGCTCTACCTGCAGGCATTAACTGCGTTGTGGGCACCACGGGCCTTTCCGAAGACAAGCTTGCTGAACTGGCCGATCTGGCCCCTGAGGGTACCTGCCTGTTTTATGCTCCCAATTTCACTACCGGTGCAGTTCTTATGATGCAGTTCGCCAAGGCCGCTGCACCTTATTTCCCTGAAGCAGAAGTTCTTGAGTTCCATCATTGCAATAAGAAGGATGCCCCCAGCGGCACTTCCGTCACCACCGCAAAGATGATTGCGGAGGGCCGCGGCGGTCGCGTAAGCGCCGCCCCTGGTAAGGAAACTGAACTTGACGGCATGGATGGCGCACGTGGTGCTTTGGTAAGCGGTGTGCCTGTTCATTCTGTTCGCTCCATGGGCTATGTAGCCTCTCAGGAGGTTATCTTCGGCTCCCTGGGTCAGACCCTCACCATTCGCCACGACTCCTGGGACACCGGCTCTTACATGCCTGGCGTTCTCTTGGGCATTCGCAGCGTAGGGGAGGAATCTGGTTTGATTATTGGTTTGGAAAAGTTCATGGCATAACCTCATACGGTCTGCCATAATAGACAGGTTAAGAATTAAGAACGCATACGCGTGTTGATTGGAGACTAACATGGCTGAACAGCCCTTCTTTGGTCGTTTGATTCCCGCAATGGTGACTCCTTTTGATGAGAACCTCGAGTTGGATCTTCCTCGTGCCCGTCAGCTGGCCAACCGCCTGATTGAGGGCGGCGCAGACTCTCTTCTCATTAACGCAACCACCGGCGAAGCGCCTACCATCTTCTATCCTCAAAAGATTGAGCTTTTCAAGGCGGTTGTGGAAGAAGTTGCTGGTCGCGTGCCGGTTATCGCATACGCAGGCGACAACTGCACCGCCGACTCTGTTGAATTCGCCAAGGAAGTTGAAAAGATTGGCGTAGACGGCATCATGTTGGTAGTGCCTTACTACAACAAGCCTCCTCAAGAGGGCATGTATCGCCATTTTAAGACCATCGCAGAAGCCGTTAAGCTTCCTGTTTTGCTGTACAACATTCCTGGCCGCTGCGCCATTAACATGACCGCAGAGACCACTTTGCGTCTTGCCCGCGACGTTGAGAACATCATTGGCATTAAGGAAGCATCTGGCGATTTCGACCAGATCAAGGAAATCATCGACAACGCCCCCGAAGGCTTCACGGTCTACTCCGGCGACGATGATGCCACTATGAAAATCATGCAGATGGGTGGCGTAGGCGTTGTTTCCACCATTGGCAACGTTGCTCCCGCTCGCATTCGCGAACTGGTTTATCTGTGCGCAGATGGCAAATGGGATGAGGCTCAAGCCTGCCACGATCGTCTGAGCCCCCTGATGAAGGGCCTGTTTGCCACCACCAACCCCATTTTGGTGAAGGAAGCCTTGAAGCTTGAAGGTTTCCCCGTTGGTGGCTGCCGCTTGCCTCTGATTGACGCAACCCCTGAGCAGTCTGCCGTTTTGGCTGACATCATGCGTCAGGTGGGTGTTCTGACCGATTAATTTTTATCGGTCTAGCGTTCTTATGAACGTTTGCAGCCCTATTCACGTGGGGCTGCTGTGAGATAGGAATTGAATATGGAAAAGAAAACCAAGCGCGTGGAGGGTGTTACTTCCTCGCGCGCCCAGGTTTCGGTAAAGAAGCGAAAAAGTGCTCTGCGGAGTGCTGATGCAGAGGCTCAAATTGCTATTGCCGAATCCCTTGCACCTAAAAAGGTGCGCAAAAAATCGGTTACGGTCAAAAAGTCCGTTTCCTCGCCTGAGAAACTGGCTGCCAAAAAGCGTGTTTCCCACAAAGACCCCAATGCAAAGCTCAGGGTTATTCCCCTGGGCGGCTTGGATGTCATTGGACGCAATATGACGGTGTTTGAATGCGGCAATGACATGATTGTGGATGATGCTGGTCTGATGTTTCCCGATGATGATCATCCCGGCATTGATCTCATCTTGCCTGATTACACCTACATTTTGCAAAATGCTCATAAGTTGCGCGGTATTTTCATCACCCATGGCCACGAAGACCATACGGGTTGCTTGCCCTATTTGCTGAAAGACTTGGATTGCCAGGTGCCTATCTATGGCACCAAGATGACGCTGGGCCTTATTCAGCTGAAGCTTGAAGAGCATCGCATCAAAAACGCAAAACTGTGCGAAATCAAGCCAGGTCAGCAAGTAAAGATGGGGAATTTCACCGTAGACTTTTTTGCGGTAAACCACTCCATTCCCGGCGCCGTGGGTGCTTTTGTGCAGTCGCCTGCTGGTAATGTGCTTCATACCGGCGACTTCAAGCTTGACCAATCTCCTGTGGACGGTGTTCGCACCGATTTCGCCGCTTTGGCTCGCTTCTCTCAGCAAGGCGTTGACCTGCTCATGAGCGACTCCACCAATGCCGATACCCAGAACTTCACTCGATCTGAAAGCGAGGTTGGCAAAACTCTTGAAGATCTTATCCGTCACGCAGAGGGTCGCGTTATCGTCGCCGCTTTCGCAAGCCACATTCATCGCATTCAGCAAGTGTGCAATGCAGCCGTGAAAAACGGCCGCAAGGTGGTTGTCACGGGCAGATCCATGGTACAAAACACCGAAATCGCTCGTCGTTTGGGTTATTTGCAGATTTCTGAAGACAACCTGATTGATGCTTACAACCTCAAGAGCATGCCACCTGAGCAAGTAGTTATTCTCTGCACCGGTAGCCAAGGCGAGCCTCTTTCCGCGCTGGCTCGTATTTCGGTAGGGGAGCATCGCACCATCTCTATTGAGCCCGGCGACACCGTTATCATTTCCGCTACCCCTGTGCCAGGTAATGAAAAGGCTGTAACGCGCATCATCAACAATCTGTCCCATGCTGGCGTTGATGTATATGATAAGAGCAAAGCTCTGGTTCACGTATCAGGTCATGCTGGCCCCGAAGAGCTGAAAATCATGCTCTCTATTGTCGCTCCCAAGTATTTCATGCCCGTTCACGGCGAAGCAACCCACTTGAGAGCTCATTACAAGCTTGCTAAGAGCGTTGGCATTCCCGAGGATCATATCTTTATCCTTGATAACGGTGAAACCCTGGAACTTACTCCTTCGGGCGTAAAGCGCGGCGATTACGTTGAAAGCGGCGTGGTTTACGTAGATGGTCTCACGGTAGGCGATACCTCCGAAACCGTCCTTGAAGAGCGCGTGGCCCTGCAAACCAAGGGTTTTGCTTGCGTAGCGGCTGCCGTATCTTTCCGCAGAGCATGTCTTGCCAGCGAGGTGCAAATCACCATGCGCGGTATGACAGGCGGCGATGATATTTACCTACAGGATGAAGCGCAGAAGGTGGTTACTGGAGCCATTAAAAACGCTTTGAACAAGGGCATCACCAAGAAAGACCTGACCAAGATTTGCAAAGATTCTCTGCTTTCCATTTTGTGGGAACGTGCCAAACAACGACCCATGGTGATTATCAGCATTTTGGACGTATAGAGCTTCATAGGTTATAATAAAGAGTGCTGTTTATCAGCACTCTTTCACTTTAAACGTAGATTAAACGCAGCAAATAAGGAGATTGACTTGGCACGCTCTAGTCAGACTCAAAGCAAGAGGCGCAATACCTCTTCAAATACTTCAAGCGGGTCCAGCAAGCGCCGCTTAAGTTCCGTTGAGCAGGAGTCAACGGGCTTTCTCGACGACGAAGCCAAGCGTAATATTCTTGGCGTCTCCGTTATTCTTTTAGCCATTGTGATTTTGGTTGCAACCATCATGCCTTCAAGCGCGGTGGTCACTTCTTTTGTATCCAATGCTCTACACCTTACCTTTGGCGTTGGCTGCTATGTGTTCCCGGTCTTTCTTGCTGCGATTGGCCTAAGCTTCATGATCCAATCTGAGCGCGAGCATGTTTCAAGCCGCGCTTCCTTGGGTCTGCTGCTTATCTTCATTTCTATTCTTACCATCTTGGCTTTGTTCTCACCAGGCGCTTCCGAAGGCTCTACCGATGAAATGTTCAAGCAAGAAAACATAACTGCTTTGGGCGGCTACGTAGGCGCTGGCATTGCGTGGGTAGGGGTGACCCTGCTTGGTCAAGTTATTTCCGTCATTATCATGGCGGGCGTGATCATTCTGTCTTTGTTTGTTATCGGCTTTTCCATCAACGATTTCAAAAACAAGATTGAAGAAAAGCGCGCAGCTCACTCTCGTAGGCGTCAAGGCGAAGACGATGTTTTGCCTGCTCCGAATTTTAAGGCCGGTAGAAGCACCTCTTCTGGTTATACCCGACCTTTGGCCCCTAAGAGTGCCTTGGAGCCCCCTGCGAGCTCTAAGGGCTTCAAGCCTGCAACCTCGTTGATTGGAAAGGGCTCGCTTTACGAACAAAAGAAGGCTGCAGGATGGGTGGACCCCACCAGCGCTGAGGCAAATAAATCCAGCGATGTTGATCACTCCAGCAATACTATGCTGTTGAACGACGGAGCTAAAACGAAGAGCTCCAAAAAGGAACGCATTGCTGAAGACATCGATTTTACTGCTTCGCCCATTCGCAAATCTTCTAAGGCTAAAGCATCCACCAGCACTGATGACGATCAAAAACCGCTGACCCGCAAGTTGGGAAAGAAAAATCAAGAGACTGAGGAAAAAACCGTAAAAGCGGTTCCCAAGAAAAAACGCGTAAAGCCCGATGAGTCTTTGGCCGTTCCTGCCCCCATGGAGGGTTTCGAGTTGCCTCCTTCCGACTATCTGCGTCGATCCGAAGTGCAGTCCACCTCAAACGCATCTGAAGCCGAACTGCGTGAGACCGCAGAGATTTTGCAGGAGACCCTGGAGGACTTCGGCATTTCCATTGAAGTGAAGGGATGGGTTGCCGGCCCTACGGTTACCTTGTTCAAGATTGCTTTACCGAGCGGCGTTCGCGTAAGCCGCATCACCGCTTTAAACGACGACATCGCCCTTGCCCTGGCTGCTCAAGGCGTGCGTATTTTCGCACCTATTCCTGGTACCAATTTTGTGGGCATCGAGGTTCCCAACAAAACGCGCGCCAATGTTCTTCTTGCCGACGTCTTGGATTCTGCTCCTGCGGGCCCTCTGCAGTGCGCTGTAGGCAAGGACGTAGAAGGCAACAACGTTGTCATGGACCTGGCAAAAGCACCCCATGTGCTCATTGGCGGTACCACGGGTTCTGGTAAGTCTGTTGGCATCAACAGTTTCATCATGTCCATGCTAATGCGCAACACCCCCAGCGAAGTGCGCATGATCCTCATTGACCCCAAGCGCGTGGAATTCAGCCTGTATAACGGTATTCCGCATCTTTATATTCCCGTGGTTGAAGACCCCAAGGACGCTTCTGCCGCTTTGAACTGGGGCGTAGCGGAAATGGAACGTCGCCTAAAGCTGTTCAGCTCAGTAGGCGCTAAAAACATTGCCCAGTTCAATACCAAGGTTCAATCCGGCGAGCTGGAAAATGAAAACGCTTTGCCTTTCATCGTTATCGTTATTGACGAATTGGCCGACCTTATGATGAACGTGGGCAAGGAAGTGGAGTTTTCCATTAGCCGACTTGCTCAGCTGGCCCGTGCAGCAGGCATTCACCTCATTATTGCTACTCAGCGACCCTCTGCCAATGTAGTTACAGGCCTTATTAAGTCCAACATCACTACGCGCGTTGCTTTTACGGTGGCGTCTGGCATTGACTCCCGCGTTATTTTGGACTCTCCCGGCGCTGAAAGCCTTACCGGCAATGGCGACTTGCTGTTCTCCAAGCCCGATTTGGCCAAGCCCCTTCGTATTCAGGGCTGCTACGTTTCTGAAGACGAGATCAATGATGTTGTCGAGCACCTCAAGGAACAGGGCGACCCCGATTACCATTCTGAGATCCTGCAGGTAAACGTAATGACCATGGGCGATACCGCCCCTGATGGTTCAGGTGGTCGCGGCGGTTGCGATGATCCTTTGTTGTGGGACGCAGCTGATATTGTTGTTTCTGCGGGAACCGCTTCAACATCATATATCCAGCGCCGATTAAGTGTAGGATACGCACGAGCAGGCCGTATCATGGATATGTTGGAAGAGAAGGGCGTTGTTGGTCCTTCTAATGGCAGCAAAGCTCGCGATGTGTTGGTAGATAGCATGGAGCTCGAAACGCTTAAAGCCTTTGAGCAAGATAATTAAAGGGAGGAACTATGGCAATCACCAGAGGTTTTGGTCAGCAACTGCGCGAAGCTCGCGTGAGCCATGGCCTCACCTATGGCACTGTATCTCGCAAACTGCGCATTAGACCCGACATTATCCAGGCAATAGAGGAAGAAGATTTTTCTTCTCTGCCTCCTCGCGCTAATACCCGTGCCATGATTCAAGCCTACGCTTCTCTTTTGGGCCTCAATCCGGCAGTTGTCGTTGAATCTTACATGCAAGCGGCCATGGATATGAACACCCAGCAGGGCACTCGTCGACGTTATCGCTCTCCTAATGCCAAGGTGCAACCCGAAATCGAGGAACTGGATTATTCCGATTCCTCCGCCCACGAAAGCGCGCAAGCTGCTCGCCAGCGTATTCAGCAGCGTCGAGCACGCAAAATGGGGGATCCAGAGGGGGAGTCTTCCGAACGCCGCAGATCTCGTTCTGGCCGGCGAAGCTCTTCGCGCGCACCCCGCGAAACCCAGAAGAATCGCTCAGCGGAAATTGTTGGCTCCGCCATTGGCGCTGCAAAAAATATATTTACCGGTGCTGCAGGAACGGTAGCCAATACCGTTGGCGGTATTGTGTCTTCTCGCAAGCGAGTTGATATCAACCATTCCATCTATGCTGATAGGGCTAAACAGGATGGTTTCCCCAGTTCCCGCGGGCACCGAGGCAACTCCATTTACAGTTCGACCCACAACATCATGAGCTCGGGGTCTTATAATTTGGCCGGCTCCCAGCAGCAAACGAGCAACCTTCCCTTTGTTATTGGCGTTGTTGTGGTGTTGGTTGTATTGGTTGTTGTATGCAATTTCCTCTTCAACAAGCCCACCTCAACCAGCTCCACCTCAAATGTTGCCGCAGCTTCCACTTCAACGTCGGTAGCTATTTCCGGTTTGACCGACCCAGGATCGGCTGGCACAGTTGAGCAGCAGATTAACGTTGTGCCCATTGCACCAACCGCCGCTGTGTTCAACTATGAAATAGAAGATGGGGAAGAGGCCTATGTAGAAATATATCTGAATGGCTCAAGCACCCCTGATGTGGCAACGGTGCTGTCTGGTCCTAAGCGCGGCACTTACGATGTCACCGATACTCTTACCTTTGTTACCAGCAGACCTAATGTGGTAACCCTTAAAGTTGACGGAGAACCCGTTGAGCTTGAAGATAAAAAAGGAAACGGAATCTACGTCTACGATGTGAACTTTAATGATATTCTTGCCGCTTGGAAAGAAGCCAACGGCCAGTAAGAAGAAAGGATAGATTATGGCAAAAGAATCTAGCTTTGATGTTGTTTCTTCTGTTGATATGCAAGAAGTTGACAATGCGTTTCAGCAGGCCAAGCGCGAGCTTGCCCAGCGTTATGACCTGAAGGATTCCGGCGCAACCATCGAATTGGACAAGAATGGTAAGACCATTACGGTTGCCGCTCCAGCAGATTTCGTTGCTCGCCAGGTAATTGACGTCATTAACACCAAGATCATCAAGCGTGGCATTGAGCTTTCTGCAATGAAGTGGGGCAAGCCCATTGCCGCTACGGGCCAAAGCGTGCGTGTTATCGGCCAGATTATTGAGGGCATCGACAAGGAAACCGCCGGCAAGATCAATAAGGATATCAAGAATACCAAGGCAAAAGTAAAGGTTCAGATTGAAGGCGACAAGCTTCGCGTTTCCTCCGCTTCTCGCGATGCACTGCAAGAAGTTATCGCTTTCCTGAAGACCCAGGATTATGGCCAGCCCCTTCAATATACCAACTATCGCTAATTTCCACGTCACGATAGGTTTTGCATGAACGAAACTCAGTCAAATGTGTGCTTCGTTACTTTAGGCTGTGCTAAAAACGAAGTTGATACCAATAACATGAAGCAACTGGTGCTTGATGCTGGTTACTCCATCGTCGAAGACCCCGAGGCTGCTCAGGCAGTTGTAATCAACACGTGCACCTTTATTCAAAGCGCAACGGAGGAAAGCATTGACTCAATCTTTGAGCTCGCAGGTCTTCCCTCTGTTTCCAACGGAGAAGCCAAGCTTATTATCGCTGGCTGCATGCCGGCCCGTTATGGATCAGATCTGGAAGATGAGCTCACCGAAGCCGATGCCTTCTTGCCCTGCGCCCAGGAGAAAAACATCGTTGATCTTCTCAATAATCTCATCGGACCCGCAAAGGCAAATGAACCCCTTGATGATCAGGCCCTTTGCCACGCCGCTAGCCAATATGTGAAGATTTCAGATGGCTGCAATCGTTTCTGCTCTTATTGCACCATTCCCTATATTCGTGGCCGCTACCATTCGTTTACCTATGAACAAATTAGAAAGGACGTTGTAACCGCCCTTTCTCGAGGCGCTGGCGAGATTGTTCTTATCGCTCAAGATACAGGACGTTGGGGCGATGATTTTGAAGAGCCTTTGAGCCTTGCGTGGCTTATGGATTCCTTGGCTTCTGAATTCAAGGAAACATGGTTTCGCGTCATGTACCTTCAGCCAGAAGGCATTACTGATGAGCTTCTGCAAGTAATAGCAAAACATAAGAACATTTGCTCATACCTAGACATTCCTTTGCAGCATGTTGACGAGCAAATCTTGAAGGCCATGAACCGCAAGGGAAGCGAAGAAGAGTTCGTAGCTCTTATCGAGCACATCAAGGAAGTCATTCCTGATGTGACTTTGCGCACCACTCTTATTGCGGGCTTTCCCGGTGAAACCGATGAACAGTTCGAAGCTTTGTGCGACTTCGTGGATGAAGGCTATTTCGATTATGTGGGCGTATTTGCCTACTCCCAGGAAGATGGCACCCGCGCCGCTAAGCTTGAGGATCAGATTGACGAGGACGAAAAGAACGATCGCGCTCAACGAGTACGTGATTTAGCTGATGCCGTCTGCATTCCCCGCGTGGCTGAGCGCGTTGGTCAAACCGTTCAGGTGCTTATTGAGGGCATTGAGGAAGATGGGCAGCTCTTTGGCCGCGCTCAATGCCAAGCACCCGAGGTTGATGGTGTAATATACGTTGAAGATGCTGAGATCGGGAGCATCGTTAACGTAACTATCACGGATACGCTTCTTTACGAAATGGAAGGCGAGCTCGTTAATGAGTAAAACCCCAGCAGCACGACTTTGGACACCAGCGAATGTCATTACCGTCATTCGCATTCTTGGTGTGCCTTTTTTCGTTGTTGTCATGCTTGCCCCATGGGAATCACTTTTTACTCACAGCGATGCGGCCCTCATGGCCAAACCTTGGGTAACTGCAGCGGTCTTTTTAATTCTTTCCTTCTCCGATTTCCTTGATGGATATTTGGCTCGTAGCCGTAATGAGGTTACCAACTTCGGTAAGTTCATGGATCCTTTGGCGGATAAGCTTCTTGTCATTGCGGCTTTCCTGGCAATGACTGAAACGGGTTTGCTGCCTGCCTGGGTGTCTCTCATTGTTCTTTTCCGCGAGTTCTTGGTTTCCGGCTTGCGTATGATGGCCGCATCAAAGGGCTTGGTAATTGCAGCTTCTTGGTACGGAAAAGCAAAAACCGTATCTCAAATGATTGCTATCACTCTTTTGATTCTGGTTGATGCACTGCCTTCTTTGCTGGGTCAACAATTTGCGCAGCCTGTTTTTTATCTTGCATGGTTTGTACTCATTGTTTCGTTGGTGCTTACCATTCTGTCTATGGCGGATTATTTCTGGAAAAGCAGGGACGTCTTTGTCGACGACCCCGTTAAGCAGGAATTTGCTCTGGCAGCTGAAACAGTGGATTTACCTGCAGTTTCCAAAGAAGACCTTACCAGAATTGCCGAAGAAACCCTAACCATGGCACGATCCAAGGGCGTAACGCTGGGAACCGCAGAATCGCTCACTGGCGGCATGATTGCTTCCTCCCTTACGGGAATTGCCGGAAGCAGCGACACTGTTATTGGCGGCGTTGTTAGCTACGCATACAGTGCAAAGGCAGGTATTTTGGGCGTAGATATGAACGCTCTTAAATCTCAAGGTGCCGTCAATGATTGGACTGCGCAGCAAATGGCTCACGGGGCTAGGGAGAAACTCGATTGCACCCTCGCAGTTGCCGTAACAGGCATTGCAGGGCCCGGTGGGGCAGAAGAGGGAAAACCCGTAGGTACTGTATGGACCTCAGTAGCAGGCCCCAACGGATGCGTTCAACGTCGCTTCGCTTTTTCTGGCGACAGAGAAAGCGTTCGCATGAAAACAACCGCAGCAGCGTTACTGCTCTTGCAGGAAAACATCACTGAACTATAAGAAGCGTCCTAGTGGCGCTTCTTTTGTGCACAAATTGATAGATTTTTGTAGACGCGTTGATAAATTTTTGTGCACGTTTTGATAGCTTCGAAGCGCAATTTGATAACTTTTTGTAGACGAACATATGTATCTTTTCAAATAGTTAAGATATTTCTTGACTAACAAACATATGTTCGTATAATGGTAGTAATCTACCGAGAGGGAAGGAATAAAATGAACGCTGAGAAAGAAAAGCTGCTCAAATATACCACCGATCAGATTCAGCAGAAATTCGGCCAGGGCTCCATCATGACCCTGGGCGAAGATACCGGAAAGCTCGCTATTGACGCCATTCCTACAGGCGCTTTGGCACTGGACTACGCTCTTGGTGTAGGAGGCGTTCCTCGTGGCCGCATCGTTGAAGTGTATGGCCCTGAGTCGAGCGGTAAAACCACCCTTGCTCTGCAGGTCCTTGCCGAAGCTCAGGCATTGGGCGGCATTGTTGCCTTCATCGACGCAGAACACGCCCTTGATCCTGTTTACGCCGCTCGCCTTGGCGTTGATATCGACGAGCTGCTCATTTCCCAGCCCGATACCGGTGAGCAGGCTCTTGAAATTTGCGACATGCTTGTTCGTTCCGGTGCTATTGATGTTGTTGTCATCGACTCCGTTGCCGCATTGGTTCCGCGGGCAGAAATTGAAGGCGAAATCGGTGATACCACCGTTGGTCTTCAGGCACGTCTTATGTCTCAGGCGCTTCGTAAGCTGGCGGGCTCACTTTCCAAATCCAAAACTACTTGCATCTTCATCAATCAGCTGCGCGAGAAGATTGGCGTTATGTTCGGTAACCCCGAAACCACCACTGGCGGTCGTGCCCTGAAGTTCTTTGCTAGCGTGCGAATTGACATTCGCCGTATTGACTCCATCAAGAAAGATGGCGAAGCCGTAGGCAACCGCGTAAGGGCAAAGATTGTCAAGAATAAAGTCGCACCGCCTTTTAAGCAGGCAGAGTTCGATCTGATGTTCGGCGAAGGCTTCTCTCGCGAAGGCTGCATCATCGACATGGCCGTTGAATGCGGCGTTGCAAAGAAGAGCGGCGCTTGGTACACCTACGGTGAAGAGCGCCTTGGACAGGGTAGAGAGGCTGCAAAGCAGACGCTTCTGGATAATCCCGATATGCGCGACGAAATTGAGCTGAAAGTACGTGAAGCATTCGGTATTCCGGTCATTTCCCGCACTCAGGACGAGATGGACGCCATCAATCCCATCGCAAAGCCTGGTAAGAAGAAATAATGAATGCGCAGCAGAAGATTCAAGCTCTTAGCTCTTTAAAGACTTCAATTTCAGCAATTGAGAAGGGTTCTCATTCAGAGAGCCCTTCTTTAAAAAAGGGCCACGATGGGCCCACAGCAGATAACGAAAGCGCATCTTTTGACAATCCTGAAAAGGCCTATCAAAAGATACTCAAAGTTTTAAGCTATCGCGATCGCTCTTCCCATGAGCTAAGAGAAAAATTGCTGAGCTATGGATTCTCCACCGAAGCAACCGAGCAAGCACTCGATAGAGCGCAACGGTACGGTTTGGTCAACGATGATCGCTTTTTGGAAAACCAAATTGAATCAAAATTCCGTTCCGGTAAAGGAAGGCGTCTTGTTGCTCGCGAAATGACTAAAAAGGGTTTTTCCGAAGAAGAAATTCGCCTCAAATTAGAAGATAGTTCATTTTCAGAAGAGGACGAGGAACTGCGAGCCTATGAGTTTTTGCTCCATCATCGGCCCCAGGGGAAAAACCTTCGCGATAGCGCTTTTCGCAAGCTGGTGAATAAAGGCTACTCCATCAATGCCGCCTCTAAAGCAGCACGTAAATATTCGGAGAATTATCAAAATGTATGAATAATTTTTGCTCAATACCCTAAAAATGAGTAAAGTACATCTATAAATTTCAGGTACTCTGCTTTAGAATGGTACTGTATGAGTGAATACATCCATTAGGGTTGTTTTATATATATTTTTCAATTGAATACGCGTTTTTATTCGCGCCTTTTAATTGCTTAATTGAATAACTGTATCTTTGTATGCTTTCGCTCATGCCCGGCTTATGCCAGGCATTTTTATTGATTATTAACCCTAGAGATCCCTGCAAACCACACGTTAGACGAAAGGGGGAATCGCACATGATGGAAATCATTCTTGCAGCCGTTATCGCACTGGCAATCGGTGTTGTCGCCGGTTATTTTGCGTCAAGCAACAATGCGCAAGGCAAGGCGCAATTGGCCAAATCCCAGGCTGAAGAGCGCCTGGCCAACGCAAGCAAAGAAGCTGAAAATCTGAAACGTGAAGCCAAGTTGGAAGCCCAGCAAGAAGCTATTCGTATCAAACAAGAGGTCGAAGCCGAAAATAAGGAGCGAATTAAGGAGGTTCGCAGCGCTGAAAATCGCCTTCAGCAACGCGAAAACAGCCTTGATAAGCGCACCGAGGCTCTTGATAATCGCGAGCATCAGCTGTCTACCCTTAATGGTCAGCTGGAACGTCGTGCCCGCGACCTGACTGCAGCAGAAAATGAAGTTTCTGCTCGTCTTGAATACATTGCCGGCATGACTTCCGAAGAAGCCAAGAAGGAGCTTCTTGACTCTTTGCGCGACGATGTTGTACATGAGTCTGCCGCCATTATTCGTGACGCTGAGATGCGCACCAAAGCCGAATGCGACAAGCGTTCTCGCGAGATTCTGAGCTTGGCCATTCAGCGTGTAGCTGCAGACCATTCTGCCGAGAATACGGTTTCTACCATTCATATTCCTTCCGATGAGCTTAAGGGTCGCATTATTGGTCGCGAAGGCCGCAACATTCGCTCCTTTGAACAGCTCACCGGCACCAACCTGATCATCGACGACACTCCCGAATGCGTTACCATTTCTTGCTTCGACCCCGTTCGTCGTGAGATCGGCCGCGTAACCATGGAAAACCTTATTGCAGACGGTCGTATTCATCCCGCCCGTATTGAGGAGATGTTCTCTAAGGCAGAAAAGCTGGTTAACCAGCGCGTTCAAGAAGCTGGCGACCAGGCATCCTTCGATACCGGTATTCACGATCTGCACCCTGAGCTTATTCGCACTTTGGGTCGTCTGCGTTACCGTACTTCCTACGGTCAAAATGTTTTGAACCATTCCTTGGAAGTTGCTTATCTGTCTGGCGTTATGGCTTCCGAGCTTGGTCTTGACCCCATTGTTGCAAAGCGCGCTGGTCTTCTTCATGACCTGGGCAAAGCCGTTGACCATGAAGTTGAAGGCAGCCATGCTGTAATCGGCGCCGATCTGGCACGTCGCTTTGGTGAGCGCCCTGAGATTGTTCACGCCATTGAAGCCCACCACAACGATGTAGAGCCTAACAGCGTTCTTGACGTTATCGTACAGGCAGCAGACGCAGTTTCCGCCGCTCGTCCTGGTGCCCGCAAGGAATCCCTGGATGCTTACATCAAGCGCCTTGAGAAACTTGAAGAGATTGCAAATTCCCATAAGGGCGTAACGCGCACCTACGCTATTCAGGCAGGCCGTGAAGTTCGCGTTATGGTTGAGCCCGCAGTGGTCGATGAAGCTTCTACCATCGTACTTGCTCACGACATTGCCCATCAGATTGAAAGCGAAATGCAGTATCCCGGTCAGGTAAAGGTTGTAGTCATCCGCGAAAGTCGTGCGGTTGACTACGCAAAGTAACTGATGGATGAAGCATCCCTGACAGATTTCGTTCAGGCTGTTTGTAATGAAAGCCACCTCCGAGTCGAAACCGACCTCGGGGGTGGCTTTGTTCGTCTTCGTAGCGAAGAAGCAGAGCGCCGCCAAGCAGCCCATGACATTCGCGCCACAGAAGATGCGCTTATTGAGCTGCTTAGAAACTCCCGCGATGCTCACGCCCATATGATTTTTGTGGCAACCTCTAAATCTGATGGAAAGAGAAAACTTGTCGTTATCGATGATGGCGATGGCGTTCCTGAGACCATGAGAGACCTCATATTTGAGCCTCGTGTCACCAGCAAGCTCGATACCATGCATATGGACAAATGGGGTGTTCACGGCCGCGGTATGGCCTTGTATGCGGTTCGCGTCAATGCGGCAGAAAGCTGCATTGTTGAATCAAAGGTAGGGAAAGGCACAGCCCTGAAAGCAGTCTTTGATACCCTTCGCGTTTCCGAAAAGACGGACCAATCGACTTTTCCAACTTTTGAAATGACGAAAAGCAATTCAATTGCAGTTCGCGGTCCCAAGAATCTTTTGAGAGCTTGCTGCGAATTCGCCTTTGAGCATCGCAATCAAGTTTCACTCTATATTGGTTCGGCTTCAGAAATCGCCGCAACGCTCTATGCCTACGGCAATGCAACCCTTTCAATTCTGGACAGAACCTTTGCCCAGGGAAGCGATGACATAGTTCTCACCAAGCGATTAGCCTTGGCCGCCGATGAAGAGACATTCTGCGAAATTGCCGAAAGCATTGGCTTAGAAATGTCTACGCGCACGGCATATCGCATTATGAAAGGCGAAATCAAACCCGTTGCATCGCTTATGGAACTTATTCAAGAGGCTCTTATTGCCCAAATGGAAGCACCATCAACAGCCGGCAAGAAAGCTAACGCTAACTCTTCAAAACGCGGCAAGAAGCCTATGCATTTTGCACCGGAAGATCTGAAGTCTTTTGAGCAAAAGGTTAAAAGCGATTTCGCTGATTTGAGCCAAGCGTATTATTTGAACGAAAATGTTCCAATTTCAACGCAGGTACGAGGAAATCAGCTGATTATTCGCATTCCTTTGACCGCGGAAGACTAGTTTTGAACGGCATTCTGTTGCCTGAACTGGTGAGAACCTATAAAATATTAGAGCTAATTATCGCAGTTTAAATACTCCATTGATAAGGGCTTATATGCAATATCAAATGAATTCGGAGCAGCTGGTCCCCGGCTGCCTTAAAGTATCTTCGAAGTCGAACCCTGCTTCCGTGGCAGGTGCCATTGCTGGCATGATAAAGGACGGCCGCACCGTTGACATTCAGTCCGTTGGAGCAGGCGCGGTTAATCAAGCCGTTAAAGCCATCGCCATTTCACGTGGTTTCCTTTCTCCCGTAGGCATAGAAATTGTCTGCATTCCTTCATTCGCCGACATTGTCATTGATGGGGAGTATCGTACGGCAATTCGTTTCTCGGTAGAACCTCGTTCTCTTGCCGGCATTGTTGATCTGTCTGCTCTCGAGGGCGAATCTGATATAATCCCCGATTCTTATCAGGAGTAGTTATGCTATCTGCCCTGAATGGCACTACTTTTTGCGTGCATACTTTTGGCTGCCAAATGAATAAGCATGATTCTGAGCGTGTTTGCGGCATGCTTGAATCTCTTGGCTCTCTCGAGGTGTCTACCATCGAAGAAGCCGATGTGGTGATCTTTATGACCTGCTGCGTTCGTGAAGCAGCTGACATTCGCTTGTACGGTCAGGTTCAGACTATGAAGAACACGCCGCTTCGCGAGGGCTCTCCTTTGAAGAAGCGCCTTATTGCAGTTGGCGGTTGCATTGGACAGCGCGATGGCAAAAAGCTCACTGACCAGATAAAGCATCTTGACGTGGTGTTTGGCACCCATAATTTGGCCGCTTTGCCGCGACTTCTGGAAACCGCCCTTGAGAATAATTGCCAGGCGGTTGAGATTCTGGAATCTTCTACCGAATTCTCCACGAGCCTTCCCACCGATCGCGAAAATTCTTGGGCCGCATGGCTGCCTATCACTATTGGTTGCAATAACTTCTGCACCTATTGCATTGTTCCCTATGTACGTGGCCCTGAGAAGTCGCGTCCCATGGTAGATATTCTTGATGAGGCCAAACGCTATGTGGCAGCAGGCGTTAAAGAAATCACCCTGCTTGGTCAAAACGTTAATTCTTACGGCCGTGATTTGTACGGCGAGCCCCGCTTTGCCCAGCTCCTGAAAGAGATGAACGACATTGGTATTGAACGCTTGCGCTTTGCCACCAGCCATCCCAAAGACCTCACCGATGAAGTGATTGAAGACTTCGGCACCCTTCCTTCATTGATGCCTTATCTTCATCTGCCGGTTCAGTCTGGCTCAAATCGCATTCTCAAGGAGATGAACAGGCGCTACACTCGCGAGCATTACCTTGAACTGGTTCGCAAGGTGCGCGAGGCATGCCCCCATATCGCGCTTTCAACCGACATCATCGTTGGTTTTCCGGGCGAAACCGAAGAAGACTTCATGGAAACCTACCGCCTTGTAGAAGAAGTAGGTTATCAGCAGGTTTTCACCTTTATCTATTCTAAGCGCGAAGGCACTCCCGCAGCAGAAATAGAAGACAACACTCCTCGCGAAGTCATCCAGGACCGCTTCAACAGATTGGTTGAACTCGTGCAACGTAAAGCCTTTGAGGCAAATCAGGTAGACAAGAACGCTCGCGTACAAGTGCTGGTTGAGGGCGTATCCAAGCGCGATGATTCGCTTCTCATGGGCAAAAGCGCGAAGAATCAAACCGTTCATGCACCATTGCCTGATGGGGTAACCATCGATCAGCTCATTGGAAAGACCGTCGAGGTCCAGGTTGAGGAAGCAAAGACCTGGTATCTTTTCGGTCATGTGGTAAGCGAATAACGGTGGATCAAAAAATCGATTCCCATACAGATGCTCTCACTAAAGCAAGAGTTATTTGCGTTGTTGGCCCTACCGCTTCGGGAAAGACCGACTTATCCCAAGAATTGGCTTTGGCACTTAATGGGGAAGTGGTTAGCGCCGATTCCATGCAAATATATAAGGGCATGGATATTGGCACGGGTAAGCTTCCCGTGGAAGATCGAAAGGTCCCTCATTGGGGCTTCGATTTGGTTGAGCCCGGCGATGATTATTCGGTAGCTCTGTATCAATCTTATGCGCGCGATGCTTTCCGTAATATTCAAGAGCGAGGTAAGACCCCCATTTTATGCGGCGGAACGGGACTCTATGTTCGTGCGGCCATCGATGACTATGATTTTCCCGCCGGGGAGCAAACTGAGAACCCCGTTCGCGAAAGGTACACTGCATATGCGCAAGAGCACGGCAATCAGGCCTTATGGGATCTTCTTAACCAGGTTGATCCCGATAGTGCCGCCGTCATTCATCCCAATAACGTTCGTCGCGTTGTACGCGCTTTTGAACTCCGCGAAGAAGGCGCCTCTTATGCCGTACAAAAGGAAAACCTGCAGCATATCCCGCAAGCTGTTCCCGCTGTCATATTTGGCATAAGCTTTGATAGGGAACCCCTCGTTCAGCGAATTTACCAGCGCGTTGATAAGATGATTGAGCTGGGCCTTGTAGATGAAGTGAAAATACTCCTTGAAAAAGGATTTAGAACCGGTATTACCGCACCTCAAGCCATTGGCTACAAAGAGATTGTTGAGGCTCTTGACGGGCGATGCACCATGGACGAGGCCATAGAGCAGATCAAAATTGCAACCCGTCGTTATGCAAAGCGGCAGCGAAGCTGGTTCAGGCGTGACGATAGAATCATCTGGCTCAATGGAACAAATGCCACGAGTCAACAGCTATGTGCGCAAGCTATTGAATACCTGCGTAACGAACAGGAGCTCTAAAGGGTATGGAATTTGAAGGCGTCATCGTAAAGGGCGAAACCGTATTAGACGACGTTCGCAAGGAACGCGCATTGCTAGTAGGCGTAGAACGTCCAGGCATGCGTTGGTCTCTGGAAAGCACCCTTGATGAGTTGGCCCGTCTTGTTGATACCGCTGGGGCTGAGGTAATTACGCGTACCACCCAGAAACTTTCTTCCCTCAATCCCAAAACCTTCGTAGGTTCCGGCAAAGCCGAAGAAATTGCTCAAATGTGTCGCGCTTACAGCATTGACGTGGTTGTTTTCGACGACGAGCTTACTCCTTCACAGCAAAGCAATCTGGAAAAAACGGTTGATAAGAGCGTTAAAGTTATTGACCGTACGGCTCTTATTCTGGACATCTTCGCCCTTCACGCAACCACAAAAGAAGGTCGACTTCAAGTACGCTTGGCCCAAAACCAATATTTGCTTCCGCGCCTGCGCGGCATGTGGGCGCATCTTGCGTCTAATCGTATGGGCGGAGGCGTAGGTTCCCGTTTCGGCGAAGGCGAAAGCCAGCTGGAAGTAGACCGCCGTATGGTACGCAAGCGCATTGCGGCAATTAAGGCAGAGCTTGATAAATTGTCCCAGGTCAGAAGCGTGCAACGCGAAGAACGATACAACTCTGAAATCTTCAATGTATCCTTGGCGGGCTATACCAATGCAGGGAAAAGCAGCTTGCTTAATGCCCTCACCGACGCAGGCGTTTTGAGCTACGATAAGCTTTTTGCCACCTTAGACTCAACCACAAGGCGTTACATTCTTGATAGCGGTCGCGCCATCACTCTTACTGACACCGTTGGTTTTATCCAGAAGCTGCCAACCACCTTGGTTAACGCCTTTCAATCAACCTTGGATGAGATTAGCGGATCGAATCTCATTTTGCATGTTATCGATTCATCTTCGCCGGAATTTGCTGACCAGATTGTCGCCGTCGAAGAGGTTTTGGGGCAAATCAATGCTCAGGGTATTGCGCGCATTAACGTATTCAACAAGTGCGATTTGCTTCCTGAAGATGAGTTGGAAAGCCTGAAGCGTAGATTTCCTCAAGCATTGTTCATTAGCACTTTAACTGGTTATGGTCTAGATGACCTTAAGAAACGCATTGCTGATGCTGCATCGGCCTCCGAAACCCTCATGGAGGTTCTCATTCCATATAACCACGGCGACTTAGTTTCAGTGGCCCATGAGAAATGCCGAGTGGTTTCGGAAAGATACCAGGAAGAGGGAACATCCCTTACTCTTTTCGTTGGAGCTTCTCTTCAATCTAGATTTCAACCTTACGAGCAATAATTAAAGGGCCCATTGGGGGCCTTATTATTAGAGTAACTCTAAGTAGAATTAAAGACGTCTAAATACAGCAACCACCTTACCGGCAATAGAGCAATCACGGGTGATGATGGGCTCCATAGAGGAATTCTCAGGCTGCAGACGAATATGATCATCCTCGCGATAAAAGCGTTTAACTGTAGCGCCATCATCGATGATAGCCACAACAATATCACCGTTATTTGCAACGGATTGCTGCTTTACAACAACATAGTCGCCATCGTTGATGCCGCATTCAACCATGGAATCGCCGCGAACAGAAAGCATAAACGAGGCACTATCACCAACTATATCTACAGGCAAGGAAAGAACATCAGTAACATTTTCTTCGGCCAGAATAGGTGTTCCTGCCGCAACGTTACCGACCAAGGGAACATCAATAATCTTGCTAAAAGAAGGACGTATCACGTCGCTATAAACGGGCTCTTCCTCGATTACCGGCTCGTCGTCCAATGCATAGTTCAGAGTGATAGAACGCGACTTCATGGCATCGCGCTTGATATAGCCCTTGGCCTCCAAAGAATTCAAATGCACATGCACCGTGGAAGGGGAGGAGAGTCCCAACTCCTGGCAAATCTCACGAACCGTAGGACCGTACCCTTTTTCTTTAATGCTCTTCTCAATGCAATCAAGAACAGCCTGCTGCTTTTTTGAAGGCTTGTCTTTAACCGGCATAATGAACTCCTCAATATATTTCGAACAAATGTTTGATTATTTATTGACAAGAACTTTTGTTCGATTTATTATAAACACGAACAAAGGTTCTAGGCAAGGGGTAATTCATGGGAAATCGAACAAATTTTAATTTCGTCGATGGCACTGCAGCACGTTCTTTTGACTACAACAGGGAAGAGACCCTTACGGTTTGTTACAACAGAGCACCTCGTCATCAAAAGAAGCCCAGCAAGCGTCTTCTCTCCGAGGAAACTCGTCGCAATCTGAGAGGAGCTGAGTGCACATTCACCAAAGCACAATACCTTTTGGGAACCCTGGTATGCTTTGGCGGCGGCCTTCTCATGATTATGCTGGAGCGTATGTTCTAAACCCCATATATACCACTATTTATAGTATTTTCGTTACATAGCCACACAATATAGGGTATCATTTACTTAACGTTGTAAGGAGAGTATATGGAATGTCCCTCTTGTGGCTATGCAGAATCCAAAGTAGTTGATTCTCGCCCGTATTCAAATAATCGCGAGATTAAGCGTCGCCGCGAATGCCTCAAATGCGGCTATCGTTTTTCCACGTATGAAAGACTTGAAGAGCGCCCCCTTATTGTTCTAAAGACCGATGGTTCCTCCGAGCCATATGATCGCGAAAAGCTTCTGCGCGGTGTTCTCATCGCTTGCGCCAAACGCCCCATTTCACCGCAAACCATCAATCATCTTATTGATGAAATTGAAGTTGAGGCAAGAAATTTCCCACGCCACGAAGTAACCTCCAAAAAGCTGGGTGAAATGGCCCTAACTCGTTTGTCGCAACTCGATGACGTGGCATACATACGCTTTGCTAGCGTGTACCAAGATTTCAAAAACATTGATGAGTTCTTAACCGCATTAAAGGATATTAAACGATGAACATGATTGAAATTCCCTATAAGAAGCTAGATGAAAGCGTTGAAGATGCTCTTTACGCTCATGAAGGCGATGCAGGTCTTGATTTACGCTCTTCAATCGATTGCGTTCTTCAGCCTTTTCAGCGTATGACAATTCCCACCGGCTTGGCTTTTGCGATTCCCGAAGGCTATGCAGGTCTGGTCATTCCTCGAAGCGGCTTAGCATCAAAGCACGGTATTTCCATTGTCAATGCTCCGGGATTGGTAGATAGTGGCTATAGGGGAGAGATCAAGGTGATTCTTATCAATCTTGACCCCAACGAACCTTTTGAGATTTCTAAAGGAGATCGTATCGCTCAAATCATGTTCGCTCCTTACGCGATGGGGAAGTTGGACAAACGCGAATCTCTTGATGAAACCGAACGCGGCGAAAGCGGCTTCGGAAGCTCAGGTAAATAATTTAGCGCTCTTGATTAAAGCACTTCAATATCGTATCCTTGCTTAGAGTTACTCTAAGTAAGGATTTTCATGGATACTGGATTATTGACCATACACGAAGTAGAGAATGAGACGGGCATCTCTGCCTATACTATTCGTTATTACGACAAATGCGGCTTTTTTAAAACCATTGCACGCACCACGCAAGGTCGTCGTCGATTTAGCCAATCAGATGTTGATCGCTTGCTTTTAATAGATGCGCTCAAGAAAAGCGGATTATCCATTGATGGCTTAAAAACCATAGCGCCGAAACTCGACGATCCTGTATATCGGCAAGAGATTATGACAATTCTTGATCAGCGCCTTTCGGTATTAGATATCCAGATGGAAGATTTAAGTAATTGTCAAAAGCGTATTGGGAAATTTTTAAGCGATCTTGCTTTTCAAAGCAGAGATGAAAGCATTTCTACAGAATCTGGCTCCAGCAGTGGTTTGGAGATATAAATTCCAATGAGTTAGATATCGTAAAATGTAAAAAGAGGGCCTTAGAATTGCTCTCAGTGAGTTTTACCTGTTCAGAAGCATATTTTAAGTATTTAGAAGCAGAAAGATAGATGATGATTTCCAACGAGCTCAGAAAAATTAAGAATCTCATAACCGCCGGTAATATCTCAGTGATCATTTCAATATTCATTGCGGGCGTGCCTTTGGATGTAATTGCTTTGGTATGCGCTCTGGTAGCCCGTAGTAAATTCAAGAGACTCGTTTCAACTGGAAATCTCAGCCAAGAAGATTTGCTTTTCTATAACAGAAAATCTTCTTCCATTTTGATTCTTAGCTCATTAATGCTCCTGCTTAACCTTGCATCGTTGTATTTTATGCCGCCTTATATGCTGGATTATTTCAATCAGCAAATGGGTCAATTTTTGGGGAATCAAGGAGCGTCTTCAATCCCGAACAACGGCTCTATCTGGTATTAAGCAATTGTATTTATGATAATATATGTTATGTAAATCTATCTACATTCTCCAATGGATGGATTTCATCGGGTTGATCGCAATCTCATAACTCCCTATTTGTGCAGATGAGGAAGCGTTTACTTCCATTCTCTCAATTTCCTGGTCGCGCATCCAAATCTTTTACCAGCAGTCTTTCAATTCCATATCTGACGATAACGATTTATGGAGGCGCATCCTGTCTCAGGGCGCACCAGGTCAGGCCCCTCTCTATCGCCAGCTTGTCGTCGTACGTAAGTGCCCTCCTGACACCCTTCTCCCCTTCTCCCATGGGAGCCTCCTTTCCTCGCGGGGGTTTTGCCCATGGAAAGAAAACCCCCTTTCGGGGGCGGGAGTCAAGGCGCGCAATCGCCTGCAAGAGGCTGCCAAACTGGGATTTAGCGACCTGGTTGTTATATATAGTCAACATCTTGCCTGTATCCATATACGGTGGCAATATCCCCATTGGCTTCGCCAGGAACATGTATCTTTCTTAGCGTATCAACAACGAATCCTCTGTTATCTTCGGTTAATTCTATTTGCAGGTAGTCGATGTTACCCCACGTCCTTGGTTCGCAGCCAAAGTGAGTCCACATGCCATCCCACTACGTTTAACACCAAGATACAATCATGGCGTCAGTTCTAATGGACCACTGCATTTAAACTAACGCGCTGATTGCATTTGAGTGTTGTACATACCGAAAGGATGAGCCATGTCAAAGAAGGAAGAAAAACAGCCAGTGATATGGATGCCGGTATCCTGGCTGAGATCAAAGCGGTCGATGAGAACCATGAAGCCTGGTCGGCCTGGCTTGCACAGGAATTCGCAAGGGACGGAGCCGTGGCGTTCGCGCTTGGCAGCGACGTGGCCCTAGAGGCAATCCAGGGAGACATCGACAAGCTGTCGGCGATGCCCCGAGGAGCCCATATCGGGGAATTAATATACTCTCGTGTCGCGGAAGCTCTTCCCCAGCAGTTTATGACCAGGTACGACTTCGAGTTCCTGTACAAGCTTGCGTACTGCATCCGGACGCTCAGGCGCAGGGTGCGCGGCGGCAACAAGATCATCTGCCACACGGTCCTCGACGAGATCGCCATCCAGGTGATATTCGACTTCGCCGGCACCTGCTTCACCTTGGCCGACTACGCGTCGGCAGACGAGGGCGATCCCTACAAGATTGTGGGGTCGATAATCAGTGACTGCGATATCGATATCTGGCTCTACTCCTAGAAATTCCCTGCAAGGATTCGAAACCCTGGATCGTGTTAGGGATGAAGGGCAAAACAAGATCGGAAGGAGCTTTTCATGAAGACAGTAACGTTCGCACGGAAGACAACGACAGCGCTCGCCGCGATGGCCCTTGCCCTCGCCTGCATTGCCGTCCCGGCAGCCTTCGCGGATCAGGCACAGCCGAACCGTGGGACGGCGTGCCCAAGCGCCGTCTACGATGCGCAGGGGCAATGCCAGAGATTCTTCGTCGACGAGGACGGGGATAGCATCTGCGACAACAGGGCCGGCAATTGCCTCGCCGATAGCCGGGCGTGCGACGGCACGGGCGCCAAGCATCGGGGCGAGAACGCCTACGGACAGGGCGTAGGATATAATGGCGGCGGTCAGGGCAAAGGCCACTGCCCCTACGCGCAGGCAAACTAAAAGCCATCGGCAACACGGGAGGTCCATGAGAGAGCAAGCGGATATCGAGGGCGCGATGTCGCTGCACGGCGGGGCGGTGTGGTCCGCCTGCGTTGCCTTCTTCAGGGGCAGGGACGGCGCCGAGGACGCCTTCCAGGACACCTTCCTACGATATGCGGAAAACGACGGCGCAAGATTCGAGTCCGAGCAGCATCGGCGCGCATGGCTCGTGCGCGTGGC
>JAQXTF010000089.1 GCA_029219345.1 Eggerthellales bacterium
GAAACTGGTCACGTTGGTGGTGTAAGTGAAGTCTTTGCCAAAGATCTTCTTCTCGGCGTACAGGTTTTCCTCGTCGCCCACGAAAATGCCCAGCACCGCAATGCCCTGGTTGCGCAGCTTGCGCACCTCCAGCGCGGTGTCTTTGATGGCGTCTTCCCCCAGGTAGGGGGCGGGGCGGCGGCTGCCGGGGCGGTTGGACCCCAGACTGTTGGGGCGCCCGTCGGACAGCATGATCAGAATCTTGTTGTCCTCGCTGCGTTCCTTGAGCCCCTCGCTTACGGCGCGCAGGGCCAGGCCGTCGCGGTTTTCGCCAAACGCGCGGAACTGCAGCACGTTGTTGTCTTCTTCGGGCCCTTCGTCGTAGTCGCGGAAGCAGTGCACCATGGTGTAGTCCCAGTAGGAGAAGAAGCTCTGCACGCGGTGGGGGATGCCCGCCTGGCTCAGGGCCTGGCTGATGATGTAGGCCTGCACCGCAATTTGCGGCTGGCGCTTGATCTGCGAGCTGCTGCTATCCAGCAGCAGGTCCACCACAAAGGCGGAATCGTCGCGGCGGCGGGTCAGGTCAAACAGCTTGGTGTCGGGGGTGCGGCCCACCTTCCATAGGCGCACTGCGGCGATTTGCCCGTGGTCGGCGCGGCAAATGTCCTGGTCAAGGCTTTGAATTTGCACCTGCTTCAGCATGCCCGCCAGCATGGAAATGCTGCGGTGGATGGAGTTTTTCTTCATGCGGAAGTAGGCCTGGTTCTTTTCGGTGGCCATGGAGCTGCGCAAAAACTGGGTGCTCTTGATGGCCGGGTTCAGCATCAGGCCCTTGGTGAAATGCAGGCTGCAGCGCTTGTGGACGCCGGTGCACAGGCGGCGGCGCACCTGGTCTTCTTCCAGCGGGGAAAGGCTGCTGGGGCCAAACTGGTCCACGATGATCTGGTGCAAATGTTCCACATCTTCAGGATTGGGCGCTGGTGGCTCTTCGGCGTTTTCGCTGGTCAACTGCGTGCGCAGCTGCTTTTGCGGCCGCAGTGTCAGGGTGAGCAGCAGCTCGTCCTGCAGGTTTTTCAGGTAGGCCTCCATGGCGGCGGAGGTCATCTCATCGCTCATGGAAAAGTCGCGGGCGTGCTCCGAAAGCTCCTGAGGCGTGATGGCCAGCACGGCGGGAAGGGGCTGCTGGGCGCTGGCGTCTTCGGGGCTGGCAATCTGGTTGTACAGCCTGTCGATGCAGGCGATGATGGTGGCGGTGTCGCGGGCGTCAGCCAAAGAAAGCACCTGGTCAACCAAAGGTTTCACATCGTCGCGGGCGGGGTCGGGCTCACCCAAAAAGCGGCACATGACGCTTTCGCGCATCTTCTCCACGGTGCCAAAAAAGCGCTGGGAATCTAGCACGTCCCGAAAGGCCTGGCGGCGGATGTCGGCCACGCCAGTGCGCTCGGCGCTGGCGGCCACGAAGGCAGGCTCGTCAATACATAGCTGCGTCAGGTCGGTGAGCAGCTGCCCGTTTGCCCCCAGCATTTGCTTTTTGGCCAGGTAGAGGGCCAGTTCCTGCACGTCGAAGTGCCGCACGAAGGCGCCCTGCTTGATGGCGTCGTACAGCGCCAGGCTCTCGCTTAGGGCAAAAGTGGCCACGTTGGGCTTTATCTGCAGCGAGTAGTCGCCGCAAACCGTCCAAAACAGGTTGCGTATGCGGTTCTCTATTTCCTGCCGGTTTTCCTCGGCGGCCTCCATGGCCTCTAGCAGGTCAAGACGGCGGTCTCGGTTACGCTTCAAAGACATCTTCGGCGGTCCAGCTTTCAGGAATGCGGGTCTTGGCCACGTCTTCCAGCAGCTCTTTTTCGAAGGCGTCAAAGGTTTTGTTCAGCACGCCCAGGCGGATGGCCTTGGCCGGTGCCAAGCCGCTTTTAATGGTGCGGATGCCGGCAATCATGCCGCGCAGGTCAAGGGGCTTGGTGGAAATCTCGCCGTTGTCGGCCTTGCGCTGCAGGTCCATAAACAGGCCCGCGAACTGCTCTAACGCCGCCTCGCGCATGTCGGGGAAGTACTTCGCCAGTAGCATTTTCAGGGTGGGCTTGTCCAAAGGCGGCATGTCCACCACCAAAAAGCGCGACACCAGGGCCTCGTTCAGCTCGCGGGTGCCCGCGTAACCCTGGTTCATGGTGCCAATGAAGCGGGTGGCGGGGTGCAGCTGAATGCGGCTGTAGCCGGGCACGTCAATGCGGCGGCGATGGTCCAGGGTGGCATGCAGCACCGAAACGGCGTCGTTTTTGGCCATGTTGATCTCATCCAGCACGCCAAAACCGCCCCATTCCGCGCACTGGTAAATGGGGCCTTTGCGCAGCTCAACCTGGTTGTTGCGGAAGGTATCGGTGCCAATGAGGCTGGCGGCATCGGTGTTCACGTGGAACGAGATGTCAAAGGAGGGGCGGCCGAACACCCACGACAGGGTTTCGCACAGCACGTTCTTGCCGGTGGCTTTGCCGCCCACCAGCAGCAGGTTTTGCCCCTGCAAAATGGCGGCCAGGGCCATTTCCAGGGTGTCGGTGCCGTAGAAGGGGGTTTCGGGGCACGCCACGCGCTCGGCCAGGGCGGGGTCAACGGCGTAGGTCTGGCGGAATTCCTGCACCGCGGCAATGAGGGAGGGCGAAACGTTTTGGGAGGTCAGATATTCATTGATGCTGGTCATAAGGGTCTTTCTCGCAAAAAATAGTGTTCAACCCCAGTGTATCCCTTGGGGCGTTTTCAATCCAATACATATGCGGGAGAAATGTACGGCTGGGAGCTGCACCTGGCAGGAGTGCCTGCCTCCGCTGCCCGGTTGCTACCAGCGAACGTAAATCATACCGCTCTGAACAGGGCTGATGATAACGTTGTTGGCAGAAGAGGTGCAATGAATCATGCGGCCGTCGCCTAGGTAGATGCCGCAATGTTCCCAGTTCACACAAATGTCGCCCGGACGCGGGTCAGATATTTCGGGCAGGTAGATGAAGGTGTAGGTGGTTCCCAGGCGGCGATATTCGCCGGAGAGGCAGTAGCTCACGAAACCGGAGCAGTCGAAGCGGCCCGGGGCAACGGAGCCCCACACATACTGGGCCTGGCCCAGGTAGTCCATGGCGCGTCCCACTACGGCATCGGGGTCGGTGCGGCCTTCGTAATCATCGCGATAGTTGTGGCTGCTGCTGTCATCGCCGTCGTCATCATCATCGTCGTCGTTATCGCTGGGGTCTGGCGCTGCAACAGGCTCCTGAGCTGCGGCGACTTCCTGAGCTAACAGCTCCGCAGCCTCGGCGCTCAGGGAATCATAGATGGCCTGCACTTCGTTGACCACGCCCTGGGCCTCTTCCATAATCTGCTGCGCCTCGGCAGCTTTGGCGGTGGCAAGTTCCTGCTGCTCTATCAGCACCACCTTTTGAGCCTCAACCTCGCTGCGCAGGTCTTTCGACTCTTGAATGAGGTCGGCGTCGTTCTGGTTCAAGATGTTCAGGTAATCCCAACTGGTAATCAGGTCGGCCAGCGACTGCGAGCCCAACAGCACCTCAAAAAGGGAAAAACCTCCCTGACGATACATGTGAGTGGCGCGCTTGGAAAGGCGAACCTGCAGCTCGGCGATGCGCGCGTTGGCGGCATCAATGCGTTCCTGGGCTTCTACCACGGCGGCATCGGCGGCTTCTTGGGCCATGACGGCCTCGCCGTATTCGTTGGATGTTTGATCCAAAAACGCCTGCTTCTCAATGAGCTGGGCGTAGGCGGCCTCGGCCTCGGCCTGCTTATCGTCGGAGGGCGCAGCCCAAGCGGGCGTGGCGCACAGCAGTGCCAGGGAAAGGGAAACAAGACAGAGAATGCTTGCAATAGGCTTCGTTTTAACAGTGTTCATGCAGTTCTCCCTGGTTATGAAGGGGTATTCACCTGGGATTATAGCATGCAGATGCGACGCAAGCCGGCCCGTGCCCAAAATGACACATAAGTGGCCGGCTGGATTTCACGGCGCTTGGCGGGTTTTGCTACTTTTGCTGGATTAGAACGTAGGGGTCTTTTTCGTATCCGGGGAAGGGGCCAAAGCTCATGAATTCTCCCTTGCTAATGGTGGATTCGGCGCTTTTGCCCGGCATCAAGAAAAGGCGCTTCTGGCCGCTGGGGCCGGCCTGGTCCATGGGGTCAGGCGGATGGCGCTTACCTGCATGTGCGCCACGGAGCCGTCCGTGAGGGGCACCCGCACCGTTTGCCCCACCCGCACGGTTTGCGGGGCGCTTAGGGTGACGTACAAGAAGGTGATGTTGCTGTTCCAGTGGGCGGGCGTCGGTGACGAAGATGCCCACGCGCACCTGCTCCCAGGGGTCGGCCAGGGGGTTCACCTGGGTCACGCGGCACTCCAGCACGCCCGCGTGGCCGTAAAACGCCAGCAGGCTGGCCAGCTCGTTTTTGCCCTTGGGCACGTAGCCCAGCTTCACGCCGCGCAGGGAAATTCTCACGGCGTGGGGGTCGAAGGGGTTGTCGGGCTCGCCATCAGGTCAAGCGCGGTGCCTGGGGCGATGTCGCCGAGCACGGTGGGGCCGTCGTAGCGCCGGAACCCGGCGATGAAGAAGCTGTCGATGCTGCGGCACTGTTCGTACATGGGTGCCCTCTCTGTTGCTTTTGCGGGCTGCAAGGGCATCATATCCTGCTCCCATGCGCGAGAGGGGGGAAGATTTTGGACATGCTGAAGGTGCCGCGGACGACTTAATGTGGATGTGGCAGAAAAAGCCGAGTTGTCCTGCGTTTTTGCCCGAAATGGCAGGTTTTCCTCCGGTTTGGGCGTTTTTTCGAGGAGAATTGCCCGATTTTTGCCGCTTTCTGTAGGACAACTCGGCTTTTTTTGACAGTGGGTGGGAAGTTCCTACGGGTGCTTTCTAATGCTGCCAATGGCGTCGCGGGTCCCGTTGCGGTTTCGCAGCTTGTGCCCACCACGTTGCGCACCAGCTGACGGCGGTGCTGGCCAGCAGATGTTTTTGGTCAAACAGCCGGGAGGGCAGACCCTGGGTTTGCTCGAGGTGCTCAAAAGCGGCCGTACCAGGGTGTTTACCGTTACGCCGTTGCACTCTAGCACTCTGTAGCCGTTTTCTTTGAGGGATTTATCCAGCCTTACATTGAGCATGGCATCGCTTGCCACAATGGTCCTTTCTGCTTTACGTAAAGCAAAATATCGCAAAAGGCAAAACGAGAGAAATGGCTCAGGGCAAAGTGCCTCATGCGGTGACTACTGGATGGTGGTATCCACTAAGCCGAAGCGCTTGTACATGATGAGCATGTTCTGGTAGGTCATCTTAGCGGCGATGGCCTGCTGCATGGCCGTTCCCTTCACCTTGCCCTGGCTTTTCAGCTGGTCGACGCGGGCGGCGCTTTCGTCGCGCAGGCGCTGCACCTCGGCCAACATGGCTTCAAACTGCTCTAGACGGTCCATGGGAATCCTTTCGATGCGACGTTGCCGGTGAATGGTTCAGCGCCCATGGTATCACGCCGTCACGCAGGAATGGTGCGCACGGCGCGAAAGGGCAGGCCGTGCGGCTCCAGCTCACACTGGGTGCCGGGGACGTTGGGGAAAGTGACGCGGGTTGTGATGGCGTGAAAAAACTGCGGCACGGTTCGCACAGGGGGCGTTCTCTCTGTTGCTTTTACGGGTTGCAAGGGTGTCGCATCCTGCGCATGGGTGAGGGTGTCCAAAACACTGGACACTCTCATGCGCGAGAAGTGCGTATAGTGGCAGGTGTAAAGCGAAAAACCGCTACACCAAAGGAGCCTGCCATGACCACCGCCTGCAACATTGCCCGCAATGATGTCTACGATCAGAACATCGTGATAGACCTGGAATTTACCCCGGTGCCCAACGAAGCGGGCCCGGACTGCCTGCATTATGAAATCATCCAAATTGGTGCCGTGCGTGTAAGCTCCGACGGCCTCATGCTGGACCAGTTCTGCTGCTTTGTGCGTCCGCAATGGGCGCCCTTTGTATCGTGGAAGGTGCAGCGTATCACGGGCATCCGCGACAGCGCACTGCAGGATGCGCCCAGTTTTGCGCAGGCGCTGGTGCTGCTGCGGGAGTGGATTGGCGAAGGCCGCACCCGTATGGTGGCGTGGAGTGGCACCGACAAGGCGCAAATTCTGGCGGAATGCGCCGCCAAGGGTCTGCGGGTGCCGGGCAATATGGATCGCTGGATGGACTTGCAGCGCGTGTTCCCTCGGGCAGTGGGCATGCGCAAGAAGCGCACGTGCATGGCGCTGCATGACGCGCTGGCGTGGTTTGACATGGAGCCGCAGAAGGGTTGCGAGCATCAGGCGCTGCTGGATGCCGAGCACACGGCTCAGCTACTGATCTCCCTGCTCAAGGGCGAGCACTTGGAGCACGCCAAGGCGATGCGCAGCGCCATGGGCAAGGGGAAGGAGCGCAGCGGCTACAACGTGATGGCCGGCGCGTTGGCGGGCCTGCTGGCTCAGATGCAAGGCGCGTAGGGCTTGCGCGTGGGGAGGGCGGCAGCGAATATGACAAAAGCGCCCGGGGCGATTCTGTCATGTTTTGTGATGCGTTTGGTGCAGAAGCGCAGGGCTGAACGGCTATGATGGAAGTATCAATTGAAACGAGGTTTGCCATGACGTACGAAGAGCTACAGGCAAAAGTTCTTGCGTTTCGCGATGAGCGCGATTGGGCACAGTTCCACAATCCTAAAGACTTGGCCATCTCCATTAGCCTAGAAGCCGCCGAGCTGCTGGAATGCTTTCAGTGGTCGGGTGCCGATGTCGATGCCGCCAAAAAGCGTGAGCAGATGGCGGAAGAGCTTGCAGATGTAATGAACTATTGCATCCTTATGGCCGATACGCTAGACATTGACCTGCTGGAGGCTGTGAGTGCAAAAATCGAAAAGAATGCAGCAAAATACCCCGTTGATAAGGCAAAAGGCTCGTCCGCAAAATATAACGAGCTACAGTAGCGACTCCACGCCGTAGCGATATTTGCCGGCGCTTTCGCGCAGATGCTCGCCCAGCAGCTCATCAACGCAGTATACGTAGCAACCCTTCATGCCGCGCGTCATCAGCGTGCGATACGTGTTTCGAATAATCTCGTCGCCAATCTTCTGAGCCTCAGCGGGATCTTTCTTTTCCAACGATTTCAAGCCCTTGATGGAGCTGTCGCTCTTTGCACGTGCGTGAAAGTCGGTAATCACGCGCCCATTTTCGTAGCGTAGGTCGGGGCCGATGATTACGCCTACGTATTCGAACTCCAAACCCTGGGTTGTATGGATGCAGCCAGCTTCGTTTATCGAATTTTTGTCAATAGCGAAAGTTTGAGTGCTCCTCAGATTCCAACTGATTTCGTAATCGCCGATAACAATGTCGTGAAAATTGGAATCATTCTGGCCTTTTTTCGGCCATTCCCAGCAATAGCCCGCCAACACGCGAGCTTTGTTGTTGCCGTTTCGCTCCACAATCAAATTTTCCATTTCTTGGGGCGTGTCGCAAACGCGGAAATCGAAGTCGATGCCTTCAAGCGTGTAGTTGGCGGTTTCCGCAATTCCCAAAGTATTGTCAATCCAAGAAAGGTAGCCGTCGGAGCCATTGCAGCGGAACTGAGAGGCAAGTTCTCCTTCGTAAACGTCAGATCCCAGCTCTCTGGCAAAACGTTTGATTTCTGCGACCGATCCAATGTCTTTGGTGGTTACACGTTGATGCTCGTCAATGAAGAAAATGCTGCATTGAGCTGCGTTAATGATTTCCTTGACCTGATTCTCGCCAAGATTGCTGTACATGCCAGATTTTTCGTTAAGGCGATGGGCCTCGTCAACCACGAGAGTGTTGATGCTGCTGGGGAGAGAATCAACAAAGGAGCCCGACCCGCGGAAAAGGCCGCCAATGTACTTCTGAGTGAAATCACCCTTGAGTTTTGCCTGGTAGACGGCGCGTGGGGCGCTGTTCTTGGAAACGTACTGCACCAGCTGGCCATCTTGGGTGAGCTCGCAAAGCAGGTTGATTGCCACAACGGATTTGCCGGTGCCAGGACCGCCTTTAACAATGTAGGTGCGCTTCTTGCCGTCTTTCTGGCAGGCGCGGGCAAGGCGCAGAGCGGTTTCGTAGACCACTTTCTGGTCATCCAACAGGTAGAACTCCTGGTTGCCTTTGAGCATGTGAGCCAGAGCATCCTGGAGGCTCTTGGAAGGCCTGATCTTTCCATTGTCGATGTCGTGCACTACCTGGCCGTTATCGCCGCGGACGATGTTCTGCTTCAGGAAAGCGCGCAGGTTGCGCACATCGCCCGAGATGAAGGCGGGAGCCGCTTTCAGGTAGCGGTCGTAATGCGGGTTGAACAAGGGGTCATTGGGTCCCTTGCGAATGTAGTTGTGCAAATAAGAGCACGGGTGCAGGTGAATGTCGCCCTTCTGCAGGCTCTCATTGTAGTCATTAAGCATTTGAGCGTATGACCAGGCCTGATAGCAGGGGTGGCTTACTTCTTGAACTTTCCCGCCCGTATAGGTGCGAACGGTGCCGTCGCTTTCGAAAACCGGTTTGAGCTCGGACCATTGTTTGAGTTCGATGATGCTAGCATGGCCTTCACTGTTGTCGTCGTAGCCAGAAACGATGAAATCTATACGCTTGGCAGTTTGCGGCAGGTTGTACTCAATGGCGATGCCGCAATCATCAGGTACATCAGCGCTGTTGAGTACTTTGTACATGTACTGCATGGAGTTGTTCCATGAGTTGAACTCGGAAGTGCCAGTGCGGCGCCCCATCTTTTCCAGCACGCTATCGTAGATTTTCTGAGCGATTGCGTCGGTTTCAACATCTTCGATGAACTGGGTTTTTGTGGCGTCGTAAACAAGCATGATGGGTCCTTTTCGTGAGTACTAGGAAGATTGTAGCATGCGCGAGCGGGGAAGATTTGATTGGGCAGTAGATGAGAGACAATAAAACTTATCTTAAAAATGAAAGTGTAAAAGTACATGATAGGTAGGGTGTCCATTTTGATGGACACCCTAAAACTTATTCATGTGCTAAGATTGGACAATAAAAAAGCCCTCCTGAGAGGGCTTGGCGAGTTCGAAATTGCCGCCTACGCGGCGCCCATATGGGCATTTTAGGCTTAGCCTTTATTTTGACTCGCAGTGACATCTTGACTGGTATCAAGATGTGGGAAGTGTAGCACAGAGCTTAAGGAATGTGTATGAAAAATCTTAAAAAAGTTGAATCATACAATATCGGTCTTGATGTTGGTACCGGTTCTGTGGGCTGGGCCGTCACAGATGAAACGGGCGAACTGTGCACTTTCAAAGGAAAGCCTACTTGGGGTAGTCGTCTTTTTCCCTCAGCGGAGTCGGCAGCATCTGCGCGCGTATATCGCGGGCAACGTCGTCGCTATGACAGACGCCGCCAAAGGCTTGACCTTCTCCAGAAGCTGTTTGCTGAGGAAATGGAAAAAACCGATCCTGAGTTCTTTGTCAGACTCAACCAGTCAAGACTTTTGAGCGGCGATCGTGCCGAAGGACATGGCGGTTATCAATGGCCATTTTTTAACGATTCCGATTTTACGGAAATCGACTATTACAAAAAATTCCCCACCATTTATCATCTGCGCGCATGGCTTATGGAAACCGATGAGCAGGCAGATATCCGTCTGATTTATTTGGCTTTTCATAACATTGTTAAGGCGAGGGGTAATTTCCTTTATCAAGACAACTCAAACCTATCTGCGGAAAATGCAAAAATGACGGATTCCGTGGAGTCTCTTTGCGTTGCCATTGAGGAATGGTTTGCCCAGAAAGATATTGAGCTTGAAGCTGCTCCTGATCCAGCTGTTATTGAGGGAATTTTAAACGACAAATCCCTGTATCGCTCTGATAAAGCTAAAAAAATCGAAGCTGCTCTTCGTTTCCCTAAGGAAAAGAAGAAAGCTGCAACCGCTTTGGCAAGGTTGATTGTTGGATATAAAGCTGAGGTTGCTGAGGTTTTGGCTATTGAGCCAGATGAAAGCAATTTTGCGTTGTCCGATGATGAAAAAGTTGAGTTGTTCAGGGAAAAATGTCCTGATGATGGTGTTGCTTTGTTTGAAGCCGTTGTTGCCGTTTACTCTGCAGTGGTCCTTTCGAGCATCTTGAAGGGCGCGGATGGGAAGACCATCTCGTTCTGCAAAATAGCGGAATATGAAAAATACGGTGAAGATTTGCGCACGCTGAAGGCGCTTGTTCGCGAATATATTCCGCAGTCGTATAACAAGATTTTCAGGGGCGAGCTTATTAAGGACGAAGAGGGCAGGGAGACGGGCAAATATGCTCCTTGGAAAGCGTCTGGCTATACCAAGTTTAACCTTGTAAGGGGAACCGCAGCTCAGGAAGAGTTTTACAAGGAAGTAAGGAAACTGCTCAAAGACGCTGGAGCTGGGCCGGATGAGCGCTTCAAGCAGATTGAAGCCGACATTAATGAAAATACGTTTCTTCGTCGTTTGAAGACAAGCAACAACGGTGTTATTCCGTATCAGCTCCATCTGGAAGAAATGCATTCGATCATCGAAAAGCAGTCTGTGCATTATCCCTTTTTGAGTGATAAATACAATGGCCAGAACAAGATTGAATATCTGGTTACCTTCCGAATCCCCTATTACGTTGGTCCCCTTACTCAGAAAAATGCACGTACTAATTCTGCAGGGAAGAATCGCTTCGCTTGGTCTGAGCGCATTGAGGGGAAAGAGGGAGAGAAGATTTATCCCTGGAATTGGGATGAAATCATTGACCGTGATAAGAGTGCCGAAGGCTTCATGAATCGCATGATTGGTGAGTGCACTTATTTGAAGGGAGAGCAGGTCCTTCCTCGTTGCTCCATCATGTATGAATCATTCTGCGTCCTTAATGAATTGGCTGGTGCGCGTTGGTCGAACGATGGTGATAAAACTCATCGCTTTGATGCAAGCGACAGAATGGGTTTATTTGATGAGGTGTTCAAAAGTCGCAAAACTGTATCGTATAAATGCATTGTTGACTGGCTGGAGAAGCATGGTCACTTCGGCCATATTGAGGTTGAAGGCGCTCAAGGCGTGACTGGGTTTGAATCGAAGATGTCGTCTTATATCGACTTCTGCAAACTTTTGGAATGCGACGAGTTATCCGACCGTGATGTTCGCATGGCAGAGGAAATCATTCTGTGGAACACCCTTTTTGAAGACAGGGATATTCTGAAACGGAAGATAAGACAAGCTTACGGTGACCGCCTAACGGAGAAGCAGATAAAAGCTATATGCAAGAAACGCTATACCGGGTGGGGGCGTTTATCGAAAAAGCTTCTTGCAGGAATCAAGATGCCTGCCGATTCTGGTGATATGACCGTTATGGATTTGTTGCTTGAGGGCGATCCGAACAATTCTCGCAGAATTGGCTCTGCTATGACGTTCATGGAAATCTTGAACGATGATCGTTTGAAGCTTCAGGAGAGGATTGACGAGCACAATGCGAAGATCGTGTCTCAAGATTTCGTTTTGGAGGAGCTGCCAGGTTCCCCGGCTCTTCGCCGCAGTGTTAACCAGTCTCTGCGTATAGTGGAAGAAATTGTCAAGATTGCGGGCAAGGCTCCTGCGAATGTTTTCATTGAAGTTGCTAGGGACCCAGAGACCCCTTACCAGAAGGGACGTCGTACGCAAAGGCGCTTGAATACTGTTAAACAGGCTCTTGAGGCATTCAAGAAGGAAGATAAAGACCTTTGGGATGAGTTGAACGCAGTAAATGGAAGCGACTTTAGCGATCGCATGGAGCTGTATTTCCGCCAGCGCGGAAAGAGCATGTATTCAGGAAAGCCCTTGGATATTGATGAGCTGTCTCATTACCACATTGACCACATTATTCCGCAGGCTTACATCAAGGATGACAGTATTGATAATAAAGTGCTCGTTTTTGCAGAAGAGAATGAGCGCAAGATCGACTCTTTGCTTTTGGATGACTCCATTCGCAGAAAGATGAGCGCTTGGTGGCGTGAGCTCCATGATGCGGGGCTTATTAGCGATAAGAAATACAATAATCTAACCCGTTCTAAGTTGTCAGATGCTCAAATGAAGGGCTTTATTGCACGTCAGCTGGTCGAGACAAGCCAAATAGTTAAGGCACTTAAAGGGATTCTTGAGCAACGCTACGAAGAGACGGCTGTTACGCCGGTAAAGGCGGCCCTTTCGTCTCAATTGCGTGAATCTTGTGGGCTTGTTAAGTGCCGTGAGGCTAATGACTATCATCATGCCCATGATGCATATTTGGCTTGTGAAATGGGGCGTTTCATTGCTTATCGCCATGGAGAGTATCTGGATGAGCCAATTCGTATGGCTCGTGTAATGCGTCAGTATGTTCGCAAGATGGGCGAAAGCTACAAGTATCAGAAGAGAGCCTTGGGCTCCGCGGGCTTCTTTGTCGAGAGCTTTAAACGTTCGGGCTTTGACCCTGAAACAGGCGAAGTCTTCCAGGATGCTTGGGATGCTGAAGGGGAGATCGCTCGACTGCATAAGTGTCTAAATTACAAGACCTGTTATATTTCTCGCATGCCCGAGGAAACGAGTGGTGCGTTTTGGAAGGCCACTCTCTATTCGCCCTATGATCCCAAAATCAGTAAGTATGACTTGCCGCCTAAGGGAAATCTGAATCCCGCGAAATATGGTACTTACACTACGGAACAGTTTGCATACTTCTTTGTGTATGAGGCGTTGGATAAAAAATCTCGTCGCGCGATTCGCTTTGCGCCTGTTCCTGTTCGTTTTGCGAGTGCGATAGCGGATGATTCAAAGAATCTTGAACGCTACGCTGAACAGCATGCTCAAGGGGAGGGGCTTACTTTCGTTCGCGTTTTGAAGCGCAAGATCTATAAGTATCAAATGATTGAGATTGATGGTTGCCGTTTGTATATTACAGGCCAAAAGGAAGTGAGGAACGCTCAGCAGTTTGCGTTCTCTGAAAACGAGAGTAAAGTGATTAAATCTATCGTCGATGGAGCTTGCGCTAACGATGATGATTTGAATGCCCTTTATGCTTCGCTTGAACAGAAGTTCCAGAGATATGCCCCGCGGCTTGGATGTCTCTTGAGGATATCTGAATTGGCGGTTTTGTTTGAGGCGGCAAGTCTCCCATCTAAAGGTGACGCTTTGTTGAAGCTCATTTCCATTGCCTGTGGAAAAGTTAATATGGTTGACTTGTCTTCGGTGGGCGGTCTAAAGTGTGCAGGTTGCCAGCAGGTTGCTTTCAGCGGGGTGTTAACCAAGGGACAAAACGAGTTTTGGTTCATCGACCAATCCGTGACGGGTATGCACGAAAGGCGGTACAAGCTTGAGCTTTAGGACCATCATGATTGAAAGCCCTTGTAGATGCTCCTACAAGGGCGGCTATCTTGTCGTGCGTAAAGAAGACGATACTACGATGATCCATTTGTCCGAGATATCATCAATCGTCCTTGCGACCAATCAAGTGCATTTGAGTGCATACCTTCTCTCCGAATTAGCGAAGAGTAAGATTTCTTTGGTTGTAACCGATGAGAAGCACAATCCCGTTGGTCAGTATTTATCTCTTTATGGCTCTCATAACGTAAGTAAACGTGTTCAAGAGCAAATGGCTTGGGGTGAGCCTATCAAGAAGCGAGTTTGGCAGCGTGTTGTGAGGGATAAGATTTGCCAACAAGCTCGTGTTTTGGAAGATTATGATTTTCAAGCTGAATCAAAGCTCTTGCTTTCAGATGTCGCTGAGGTTAGATCCGGAGATACCACTAACCGAGAGGCTCATGCGGCTCGCCTCTATTTTTCGACTTTATTTGGAAAAGAATTTTCTAGGGATGATGACATTTCGGTCAATGCGGGCCTGAATTATGGGTACGCTATTGTTCTTTCTATGGTCAGTCGTGAAATAGCTTCTCGGGGATACATGACCCAATGTGGCATTTGTCATAGAAATGAATACAACCAATTTAATCTAGCGTGCGATTTGATGGAACCGTTTCGGCCGTTTGTTGATCGGTTGGTAATGGATGTTGTTGGATTTGAATTTGGCAGCGATGCCAAAAGGGCCTTTGTGGATATAGGAAATAGGGCTGTTTCTTACAGGGATGGGACTTATAGGCTTAGCAGCGTGATATCGCTATATATTCAAGACTGCCTCAATGCGTTGAATAAGAGTATTTCCGTTGATGAAATAGAAGCGTTCGATGCAATATGAGCGAAGGTCAAAGGGTCCGATATATGAGATTGCTGGTGTTTTTCGATCTTCCTGTGGAAACGGCGATGCAGAGGAAAGAGTATCGAATTTTCAGAAAGTACCTGATAAAAGAAGGGTTTCTGATGTTGCAAGAGTCGGTCTATGTGAAACTTGCGACTAGTGAAAATGTGGCCAATGCAATTATCTCCCGTTTGAAGAAGAACCGGCCACCGCATGGCCTTTGCCAGGTTTTGAGAGTTACTGAAAAACAGTACGCAACCATGATTGATTTAACAGGGGAATCGCGCACGGTTGAGGCGCTTGATACTACTGAAAAGCTTGTAGTCTTATGATTATTCGGTTTGAAGGGTTCGACAATTCCATTGAGGTTAAGGCCGGTTTAGTTTCTGAGCTTGCAGTATGCAACAAGACGCTATTTTCGCGGATGGTTTCTTCTCTGCTTTCGGAGCGTGGAGAACTTGCTCTTGAGCCGTATCGGCTGTTCAGCGAAACTCTCGACCCTGTTGCTTCACGAGGTGCATTTTTGGTTATCGAGTCACCCTTTAACTTGCCATGGGATAATAGGCAGATAGCAGGTGCTCTCTATTCAATTGTTGAGGCGCGAGTTTTTGAAGAGGACGAGTATCGTATGGAGCTTGAAAATCAAGCGGAGAGCTTGCGCAAAAGCATTGGTCGATTTGCCCTGTCATTTCAGTCTGATTTTCGTTTTGATATAGAATGGGATTTGAAAAAATTTCTCAAAGCGTTTGGGTACAGAATTGATTTGCCCGAAGACGCATCGCTCCTTGACAATGTAACGCAATTCTTTTCATTGGCTTCGGATGTTGAATTTAGAAAGCCGCTGGTTTTAGTAGGTTTTGATAATTATTTTTGCGAAAATGACTTGAAGGTCATGTACGATCAGGCTGTTTTTCTGGGGATTCCTCTTTTGGTGATGCAAAATGAACCATCGAGTCTTTCTACGAGATATTTGAAAAAACACATCATTGACCAGCACTTTCTGGAATCATAAACGAATCAACTCAGTCAAAATGCCCGTTCTCTGGCAGGGGAAATTTGCTCAACGGTTTTGGAGCAGTGGCATTCTGACTGGTAATCAAACTCATAACCATAAGCAATAGTATGCTCTTCGTGTTTTGGAGCAGTGGCATTCTGACTGGTAATCAAACTGATTGGCGGCATGATTGGCACAGCCGAGGTTTTGGAGCAGTGGCATTCTGACTGGTAATCAAACATCTCTCCCGATGCCCGTTTGCAG
>JAQXTF010000090.1 GCA_029219345.1 Eggerthellales bacterium
ATTGCTCTTTACGTGAACGTCATTTCGGGTAATCTGCACCGCGGCGTTGATGACGGCGTGCGCGATGTTTTGGTGAAAACCGACTACTCCAAAGAACCCTTCTACATGTTGCTGCTGGGTACTGACGAATCGTCTGAGCGCAACGCAGATACAGTTGAAGATTACGGCGGATCCTTCCGTTCTGACTCCATGATGCTGGCTCGTATTGACTGCCCCAACAAGAAGGTCACCCTGATTTCATTGGAGCGCGACACCCTGGTTGACATGGGCGAACATGGATGGGAAAAGCTTAATGCCGCGTCGGCATGGGGTGGTCCTGCGTATGCCATTGAGATGGTTTCCAAGATGGCCCACAACGTGCCCATTTCCCATTTTGCCCTCATTGACTTTGATGGCTTCTGCAGCGTAGTTGATGCTTTGGGTGGCATTGATGTGGATGTGCCCATTGAGATTAACGACGATGATGCTGGTGGATACCTGGCGGCAGGACCCCAGACTCTCAACGGACAGCAAGCCCTTATTTTGTGCCGCTCCCGCAATGCTTATGAGAATTACGGTTCCGGCAATTCCTACCGCTCTGCTAACCAGCGCTTGGTGCTTTCCGCCATTGCTCATAAGGTATTGCAGGCTGACATTGGCACCATTGCTTCCACGGTGAGCGCTCTTTCCGGTTATATGAGCACCGACCTGGAAATGAATGACATCATTGGTCTGGCCCAGGCTCTGCGCGGCCTTGATATGAGCACCGATATGCTTACGGCCATGCAGCCCACTACTGCCAAGTACGAGGATGGTATGTGGTTCAACGTAAGCGATGAGCCCGAATGGGCCACCATGATTGACCGCGTGAGCAAGGGTCTTTCGCCTACGGAAGGCGATATTGTTGACTCCACGGGCACCGTTATGGCCACTGCCGGCTCCGGCGAGCATCTGGGCGGATCGTCGGCCAACGTGTACCTGAACGCCAAGAGCGGTTTGGTGCTGGTGCGCAACGGAGGCGCGCCTGAAGGCTCGGGATCTGCAGCGGGCTATTTGCTGCAAAAGATGGGCTATGATACCGATATTGCCAACGCTAGCAGCAGCGATTACACCGAGACCCTCGTTGTGTTCAGCAGCCCTGAAAAACGTCAAGACGCCCTGCAAATTGCCCAAACCCTGGGCGTTGGCAAGGTGCTGCTCAACAACGGTGACTATCGCATTGACGGTGATTTCCTGGTGATTTTGGGCTCAAACTACAGCAATTAAGAGGCTTTCTTTATGAATATCACGGTGGTTTGCGTTGGCAAGCTAAAGGAAAAGTTTTGGGTTGATGCCTGCGCCGAGTATCTGAAGCGTCTGAAGCCCTATGCCCAGGTCACGGTGAAGGAAATCCCCGATGTTGACCCCGCCAAGGCAGGTGGCATTGCTGGCTCCCTGGAAAAGGAGGGCGCCGCAATTCTGGCTGCAATCCCTGATCGCTCCCATGTTTTGCTGCTGGCCATCAAGGGCAAGCAGCGCTCATCGGAAGACTTTTCCGCCCGCATTGACGAACTGGCCCTGCAGGGCAAAAGCGACCTGGCCTTTGTTATTGGCGGAAGCGACGGGGTAAACGATGACGTGTGCGCTCGCGCCAACGAGACTCTGAGCTTTGGCGCCATTACGTTGCCCCACAACTTGGCGCGTGTGGTTCTGCTGGAGCAGATTTATCGAGCCTTTAAGATTTCTCGAGGTGAACCTTACCATAAATAAAAAACCCAGCATGTGCTGGGGTTTTTAATAGCTGCTTCGGCGGAGCAGATTGGCGAGAAAGGCTCTGCGACACGAGCTAAGTGGCCTTTGCGCCGTGTGCGAGGGAGCAGGTTCTTGGAGCGCCAAGATGCCCGCCCAATCAGCTATTCTGCGTAGATTTCCTTTTCCACAACCAGATTGTTCTTGATGTGGCCAACCAGCTTCTGCAGAGCATCGATGCAACGGGGACGAATGTCAGCGCCAATGAGCACGTACATCAGAGAATCGCCCACTTCGCAGCGGCCTTCATTGAGCCAGGTGCGTACGTAGTATACGCCGGGCCAGGTGAGAGCTTCGGCCTCAGCGGCGGCTAAGCCTTCCGCATCGTAAGAAAAGTCAACGGCTACAACTTCGGGCAGACCCTCTTCGCCACCGCGCACTTGAGCCTTGGGGGTGATGCGCACCACGCCGTTGTGAGTGAGCCACATGCCACATTGAGCGGCTGCTTCTGATTGCTTGGCTTCTTTCAGCCACTGATCTACAGAGGGTTCTTGCTTTGCCATAGTTTCTCCTTAATTGGGAATAATCTTTTGCGAGGAGTATACCATATTGTTAAATTCCAGGGGAAATACTAGGAAAATGATTTCTCAGATCTTTTCGCCTGTTCATCCCAAGGGCTCTTCGATAAAATAAAGAGGTTAGTGAAAAATTGCCGCTTAGTAGGAAAGGAGCAGCTCATGAGCGTAATGGACGCCTACACCAGCTTTGTGGTGAACCATCGCAAGGGCATTGTGCTGGTCTCTTTCCTGCTGTGCTTGGTGTGCGCGGTGGGCGCTTTGATGGTTTCCGTGAACTACGACATGTCGTCGTATTTGCCTGAAGAATCTGAAAGCACGCAGAGCCTGCGCGTTATGCAGGACGAATTCACCGCCGACGTGCCCAACGCCCGCGTCATGGTGGATGGGGTCTCGGTAAGCCAGGCCCTTGATTTCAAGAGCCGCATTCAGAACGCCGAAGGCGTTGACGCGGTTATGTGGCTTGACGATGTGGTGGATATTCGCGTGCCCCTGGAAACCCAAGACCCCAGCTTGGTGGAAAGCTACTACAAAAATGGAAGTGCCCTGTTCAGCGTAACCGTGGATGACGACAAAGACACCCAGGCCATTGCGGCTCTCTATGACATCGTAGGAGAGCGCGGTCATGTAGCGGGCGAGGCGGCCAAGAACGCTGAGACCAAGGCCATGGCTGTGAGCGAGGTGGTTAACGCCTTCTTCATTCTGGTGCCCCTGATTTTGCTGCTGCTGGTGGTGTCTACCACCTCGTGGCTGGAGCCGATTTATTTCCTGCTGGCCATTGGCGTGTCCATTCTGTTCAACATGGGCACCAATATCTTCCTGGGCCAGGTGTCCAACGTGGCCTACACGGTGTCGCCCATTCTGCAGCTGGCGGTGTCGCTTGACTATGCTATCTTCCTGCTGCACGCCTTCCGCCGCTTCCGCGAAGACGAACCCGACGTCATGGAAGCCATGCGTAAGGCCATGAAGCAAAGTTTCTCGGCTGTAGCCGCCAGCGCTGCTACCACGGCTTTTGGCTTCGCGGTGCTCTCCATCATGGATTTTCGCATTGGCGCCGAGCTGGGCCTGACCCTGGTAAAGGGCATCGTGTTCAGCTTCCTGTGCGTTATGGCCTTCTTGCCGGCCTTCACCTGCCTGACCTACAAGCTCATCGATCGCACCCAGCACCGCCCCTTGATGCCCAGCTTCAAAAGCGTGGGGAAGTATCTGGCGCCTTTGCGCGTTCCGGTGGTGCTTCTGATTGTGGTGCTTATTGTGCCTTGTTTCCTTGGTCAGCAGCGAACTGCTTTTACCTACGGCATGGGCTCAACCCCCGAAAGCGAAACCCGCGCTGCGGCTGACCAAATAGCCATTGAGGAGGTCTTTGGCAACTCCACCGCAACGGTGGTCTTGGTGCCTCGTGGGTCTGCAGGCACCGAGCTGGCTTTGGCCCAGCAGCTGGGGAAGCTCGATCATGTGACAAGCGTGGTATCGTATGCAACGTCTGTGGGCGCTAGCATCCCCGAGTTTATGGTGCCCCAGGCGGCACTGGAGCAGTTTTATTCTGAGCATTACTCTCGTCTCATTGTGTACTCCGACACGCCCACCGAAGGCGATGTTGCCTTTAGCCTTTACGAAAACATTCGGGCTGCCAGCGAAAACTTCTATGATACTGTCTTTGTGGCGGGTGAAATTCCCAGCTTGTATGATATGCGCGACGTGACTTCCCGCGATAATTCCAAGACCAATCCGCTGGCCATCATTGCTATTTTGCTGGTGTTGCTGCTTACCTTTAAGAGCGCTACGCTGCCGGTGATTTTGGTGGCTACCATTGAAAGCGCTATTCTGATCAACTTGTCCATTCCGTATTTCACAGGCGATTCCTTGAACTATATAGGATATCTGGTTATGAATACGGTGCAGCTGGGCGCCACGGTTGACTATGCCATTTTGCTCACCGATACCTACCGCGACTTCCGCAAGGTTATGCCTGCCCGACCTGCACTTATGCGCGCTACAGGCCAAAGTTTTGCCAGCGTGCTTATTTCTGCGAGCGTCTTGGCGCTGGCGGGCGGTGTGCTATGGCTCACCAACACCAATGAGCTTATCTCCTTGCTGGGTCTGCTGCTGCTGCGCGGCACTATCATGTCCCTGTTCCTGGTGATGACGTTCCTGCCAGGCATTTTGCTGCTATTCGACAAGATTATCGGCAAAACCACCTGGCGTTCGAATTTCTATAATGGTCCCACTTCAGTAGAGGTTGCCCATGAGAACTAATATCAAAAAACGCCGCAGCAATGCGGGTCTGAAGGTGGCGCTGGGTACGTTATGCGTGCTGCTGGTGGCTGCTGGCGGCATGACGGGTGCCCAGGTGGTTGTAGCCACCGAGGCTGAAAACGCCCTGACCGCAACGGTAGAAGAAACGGTCAACAACGTGGAAAAGACCGAAGTGGTCTATGCCAAGCTGGATAATGCTGGCGCGCTGGTGAACACCTATGTAGTGAACACCTTGGAGCCTTCCCAAGGGGGTACCTTAGTGGACTTTGGTTCGTATAAAAAGGTTCAGAACCTGACCAACGCTCAGGCCTTGGGTGCTGATGGTGATGCCGTGTTTACCGATATTTCACCTGATCAGGTTGATAAAGCTTTCAGCTATCAGGGTGACATGGGCACTCAGGCTATGCCGTGGGACATTGCGGTGAGCTACACCCTTGATGGGGAAGAGGTGTCGGCTCAAGATCTGGGCGGCGCCACGGGCCACATGGGCCTGGAGATTGCGGTTGCTCCCAATTATGATCACGCCGACGCAGCTTTTTGTGATAACTACCTGGTAACGGTTACCGTAACTCTGGGCGGCAAGGTGGCCCGCAACGTTCAGGCTCCTGATGCTCAGGTGGCCATGGCGGGCTCTGATACCCAGCTGACTTTTATGGTAATGCCTGGCAAGAGCGCAGTTCTCACCGCTTCCGCCGATGTGGAAAATTTTGAGATGGCGGGCATTCAGGTGGCGGCTATTCCGTTCTCCATTGCCTTCGATTTTCCCGATACCGATGATATGATTTCGCAGTTTTCCCAGCTTACGGATGCTATTGGGGCGCTGGAGGCTGGTGCGGCCGCTTTGGCTACCGGTGCCGAAGACCTAGCTTCGGGTGTGCAGCAGCTTTCTGATGGCGCCAGCAATCTTGCTGCGGGCGTGGACGGCATTGCGGCAGGCACTCAAGGTGTTGCCGAAGGCTTGGCTCTGTATCAGGGCGCTTTGCGCCAGCAGGCGGCAGACCTTCAGGCGGCTGCCGATGCCCTGGGCACCGATGACGAGCTGACCCAGGCTTATACGCAGGCCATGATGAATTACTTCCAGGCTTTTGCTCTGGCCTTCGCTCAGGAGTTCCCGCAAGCTTTCTCTGATGCGTATGCGGCAGCTATTGCCAAGGGCATGACTCCTCAGGAAGCCACAAGTGCGGCGGCGGAACAGGGTGCGGCTGTGGCGGCTGCAGCTGCTCAGGGAGCCTGCGTTGAGCAGCAGGCGGCATTGCAGCAGTGCATCACCAACATTGCCTCCAAGGCAGGCTATGCTGGGTCTGCGCAGGCATTGGCGGGCGCGGCTGATGGCGTGGGGTCTGCCGATGACCAGGAAAGCCTGTTGGGCGGTGCTGCCGCGGTGGCAACGGGTGCAACCCAGTTGGCTGGCGGCGCCTGGGAATTTGCTTCGGGCGTAGGCGAAACCGCTGATGGTTTAGACGAATACGCTCAGGGCTCTTTGGAATATGCTGATGGCATGGGCGAGTTTAAAACTCAGACCCATGGCTTGCCTGACACCATCAAGAGCGAAATTGACAAGCTAATGAGCGAATATGACAAGAGCGATTTTGTTCCCCGCAGTTTTGCGAGCAGCAAAAACACCAACGTGAAGCTGGTGCAATTCGTTATGAGCACCCAAGGCATTTCCCTTCCCAAGGAAGACAAGCCCCAGGAGCCCGAAAAGGAACTGACCCCCATTGATAGGCTGTTGGCCCTGTTCAGGTAATGCTTTCATTGCGAAGAAGTACTCCGTGTGCACTTTGCAGAAACGTGCGATATGTTGCCATCGGGCGGCGGATGGGGCGTTTTTTGGGGCCTCAGATACAGAAATGAACGATATGTTGCCGCGCGAAGGCGTTTTTAGAAGAATCGTTCAACGTTTTCCCAGGTCAGTATTTTTCTAACGTCTTCCCTCGGCAACTTATCGTGCATTCTTGTGTAAAACGGGTCGATTTTGCGCCCGGTTGTCTTCCTCCGGCAACTTATCGTGCGTTTTTGCATAAGAATGGCGCCCCACGAGGCGCCATTTTCTTTCCGAGAACAAAAAGAGGGCCGAAGCCCTCGTGGTAATTACTCTTCTTCGTCGTCGTCGAACAACGACCAGTCGTCTTCGGTCTTTTCGTGGTTCTTGTAAATAGAACGGGTCTTTCTCTCCAGTACCACGCAGAAAATGAGGCTGATGAGCAGGCCCAATCCTATCAGGCATCCAATGCCGTAGAAGGTTTCGAAGAGGAAATGATAAATCTCGCTGAAATCCAAAATATGCCTCAGAGCTTTCGTTGACGGGTGGTTTGTTATCTGTCAATTATAACCCATACCCGCTTCATGAGCAGGTGGTTTTCTTGGCGGCTAAGAAACCTGGGTAATGATGACCTCATTGCGCATGGCGCGAGCCACGGGGTCGTAGAAAGAGCGGCCAAAGCAGAAGACGGTAACGGTCGCGCCGTCTTTGCGCAGGATACGGTGCTTCAAATAGGCTTCGGCATGATCGTCTAGTTCCGCGCGGACCATATCAAGATACTCATCGAAGCATTCAGGCGGAATGAGGTCATACTGCGTCAGTGACTTTGCCAGGGCCTCGCTTTCGGTGTAGCCGGTAATGGCGGTAAAGCCCTCATCAGCGCCAATGATCACGTTGTTCTCGTCCAGGAAATAGCGGCCATGGGGAATGCTGGTGGGTCGGTTCTCTTCATTGGTGTCCACGCTGACCTCGCTTGGCTGGGCAGCGTGCTCGGGGGTTTCCTCAAAAAGGGTGCTGTAGGTGCGGCGGTCGTCCGCATCGGAGACGGCCAGCTCGGGATGCTCTTCCAGCAGGTCCAAGAACGCTTCAACCAGAGTGGGGTCAAACTGGGTTCCTGCGCATCTTTGCAGCTCATCCTCGGCTTCGGCCGTTGTAAGCGCCCTGCGATACGGGCGGTCGTGAGTCATTGCGTCGTAGGTGTCAACCACCGACAGAATGCGGGACAGCAGGGGAATGCGCTCACCCGAAAGCCCCAGAGGGTAGCCCTTTCCGTCCCAGCGCTCGTGATGGCATAAGATGAGCTTGGCAATGCCGCTGAGCTCGGGGGAAGCGTTGGCAATCTCAAAGCCCTTGATGGTATGGCTCTTCATGACTTCCCATTCGGCATCAGAAAGCTTGGTGGGCTTGTTCAGAATTTCCAGGGGAATGCCAATTTTGCCAATGTCATGCAGCAAGCAAATCAGCGCAAGGGTGCTTTGCTGCAGGTCGGTAAGGTGCAGGCGCATTCCCAGCAGCTCACCGCTTTGGCGGGTGCGAGCCACGTGATCTTCGGTTTCGCCATCGTTTTGGCGCTGCGCCTGGGCCAGGGATGCCAGCAGCGACGCGTGGGTGGAATGAGGGTCCAGCAGCTTGCGGTTGCGCATGCTGCGAATGGCAATGAGGGCGGCATTCTGCACGGCGTTGCGGTGCGTGTAGTCAATGGAACAGGTGGCGTATTGCACGCGGAAGGGCGCCACTTCCTCACCCGTGGGGTTAGTCTTTGCCAAGCGCGCCATGACCGTCTTCATAAAGACGTCGACTTTCTGCCCATCTACGTCTGCGCATATCATGAACAGCGTGCCCTCTTCCTGGCGCACGAAATAGGTATCAGAGGGAAAAACCGCCACAAGCGCCTGGGAAAGCTGGCGCAGGGCCTCATCGCCTATGGTGCGGCCATGGTTGCTGTTGATCAGGGAAAGTCCGTTAATGTCGCAGGCCACAACCAGGGAATAACGGGGAAAGATCGTCCCTTCTTCCTGCATGAGGCTGGAAGTTCTGTCGAAGGCGGCCTTGGTATGGAAGCCCGTGAGCAGGTCGGTTTCCAGGGAGCTGTCGGTGCAGATGAGCAAATAGCCGGAGAGGGTCTTGTGGTCTTCGCGAATGAGCTTCAAAGAGCAGTGCCAAGGGATTATTTCGCCATTGATGCGGGCGTTCCAGGCGAACTTCACGTCGTGGTCCATGCTTCCAACGTACTTGCCCAAATCGTGTTGGGCAACAAGGTAGCTCAGGGTGAAGCTTTGGTTTTGCTTCTCTTCGGGAATGAGCACCGATGCCTGATTGTTGCAGCTTACAAAGCGCTGCTTGTAGTCGAAAAACACCACAATGCTGTCCATCTCGTTGAGGGCCAGCTTGTAGCTATCGGCCGTGACCAGGCGTTTTGAGTAGCGATAGTGGTTGAGGTAAAAAATCAGGCCCGCAATGCTGTAGAAGTACACCGAAAAGTCAAACAGCTCTGCGGCGGGCAGATACAGGAAGGCCGCGTTCATGAGCACAACTACCAGCAATGTGATAAGGGGCGTGCGGAAACGGCGGCGGTACACCTTGGGCACAAGGCGAATCTTCACCACCAGGTTGATGACTACGAACACAATGAGCAGGTAGGTGAACAGCAGGTGCAAATCGTAGGTGAGATGCGGATCGTAGCGCCAGTGGGCAATGGCCGTGGCCGAGTAGGTGTAGCCGATGGACAGCCCCGTTAGAGGGTTGGTCATCATGAAGAAGATGTCAATGATGCCATAGACCAGAGAGCCCGCGGCGAAGCGTCTGCTGATGATGTGATTTTCATGCTCGGTGAAATTGGAGATGTATGCGGCTAGGAACAGGCACAACAGGGTTACGGAGCTGAAGTAGGCGCTGGAAAACCAAGACATGGTTTGGAAGTCGTTGCCGGCAAGAACGCTGGCGGTGTAGGTGAGGTCAACAACGGCCGCCATGAACATCATAAGGCCCAGATAGATGCCGCCTTTGTCGCGTCGGGATAGCGACAGCAGTGCCAAGGCGATATCCGTCAAGGCAACAATAAAAGAGATGATAACAATGCTCGTCAGCAATGAATCTGCTTTCTCACGGCGGTCGAGGTTCAGCATAGCACCTTTTTTTGGGACAAACCGTAAAGCGGAGCGAAAACGGAATGCGCGCAGGGTGGACGTAACGTTTCTGCGGGCCTGCGGCGTTAGGGCGCTGCGGGCCGCTGTGTAAGGAGCGCAAAGCTCGCAATAAAACAAGAGTTTTGTCGAATAACTGAATAGCTCACTGCTAGCTGGGGTATACTGTAGGTTCATAAAAACGCAGCCTCTCGCTGCGTTGAAAGCAACCCGCAAAAGGAGAAAACATGTTAGACATCAAGTTTGTTCGCGAGAACCTGGCCGTAGTTGAAGAAGCGATGAAGAATCGCAACTCTTCATTCGACTCAGCTCGCTTCCTGGAACTTGATGAAGAGCGTCGTGCAGCAATCGCCGAAGAGGAAGCGCTGCAGGCAGAGCGCAACTCTTCATCTAAGGAGATTGGCAAGCTCATGGGCCAGGGCAAGAAGGAAGAAGCCGAGGCTCTGAAGGCTCGCGTTGCCGAAGTAAAGGACCTGCTGGAGGCTGCTTCCGCTCGTCGTGCCGAGGCTGATGAGCAGCTGAAGTACATTCTTATGCGTACCCCCAACATCCCCCACGAGTCTGTTCCCGTGGGCAAGGACGAAAATGACAATCCCGAAGTTCGTCGTTGGGGCACTCCTCGTGAATTTGATTTTGAGCCCAAGGCTCACTGGGATCTTGGTCCCGACCTGGGCATCATGGACTTTGAGCGCGGCGTAAAGCTGGCTCACAGCCGTTTCTATTGCCTGGGCGGCCAGGGTGCTCGCCTGGAGCGCGCCATCATCAACTTCATGGCTGATACCCACACCAGCCGCGGCATGAAGGAATGGTGGCTGCCTGCGCTGGCCAACGAAGAGACCCTGACCGGTACTGCTCAGCTGCCCAAGTTCGAAGAGGACCTGTTCAAGACCACCGATGGTCTGTACCTCATTCCCACCGCTGAAGTTCAGCTGACCAACCTGCATCGCGATGAGGTGCTGGACGGCAGCAAGCTGCCCATGAAGTATTGCGCTTTCACCCCTTGCTTCCGCTCTGAGGCTGGCGCCGCTGGTCGCGATACCCGTGGCATCATTCGCGTGCACCAGTTCAGCAAGGTTGAGATGGTGAAGTTCTCCAAGCCCGAGGAATCTCAGGCAGACCTGGAGGCCATGGTCAACGACGCCGAATACATTCTGCAGCAGTTGAAGCTGCCTTATCGCGTGATCACCCTGTGCACCGGCGATATGGGCTTCAGCTCTTGCAAGACCTACGACCTGGAAGTGTGGCTGCCCTGCTACAACGCTTACAAGGAAATTTCCTCCTGCTCCGACTGCTGGGATTTCCAGGCACGCCGCGCCAATATTCGCTACCGCGACCCCGAGAACTTCAAGGGCACTCGTTACGTGCACACCCTGAATGGCTCCGGCCTGGCTGTAGGCCGCACCATGGCTGCCATCGTTGAGAATTACCAGAACGAAGACGGCACCATCACTGTGCCTGACGTGCTGGTTCCCTACATGGGCGGCGCCACCATTATTGGCAAGCAGGACTAATCGAAAGCGACTCCCGTGCCCACCCGCCGCTCGCTGAAGGATTCGTCTGCGCAGAAGCCTGCATCCCAAGAGGGAAAGGCCGTGTCTGCTCGTCCTTCTGCTCGTGGTAAGCGCGTAAGCGTGCACGTTGCGGCGTCTGAAACTGAAACCGAAGAGAAGCCGGCTTCCTCTCAAGAGAAGCTGGCTTCTGCTTTGTCTGTTGAAGAAAAGCCTGCTCAGCAGCAGGTTTCCAGTGGGCTAGCTGCCCAGGAAGCCCCCGCTGCCCATGAAGCTCCTTCCGAAAACGCTCCTGAGGCTAAGCCTCTTTCGGCCCGTCCTTCCGCCCGCGGCAAGCGTGCCAGCGCCAAGTTGACGGCTACACCCGCCGGGGAAGAGGAGCCCAAGGAAGAGGAATCCAAGAGAAAGCCAACCCGCAAAAGGGTGCAAAAGAAGAAGTCGCCGCTGCGCATTGTAATTGCGGTGCTGTGCGGCATTCTGGCTGCCTTGATTGTGGTTTCAGTAGCGTTTCTCGTTGACCGCTGGGCTATGCATGATGATGCCGCTGATATGCAGGGCACCTGGTATATCTACGGCACGGCGGCCTCGGTACCCATTGAATCCAACACCATTGGCCTGTCTTCTGACACCAGCTACAAGTACACCCTGGATGACCAGGCAAAAACCATCACCTACACCATTGGCAACCTATCGGGCATCAGCCATTACCGCTTCTCGCCCGACCGTTCCATGGTGGCCCTTCTGGAAGATGGCAAGACGGTGTTCACCGCTACGCTCATGGACGACGTTTCGTGGTGGCTTGCCTCGCTGTGCAATCTGATCACGGGCGATCCCGTGCTGCCGGGCCCCCAGCAAAGCAACGTGGTGATACTTTCCCGCAACCCTTCGTTGCCTGCGCCGACGGTTGATCCCCAGCAGGATGCCGAAGCAGATGGGACGGAAGAAGCGGAAGAGCCCGCCGATGACGCCGAAGAATCGGAAGATCAGGAATAGCGTGGCGCCGTTTGTTTCCGCTGATAAGATTGTGGTGAAGGCCGATCGCCTGGTGTGCACCTTGCAGCTTTCCCCTTCTTGCCCCCGCAGCTCGTGGCCGGCTCTGATGGAGGCGCTTGCAACGAAGCACCCCTTGCTGCCGCAGCATGCATGTAAGAATAGAGCGGGGCAGACTTTTGCGGCTGTGATGAATCGCACGTCCCTTGTACATGTGGTTGAGCATGTGGCAATAGATTGGCAGGTTCAGGAAAACTCCTGTTCAGATGCTGTTTTTGTTGGCAATAGCCAATGGATTGACAAGCAGGCGGGCACAGGGCGCGTGGAGCTGAGCTTTGTGGACGACGTCGCGGCCTTGCGCGCTCTTAAAAATGCACTGAAAGAGCTTAACGAGGCTCTTGAATCCTGCGATAAGTTACGGAATAGCAACTAGGGTAGTTTTTCGCTGTTGCGGCGCGCGGCGGCAGCGTATAATGCAGTTCATAGGATCACCTTCGAATCAAGGAGACCGACATGGTTAAAAAATTGGGCGTATTTGTTGCAGGCACCGTACTGGGCGCTGCCATTGCATATTTCACCTCCCCCCGTTCTGGCTTTGAGAACAGGAATCTGGCCAAGGATGCTGTTTCCGCTGTATTGGAAACTGCCAACGTGGCCCCTGAAGGCGTTGTAGCTCAAGCAACCCAGGGAGCAGAAGAGCTGGTCAAGCAGGCCACTGAGCGCACTCATGAGTTCTATGCAACCGCTAGCACCAAAGTGCAGGAAATCGCCGCAGGCGTTGCTCCTTCCGTGGTTTCCGCCACCGACAACGATGAGCTGCGCGAGAAGATTGAAGCTGCTCGTCAGCGCATTGCTGCTCAGGTCATCAAGAACGCTGAAGAAGCTCAGCTGGTTGATGTCGAGCCCGAGGCTGTTGAGGCTGTTGTAGAAGAGCCCGCAGCTGAAGAAGAGTAATCTTTGCACGAAGCGAGGGCTGACATGAAAAGGTGTCAGCCCTTTTTCTGTTTTTAGCACCACTATAAAGAGAGTTTTTCATGTCTCAGACCCTTATTACCTCAACTAAACTGGTTGGTACCAAAGTTTTTGGCGGCAAAACGGGCGAGCAGCGCATTGGCAAGGTGCACTGCTGCGTGTTCCATCCCACCGAGAAGCGCTGCATTGGCTTTTTGATCAAGCGCCCCGACCTGCTGCTTATGTTCCATCGCCCTGATTCTTTCGTGCCGCTGGATGGCTTCGATGTGGAAGACGGTCATATTGTGCTTAAGACCGAAAAGGGCACTTCGGGCGAAGCTGCATGCAAGCGTCTGGGCTTGAACTGGGAAGATTGCGTTATCTGGGTTGGTTTGGTCATGTGCACCAAAGACGGCAGAGCCCTGGGATACGTGGGTGACGTTGAGTTTGATCTGAAGACCGGCGCGGTAAGCAAGGTGTTTTTAGACGAAGGCGCCACGGCTGGCATGCTTCTGGGCAAGCGCGAACTGCCCGCAAGCATGGTGCTGGGTTTCAAGCGCGGCATTGGCAGCCCGCTGGCCGCATACGATAAGCATGAGGCTCAAGAAGACGTTAACGGTCCCACCAGGCACGAGATGGCTTTGGCCGAGGAGCTTTCTGAGTATGGCGCTCTGTTGGTGTCCGATGAGGCCAAAAACGTTCAGAACAGCGGCGGCCTTGCTGAAAAGGCGGGCGCTGCTACTGCAGTTGCCGGCGCTAAGGCCAAAAAGACGGTTGATACTGCTACCCAGACGGTGAAAAAGGCTGCGGAATCGGCCAAGCCCACTGTGCAAAGAGCAACTAAAACCGCAGGTAAAGCAGTGAATAAAGGCGCCTACGTTACCGGTAGGCAGCTGGGACGTGCTAAAGGCATGTTCGGCGCCTTCATGGATGAATTCAATAAGGCTCGCAAGTAGGGGTGCCGCGGAATGGTCGGGCAGATAAACAGAAGGTCTATTTCGGCGGCTGACGAGGTTGCTGCCGCAGAGGCCAACCTGAAGGCTGCTCAGGAGCGTCTGAATGCGGCGCGCCAGTGCTACGCTCAAGAGGTCTATGGGGTGGATTCGTCAGCGGCGCAGCCAGCCCAGCAGCCGGCCCATGATACCTTCGCGCATACGCCCGTCGCTTCCTTCTCGGGCTCCTACGATGCTTCCGCTGGCAAAAAGCAGATAAAGCCTGTTAAAGACCACATTGCCGCGGGAATCTTGGCTATTTTCTTCGGTGTGCTTGGTATTCATAAGTTCTATATGGGTTTTGCCAACACGGGCTTTTTGGTGCTGGCCATAACCATCATTGGATCTCTTCTGACTTTTGGCACTGCTGCCTTGATTATGCAGCTCATCGCCATAGTTGAGGGCATAGTCTATCTGGTGAAAACTCAATCCCAGTTTGAACAAGACTACGTTATAGGTAAAAGAAAGTGGCTCTGAGGGCAAAAACCCAGAGCCACTGGTTTATATGCTAGTGGCTGAGCTCGCGCTCAAGGCCCGATGCAACGCTGGGAGCGGGGGAGAAGATAGCTTCCAATTCCCGGCTGATTTTGTCATCCAGCTCTGCGAGGCCCAGGTCTTTCTTGGTCTCTTCGGCAAGGGAGGTGGTTCCCATGGCAAAGAATTCAGCCAGCTGTCTTGCGGCTTCATCTTCTCTTTGGCGGAACCAGGCGGTCTCGGGAGCTTCAGCAGCAATTCGTTCTTGATTTGTCATGGTGAACTCCTAACTTCTAAACACCATCCAATGGCTTTATTGTAGGAGCTTTTTGCGGGCTTCCCCTGTATGTTTATGAGGCGAAACCGACTGTTAACCCTTGCGTAACATGAGCATAACGGGGTCATAAAGCGCGCGAAAAAAACGACCCAGCTGCAGACAGCTGGGTCGAAACAGTGCGAAATGGGCAGTTGCTTTATTCGATGCGCAGGGCCTCCACGGGGTCTTTCTTGCTGGCGCTGCGGGCGGGCAGCAGACCTGCCACGAAGGAGAGCACGACGCTGATAACAATCAGGATCAGTGCTGCGTTGATGGGCAGCTGGGCAACCTGCGGATAGCCGGTGGCGTCCAAAATCGTATTCGCTATGAAGCAGCCTATGAAGGTGACCACAATGCCCAAGACGCCGGAAATGAGGCCCTCGATGATGGTCTCGGCGTTGAAGATGTGGCTGACGTCCTTCTTGCTGGCGCCAATGGCGCGTAGGATGCCAATTTCCTTAATGCGTTCCAGAACGCTGATATAGGTAATAACGCCAATCATAATGGAGGAAACAATCAGGGAGATGGCTACGAAGGCGATGAGCACCATAGAAATCATGTCAACGATTTCAGTGACGCTGGTCATGAGCAGGCCAACGATGTCGGTGTAGTTGATAACCTTGTTCTCGTCTTCTTCCTTCATCTTGGCATTGTACTCATCCAGGATGTTGATGACCTCAGACTTGCTTTCGAAGCTGATGGGATAAATGCTCACTTCGTAAGGCTTGTTCAGGTCAGCATAGCCAAAGTTCTTCAGGTTGTTGTCGTAAGTGCGATCTTCCTTCTTCATCATGGAGGACATGATGGCGGAAAGGTCGTCGGCATTCATATTCATTTGGAAAGCGCCAGCAAATGCGCTCTGATCAAAGCTAAAGGCGCTTTCCATGTTCTTGGTCAGATCAGCGAAGGTAAGGTTGAGGGCGTTGCCCATCTCGGCCGTGACGATGTCGCTGATTTGCTTCATCACGCTGTTCATAGTGGTGTAGATGTAGGCGTTAACCACGTTTCCAATTTGGTTGCGAATACCTTCATCGTCAATCAGGAGAACACCCCTAATTGCGGTTGCCAGAGCTTCCTGCTGATGGGGATTTTCTTCCAGGAATGTCTCAAAGTCTTCGGGCTGGGGGTCGGAGATGCCCTTTTGGATAAGCCAAACGCCATAATCGGTGGTAACAGCGCTAATCGTGGTGGTAAGGGGACCGATGCCCTCGGGGTTGATGGAGATGTTGTCGCTGATATCGCCAATACCGCTGGGGTCAAAGGGCGGAATAACCACCTCGTTGAAGGCGTCTTCCATGTTCTTCTGCATGTCGGCGATATGGGACATGTCGGGCTGCATCTTGCTCTGATCAATCTTGAAGGCATTGCTCAGAGCGTTGGTGTCAATGGAGAACAGGGAACCCATATCGAAGTCGCTGCGGTCTTCCTTTTCGCCAAAAGCGGTGCCGGTAATGACGTCGATGCTGGGGTTGTCAATCTGATCCTTAACAATCTGGCTGTTTCCAGCAACCTCAATGACGTGCTGGGTCAGTTCGTAGGGGTAGTTGATGCCTTGCTTCAGCATGGCAATGCGGGCATCGGGGGTTGCGCGCACAATGCCAACGATGTTCAGGTCTTCGCCGTTGTCTACCAGGTTCTTTACGTAAGATTCGTCGTCGCTCTTGTCTTTCCAGACGTTGTAGGAGCTGTCGTATTCGTAGAAATCAGCAGCATTTACCAGCTTGTACTTCAGGTTCAGGATGGTGTCGAAGGAAACACTGGAGTAGTTCTCGGGAGTAACTGCTTCCTCTTCGTTCATGAACGCCTTCACCATATCATTGAGCTCTTCGGGGTCGCGTTGGCCCAGGGAATACAGCATGAAGTCGTTGATATAGCCACCACGAGAAACAACCAGCACGCACTCGTTGTAGTTTTCAGGCCAACGGCCCTTCAGCACCTCATAGGAGTCACGGTACAGGTTCTTGTCCTTAGGCAGCTGGGAGAAAGTGTCGGTGCTCATGGCCATGGACATGAGGCCGTTGCTGCTGCCCGAGCCCATGCCTAGTGCGGCAAAGCTCTTGTCAGGGTTTACCTGGTGCAACTGGTTGCTGGTGTCGGCCGCGAAAATAAGCGGGGTAACGTTGTATTTGTACTCGATGGAGTTGACGTAGGGTTCAATGCCGCTGGTGCCGCTATCGAAGTAATCCTTCAGGGAACCCAGGTCGTTGCTGCCAATGCTGCCAAACATGTTGGAGATGCTCTTGATAACGCCAATCTGCTCTTCCTCGATGTTGGCGCGAACGAAGTGATCGTTTGCGGGCATAGAGGCCGATGCAGAAGAAGCGGAGCTGGACTCTTCTTCGCCCTCGGAGGAGCCGCCCAAATTAAAGCTGGAGCTGGTAATTTGCAGCGGGTATTCAGAGAGGGTTTCCTCTTCAACGTTGGCAATGTATTCGTTGACGCCGTTGGCCAAGGCCAAGATGGCGGCAATGCCGATGATGCCAATGGAGCCAGCCACGGCGGTCATGATGGTGCGGGCCTTCTTGGTCATCAGGTTGTTGAGAGAAAGGGAAAGGGCTGTGAGCAGGCTCATGGAGGTGTAGCGCGTCTTCTTGGTGCTCATCTTCTCCAGCTCTTCGGCGGTGGGATTGTAGGGGTTGGTGTCGCTGCGGATAACGCCGTCGGCCAGAGTCACAATGCGGTTTGCGTACTGTTCGGCCAGTTCAGGGTTGTGAGTGACCATAACAACCAGACGGTCGGAGGCAATTTCCGTAAGCAGATCCATGATCTGCACGCTGGTCTTGGAGTCCAGAGCGCCGGTGGGTTCGTCAGCCAGCAGAATTTCGGGATCGTTGATCAGGGCGCGAGCGATGGCAACGCGCTGCATCTGGCCACCGGACAGCTGGTTGGGGCACTTATTGATGTGCTGGCCCAGGCCAACGCGCTCCAGCGCTTCGGTAGCGCGCTCCTTGCGCTCTTCGGGGGAGATGCCCGAAAGGGTCAAAGCGAGCTCTACGTTTGCCAAGATGGTCTGATGGGGAATCAGATTGTAGCTTTGGAAAACGAAGCCGATGCGGTTGTTGCGGTAGGCGTCCCAATCGCGATCTTTGTATTGCTTAGTGGAAATGCCGTCGATAACCAGGTCGCCGGAATCATAGTGGTCAAGACCGCCGATGATGTTCAACAAAGTGGTCTTACCAGAACCGGAGGGGCCCAGAATGGCTACAAATTCGTTGTCGCGCAGGGTGAGCGAAACGTCATCAAGTGCTTTCTGCGTAAAAGAACCTGTGGTGTATGATTTGCGAATGTTCTTAACTTGAAGCATAGTACTCCCTGGGTATGGAATTTTTTGCATATACCATAGTACGCGATTATTTGCGCAGGTAGAAGCCCCGTTACCATATTGGCAAAAAAATTTATTGCGCACAATTAATTAGGGCGAACCGAAGCTCGCCCTTTCATGCTTTTTTCTGGTGGTGTTTCTTAGGCCAAAAGTCCTTGAATAGTGGGAATCCAGCCCATGATCAGAATGAAGATAATCAATACCGGCGCACCGAACTTCATCCAGTAATACAGCCAGCGAGGGAACTTCAAACCGCTGCCGGTGTTGGCCTCTGCCAGGAAGTTTTCCCAGCCCCAGCCGCGCTTGTGCAGGCAGAACATGAGGAACACCAAAGAGCCAATGGGTAGCAGGTTGTTGGATACGATGAAGTCTTCCAGGCCGTCCACGGTGCCGCCAATGGGCAGGTAATTGCCCAAAGCGGGGTCCATGCCCAGCACGGCGGGCATGGCCAGAATGGCAATGGCTACGCCGGTAACCAGAGAGCTCTTCTTGCGGCTCCAGCCCCACTGGTCCATGCCGAAAGCGATGATGTTCTCAAATACGGCAATGACGGTGGAAAGGGCGGCGCAAGCCATGAACAGGAAGAACATGGTGCCCCACAGCTGGCCCAAGGGCATTTGTTCAAAAACATTGGGTAGGGTGATGAAGGCCAGGCCAGCGCCAGAGCCAGGCTCAATGCCAAAAGCGAAGCAAGAGGGGAAGATGATCAGACCGGCAAGCAAAGCAACGGTGGTGTCCAGGATACCAATGGTCATGGCTTCGCCGAACAAGGCGCGGTCTTTGCCAATGTAGCTGCCGAAAATGGCCATGGAGCCAATGCCGACGGACAAGGTGAAGAAGCTTTGGCCCATGGCGGCGTAAATGGCTTCGCCGGCGGTATTAAAATCGCTGAAAATCTTGGAGAAATCGGGCATCAGGTAAAAAGCGATGCCATCGATAGCGCTGCCGCCCAGGGTGACGGAGCGCACCACCAGCGCCAGAATAAGGGCCAGCAGGCCAAGCATCATAACTTTGGTAACGCCTTCGATGCCTTTTTGTACGCCCAGGCTGCAAACAACGGCGCCAACTGCCACTACCAGTAGAGTCCAGAAGGCAAGTTCGCCCGGATTGGCGAGCATTCCTGTGAAAACGGCAGCGGTAGATTCGGTGGTTGCACCTACGAACTGGCCCGATGCCATTTTCACCGAGTAGTTTAAGAACCAGCCGGCAACCACGGTGTAAAACATCATGAGCAGTATGTTGCCAACGACGGCGAACCATTTGTAGATGTGCCACTTGCTGCCCTCGGGCTCCAGGGTGTCAAAGCTGCGGGCGATGCCCTTTTGGCTGGCGCGGCCCGTGGCAAATTCCATGGCCATGATGGGCAAGCCAAGAATGATCAGGAAGATCAAATATATGAGAACGAAGGCGCCGCCGCCGTACTCGCCTGTGATGTAGGGGAAGCGCCAAACGTTTCCCAAGCCAATGGCGCAGCCGGCGCTAATGAGGATGAAGCCTAAGCGGGTGCCGAATTTTTCGCGGTTGTTCATGATGATGTCCTTCTGTATATGCAGGGGCTAGATGATGATGCCGTTGCAGTGGTCAATTTCGTGCTGGATGATTTGAGCGGTGAAGCCGGTGAAATTTTCTTCGCGCCAGGCGAAGGAAGGGTCTTGATAGCGCACTGTAATCTTCTTGTAGCGTGTGGTGGGGCGCTGTCCTTGCAGGGAGAGGCAGCCTTCCACGGTTTCGTAGGGCTGGAATTGCTTGGTGATTTCGGGGTTGAACATGAGCCTATTGCGGCTTCCATCTGCGAAAACAATGATGCGTTTGTGTAGGCCAATCATGTTGGCCGCCATGCCGACGCATTCGTGAGCATGGGCTGCTAAGGTGTCCAGCAGGTCTTGACCCACGGCCGTGTCTGCAACGGTTGCGGGTTCAGAAGGGCGGCGCAAAGCAAGCTCCACTTTCACGATGTTCTTTATCACGAGCAATTCCTTTCAGTACTGCCATTTTGGCAGGTGAAGGCCTTGCTGTCACTGCATCACGGTGGAGCGTTGTGGCACAAAAAAAGAAGGCCGCCTCCGAAGAAGCGGCCTGAAAAGGTAAATTGTTGTGCGCCTTATTGAGCGGAGGTGTTCAGGGCAATGGTGGAACCCTTTGTGGCCTTGCCGCTGGGTGAGTAGGAAACAACGGTGGCGGTGTCATCGCTGGGTCCGTTGATGGTCCATGCAAAGCCGGCATCGCCCAGCATCTGCTTGGCTACGGCAACGGTTTTGCCTGTGACATCAGGGATGTCGTATTCCTTGCTGGAAGGATCTTCGCCCTTGCTTACGGTAATGGTGACCGTTTCGCCCTTCTCCAGCTTGCCGCCATTGGGGCTTTGGTTCATGACCAGGCCTTCCGATACGGAATCGCTGTAAGATTCGGAAACGCTCACCTTGAAGCCGGCGGCGTTCAGCGCGCTAATGGCGCCATCCTTGGAGTAGCCCACAACGCTGGGAACCGCAACGTTTTCGGCACCCAGGGAAAGCACGTATTCAACTACATCGCCCTTGGTGACGGTCTCGCCAGCGGCGGGATTCTGCTTGATAACGTGGTTCACCTCAATGTCGGCGGAATACTCGGCGGTGCCTGCGTGGGCAACCAGACCGGCCTTGGTCAGGGCATCCTGAGCTTCCTTGGCGGTCATCTTCTCCAAATTAGGAACAACTACCTGCTCGGGGCCCAGGGAAACGGTGATGTTTACCTTGCTACCAGCGGCAGCCTTGCTGCCAGCGGTGGGGTTCTGCTTGATAACGGCGCCGTCCTTAGCGTTGGCGTCGTAAGATTTGTCGGTGGTGCCCAGCTCAAAACCGGCTTCTTTCAGAATAGCGGTTGCCTCGCGTACGGTCTTGCCCGTCACGTCGGGCACGGGAATGTCTCCCGATCCGCCGAAGAAATTGAAGCCAACAAAGGCCAGCAGGGCCACAACAATCAAGCCCAAAACGCCACCGAGAATGGCGCGGCGGGAAACGCCGGGCTTCTGGGGCTCTTCAATGGCGTTGTTTTGGCGATAGCTGCGGGTGCTCAAAGTGCCGGTGCCGCCGGTATGAACCGTTTCGGTAGCGGGAAGAACGGCGGTCTTATCCAGGGGCTTGCGCACATTGTTGGGAACGTTTGCACGAGGAGCGCGGCCCAGATAGGCGGTCTTGGCGGCAGAAGCGCTGCCGGAAATGTTAACAGGGCGGCCGGCCAGGTAGTCGTTCAGGGCGGCGCGCATATCCAAAGCGGAAGCGAATCGGTTACGAGGGTTCTTTTCCAGAGCCTTCATAATGATGTCTTCCAGATCGGGATCGATGCTGGGGTTAAAGTCGCTGGGATAAGGCGGCAGGTCGTTGACCTGCTTCATTGCCACGCTGATGGCGTCGGGGCCATCGAAGGGCAGCTTGCCCGTGGCGGCCTCAAACAGAACAACGCCCAAAGAATAGATGTCGCTGGCGGCATCCAGTTCCTTGCCCTGAGCCTGCTCGGGGGAGATGTAATGGGCGGTGCCCAGTACGCTGGAGGTCTGGGTTTGCACCGAGTTCTTTGCGCGGGCGATGCCGAAGTCCATGACTTTGACGTTGCCATCGGGCTGCACCATGATGTTTTGGGGCTTGATGTCGCGGTGAATCAGGTCTTGCTTGTGGGCAACGGACAAGGCGGAGCATACCTGGGATCCGATTTCTGCCACTTTGCGCTGATTGAGGGCGCCGCGCGCCTTGATACCGCTCTTCAGATCGGTACCGCGAATGAGCTCCATGACAATGTAATAGGTACCATTATCATTTCCCCAGTCGTAAATATTCACAATGTAGGGGCTCTGCAGATTGGCGGCCGATGCGGCCTCCTGCTTAAAGCGCCTGGTGAAGTCTTCGCTTTCGGCGTATTGGGGCAGCATCACCTTAACGGCAACGGTACGGCCCAGAACGCTGTCCTGTGCGCGATATACCTCAGCCATGCCGCCAATGCCAATGCGATCGGTAATTTTGTAGCGGTCGTTGAAGACCCTTCCAACCATTTCTCCAGCCATAATTGCTCCTTTAGGCCTTTCCTATAAAACACCCTGAACCCGCAGCGCGGCTTCGAAAATACCTTTTGCGCGACTTGCGGCAATGCCGCTTTCGCCCTTTTCAATGCAGATGGCCACTACAACGCTTGCGTCATCGGAGGGGCCCATGCCTACAAACCAATAGTTGTTGCCGTCGTTCAGCTCGGCAGTGCCGGTTTTGCCGGCAATTTGCACGCCCGGTACAGAGGCTGCATAGCCGGTGCCGTTGTTGACGACGCCTTCCAAAACCGCACGAACACGCTGTGCGGTAGAAGAATCAGTTGCCTTGAGCAGGGTGGTAGGTGTGGCAGTGAAACTACGCTCACCACTTGCATTATATACGCTGTCTACCAGATAAGGCTGCTTTACCACACCATCGTTGGCAATTGCGCAGCCAACGAGAGCCATTTGCAACACGGTGGACTGAGGGCCCGCCGCGCTTTTATGCTGGGACGACTGGGTTCCCACGGGTTCGCCGGCGGCGGCCCAGGCAAGTTCCCAGGTGGTCATATCGTTGGGGTCTGCCATAAGGGAAGAAATCAGGGGCAGCTCAAAGGAGATCTCAGTGTCAAAGCCGAAGTGGTCGGCGGTGGTCACCAGCTTCTTTGCGCCCAGCTCAACGCCAAGTTGGCCGTAAACGGTGTTGGAAGAAACCTCGGTGGCGCGCGCCAGGGTGATGTTGCCGTAATCCATGTCGTCGAAGTTGGAAACAACGGCGTTGCCAATATCCATAACGCCGGGGGCAGCGTACACGGTGTCTTCATCGGCGGTGCCCGATTCCAGCGCGCTGGCCAGGGTGATCATCTTGAAGGTGGAACCCGGGGCGTACAGGGCTTGGGTGGCGCGGTTGAACACGCTCATGGAATCATCCTGGCCAGAAAGGGCTTTTTCCAGCTGGGAGATGTCGTAATTGGGGCCCGAGGCCAGGCCCAGCACGGCGCCGGTCTTGGGGTTCATAACCACGCAGGCGCCGGCATAGCCGGAAAGGGCTTCTTCGGCGGCTTTCTGGATAGTAGAGTTGATGGTCAGGGTTATGTCGTTGCCAGCAGTGCCTGTTCCAGTGATGGCAGATAGGGCATCGTCCCAGGTGGCGAAGGACTTCTTGCCGGTGAGCACCTCGTTGTAGGAAGCCTCAATGCCGCTGGTGCCGTACTGCTCAGAGAAGTAGCCCACCGTATGGGAGGCCAGCGTTCTCTGGGGGTAAACGCGATCGTAGGAGCCGTTGGCGTTTTCGCGGCTTTGGGCCAAAATGACGCCATCGGCGGTGGAAATGGAGCCGCGCTGAATCTTGGCGTTGTTGATCACGGTGTGGTTGTTGCCGGGCATGTTTTGGTAATTTTCTGCCTGCAGCACCATGATGTTGGTCAGGTTGCCCACCAGCAGCGCGAACATGACGGCGAACACAAACATGCCGCTGGTCAGGCGTTTGCCCAGCTGGAAGCGTCCCAGTGCGTTGTTGGGGCTGATGATGATGGTGGAAGAGGTGATCTCTTCATCAAGGGTGGTGCCTTCATCGCCGCAGCGCATGAGCAGCGCCACGCACACGAAAGTCATGAGCAAAGAAGATCCGCCCTTACTGATAAGGGGCAGGGTCAGACCTGTCAGGGGAATGAGCTTGGTCACGCCGCCTACGATAATAAAAGCCTGCAGCACGATGATGGTGGTCAGGCCGGCGGCCACGAAGGAGCTCACATCGCTCTTGGCGCGAGCTGCGGTGGCAAAGCCGCGAATGGCGAAGCTCAAGTACAAAAGCAAGATAGCGGCGGCACCCAAAAGGCCTGCTTCCTCACCGATGCAGGCAAAGATGAAGTCGCTTTCCACGACGGGAATCAGGGTGGCCAGGCCCTTTCCGATGCCCGTGCCCAACAGGCCGCCATCGGCCAGGGAATACAAAGTTTGCACCAGCTGGTAGCCGGTGTTTTGGGCGTCGCTGAAGGGGTCAAGCCAGGTTTGCACGCGCACCTGCACGTGGCTGAACAGGAAATACAGGGCCACGGCGGCAATGCTTGCCAAAAGCAAGCTGATAATCAGGTAAAACTTCTTGCCGCTGGCAAAGTACAGCATGGCAATGAACACGAAGAAGAACACCAAGGCGCTGCCCAGGTCTTTTTCGAATACCACGATGACTACGGCAATTGCCCACATGAACAGCAGGGGCAAAAGGGTGCGGATGTCAGGCAGCTCAAAGGGGCCAACGCGCCAGGTGAACACCGAGAGCATTTCGCGATTGTGGGCCAGATAGCCTGCCAAGAACAAGACGATGGCAATTTTGGCCACTTCGCCCGGCTGGAAGCTCAAGGGGCCCAGGGTAAGCCAGATGCGGCTGCCGTATGATTCGGTGCCAATGACGGGCAGCAGGGGCGAAAGCAGCAGCGCAAAGCCTACAACGGCCATGATGTACTTGTAGCGCGTGAGGCTGTCTATGCTTTTGACCAGCACTAACGTTGCAATAAAGGCGGCAACGCCCACGCCCAGCCAGATGAGTTGCTGCGATGCCATGGCGGCGTCGATGCGGGTGATGAAGGCAATGCCCACTCCCGTCAGGGTGAAGGTGATGGGCAGAAGGGCGGGGTCGGCGCCCGGGGCCAGCCTGCGCACGGCCATGTGGGCGATGATGAACAGGGCGAACATGCCCGCGGGCACGGCAACAGCAGAGATGCCCACCTGCTGGCCCTGGGTGAGGGCGAGCATGATGAACAGCAACGCAATGAGGGGTGCCGCTGCGCAGAGCAGGAAGAGTTCTGTTGCTCGTCTGGACATGAAAGCCTTACGCCTCGCTTCCCGTGGCACTTACGGTTTTGTTGCGGGCGGCGTCTTCGGCGTATTCCTGCGCCAGGCGCTTGGCGTCATCCACGCTATCGGCCTTGACCCCATCGCCCTTCAGGCGCTGGGCCAAGCCGGCGTTGAGCTCGTCCACCTTGATGGTTGTTTCTTCCACCAGGGTTCCGTCGCCGAAGCCCAAAAAGCCGCCGCGAACGCCCTGATAGATGGCTACGTTGCCGTTGTATTCAGCCAGATAAGCGGAATTGGTTACCCAGTGATGTATGCCGAATGCGGTGGCGGCTAGCGCGGCCACCAGCAGGAAGGCCACAATGCCCGCGGTCAGGCGCGAGGACTTGTGAGCCCTGCGAATGCGCTCGGGAATGTCGCCCTCGATGTCCACAACCACAGCGGTAATGTTGTCGCGGCCGCCGTTCATGTTGGCGCGTTTGATCAGCTGGTTGGCGCACTTTTGGGGGTCGCGGAAGCGGGTGAGAATCTCAGTCAGGTCTTCTTCGCTTACCATGCCTGAAAGGCCATCGGAGCACAAGAGCAGGCGGTCACCTGCGGCAACGTTCAGTTCGTAGATGTCAGGAACGGTCTCAACGCCACCGCCGAGCGCGCGGGTGATTACCGAGCGCTGAGGATGCACCTCGGCTTCTTCCGGGGTGATTTGGCCTGTTTCAATGAGGATGGACATCAGGCTGTGGTCGCGGGTGATTTGCTGCAGATGGCTTTGATGCAGCAAATAGGCGCGGGAATCGCCCACCTGGGCAATAAGCAGGCGCTCGCCCTGCACCATAGCAGCGGTGAGGGTTGTGCCCATGCCATCGGCTCCGCGGCCGTCTTCCACGGCGCGCAAAATGGCGTAGTTGGCGGTGACCACGGCGTTGGAAAGCGCATCGGCGTCCAGAGTGCTGGGGGCCTGCTGCGCTAGAATGTTGACGGCAATTTCCGAGGCCACTTCGCCTGCTTCATGGCCGCCCATGCCGTCGGCGACGGCATACAGGGGAGGCGCCACAATGAAGTTGTCTTCGTTGTGATCGCGCATGCGACCCACGTCAGTGCGTGCACCGACGGAGGGAATGGGGCCATGCTGGCGTTCGGTCAGGGGGATGGTTGCGTGGGACATTATTCAAACCTTACGCGAATAGCGACGTCGCCGGTGTTGACCACGTCATTGTTTTTCAGGGAAACCGGGCCGTTGATGGGCTTGCGGTTTACCAAGGTTCCGTTTGCGGAGTTCAGGTCTTCCACGAAGAGATTTTGGCCCATGAGGGAGAACTTGGCATGCATGCTGGACACGTAGCCCGAGCCAATGACAATGTCGGCTTCGGGGCTGCGGCCGATGGTGATGGGCTTTTTCACGGGAATTGCCACGCCCATGAGTTCCTTGGGGCCGCGCTCTACCGTCAGCGACCAGCTGCGTTCCTTTTTGCGCTGACCGCGCACCAGGCCGATGCCGGTCTTCATAATGGCGAACAGGAAAATGTAGAGGAACGCTACTAATAGGATGCGCCCGGCCAGCAAGATCACGTCAATCATGGGGGTGCTCCTTTCGGCTTACGCCTGGGCGAAGAGGTACTCCGTGGTGCCGATGGTGATGATGTTGCCATCGCGCAGAACAACGGTTTCAATTTCGCGACCGTCCACCAGGGTGCCGTTGGTGGAGTTCTGATCGGTCAGAATCCAGCAGTCACGGCCGCGGGCGATGGTTGCGTGGTAGCGGCTTGCGCCCATGTCGGAAATGACGATGTCGTTATCGGTTTCGCGGCCCAGCTTGATGTTGCTGGCGCTCAGGGTGAAGCTGCGTCCGTTGGCGCGATCGGTCAGGGTTGCACGCAGGGGCTTTGCCTGGGGAAGGTCCATGCGCGCGCGGGGCACTGCACCTGCGCCGGCTGCACCTGCGGCTGCTGCACCTGCGGTAACGCCGGCGGCGGGAACATCGAACCCGGCGAAGTTGTCCGGCTGGTTTTCGCTTTCGAGGGCGTCAACGGAGAAAGGATCTTCGTCCTGGAAATCGTCGGTGTAGTCATCGGCGTAATCGTCGGCGTCATAAACGGGAACGGGGGCAGGCTGGGGTGCGCGCTGGGCTTTGCGGGAGCGGCGCGGCTCAAAACCGTAGCGCTCCATTTCTTCATCGCGCAGGCGAGCGATGATGGGGGAGGCAACGCATTCGGCAATGACGTCGAACTTGCCATGTTTCAGCGCAGGGTCGGCGATGAAGCGAACAAGCGGGTTGCCGTCCATGGAGAGGCCCATGTCGTGGGAGCGTGCGTTCAGGTAGGTTTCGGTTTCGCCGGCCAGGGTGGGGTAGTAGCCAAACAGGCGGCGGTCGTCATCTTCGTTTACCAGCACGGTGTACAGAGTGGGGGCAATTTGCTTGCCGGCGCCAACCATCTTGTTGCGCTTCATCTGCTTTTCGCACTGCTTTGCAATCTGAACAGGGGAAATGGGTGCGCTAGCCATCTTGCCGGCAGCGCCTTCGATGGCGTCTTCCATCTTGTTTTCTACGCGCGAGAAAAAGCCCATGGGTGCTCCTTTTGGTCATAATGCTGCGTTTAGTGGGCGTATTTTTTGTATCAAGACATTTTGCCACGAATAATGCCTGCGTGGGGCCAGATTGTGCATTTTTCATGAGGTAGCCACGTTTCGTGGAGGTTGACCGAAAGTGTGACAGAAATGCCCCGGGCGCTTTTGTCATATTTGGGGTGGGAGAAGAGGTGAGATTAGCCGGCGATGAGCTCCATGACCAGGCGAATTGCGAAAAGCGTCAACACCACCAGCATAATGGGGCGGGCGATTTGCGTGCCCTTTTCGGTGAATTGGTTAGCGCCAAAGTAGCTGCCGGCAATATTGAACAGGCCGCCGATGATGCCCACGGAAATCACCACAGTGCCGTTGAGCAAAAACACCACCAGCGCAGTGAGGTTGGTGGTCGCGTTGACGCATTTGGTCACCCCGGCGGCGCGTTGGATTCCCAGGCCGCCAAAGCTGGTGAGCAGCAGCATGAGGAAGGTGCCGGTGCCGGGTCCATAAATGCCGTCGTATATGCCAATGAACAGGGAAATTACCAGGCAAATGCCCAGGGTTTTGCGGCGAGGCCAAGGGGCGTCTTCGGTTCCCATGTCCTTGTGGCGCAGCACGTAGAAGCCGGCCACGGGAATGACTGCCAGCATGATGATGCGCAGTATATCTTCTGAGGCAAGAAGGGAAAGGTGCGCGCCGAAATTGGACCCAATGAGGGCCACCACAATACAAGGCGCGCACAGCCACAGCGCCATGTAGCCTTGGCGGGCGTACTTTACGGCTGCCAAGATGGTGCCCATGGGGCTTGCGAGCTTGTTGGTGCCAATGGCCAGATGGATGGGCAGGCCTGCCACAATGAAGGCGGGCAGTTGAATGAGGCCACCACCGCCAGCGATGGCGTCAACATAGCCGGCCAAAAAGCAGCCTGCGGCAACAATCAAAATGCCCCACCAGGTAATGAGGCCATTGGCAGTTATGAGTGACAAGAAATCCATTGAGCGCACTTTACCGCAATTGCGGCTCGCTGGCGGCACAATTGGGAGAAAGGTTGTATGAGTTTCGGGTTGGGAGTATAATCCCGTAAAAAATTCCCGATTTAAAACAGGAGGTCTTCCTTATGAAGATTGCTGTTCCTTGTGACACCCCTTTCGGCCTGAACGCCCAGCGTAGCGGCCACTTTGGCCACTGCGCCTTCTTCACCATTGCAACGGTGGAAGACGATCAGATCACCAACGTGGAAGTTGTTCCCAACGTTGACCATGACACCTACGGCTGTGGCGGCGTTATTGATTACGCCATGAGCCTGGGCATTGATGCTATTGTTGCCGCTGGCATGGGCGTGCCCCCCTTCACCCGCTTTACCAACGGCGGCGTCAAGGTTTACCTGGAGCGCACTCAGTCTATTGCAGGCGAAGCCATCAAGATGGTTATCGCAGGTGAAGCTCCTGAGATGCAGCTGGATCAGGCTTGCGTGCACTAGTTTTTCTGCAGCACCGATGTTTGAGCGCCCGCCTCGTGCGGGCGTTTCTTTTTGCGGGGGGAATGTGCTGGATTTTTCCACTTTTCGGTGCGAAGAGGGGTAATTTTCCGCGCGAGCTGAATATGTCTCAGCCCAACTTGAGCCGCCACATGAAGCGTCTTGAGAAGGGGCTGGGGTTTAAGCTGTTTTATACCCAGCATCGTCGCATTTACCTGACCCCGGCGGGCAAGCACTTCTACAACAACGCTTCAATTATGAGCTCGCGTTTCGAGCGCATGGTGGAGGGGTGCCGACGCGTGGCTGTTCAGGATTTGCCGCAGCAGGAAGAAGCCGCAGATTGTTACAGGCTTGCGGCGGCTTCAACAGAGCTGCTGGCGGGAGCGGCGGGCTCGTCGGGCACGGGCGGCTGCATCACGTATACGATGGGAGTGGGCTGGGGCAGCTCGTAGGCTTCGGCCTTTACGGGGCCGGCAGCCAAGGTGGTTACCAGCGCTGCGGCAATTGCCACACGCCCCGCCTTGTGCAAGGCTTCCTTTGAAGCGTCGCCCAGCTGAAAAGCCAGGGGAGCCTGCTCAGATTCAAACCGTTCTTCGGCCATTGTTCCTCCAAAGCCCAAATGAACCATGCGGCGCCATTGTACGCGCGGGGAAGGGCCAGGCAAGCAGCGCGGAAAAGACGTCACCATTTTGTAGCGATTACGTAACCAAGGGCCGAGTAACGCCTTCTTGGCGTTACTTTTGCGACAGTGCCGCGCATGATGCCCTTGAGGCCTTTGAGCTGGTAAAAGAGTATCCAGGCGCCGTATTTCCTACGGGGAAGACTCTGACCTGCGCGTATGGCTCAATGAGTCCTTCGAGCGCCTGTGTTTTTCGCCCGAGGAGCTGAAGATGGGCGATGTGTACTGGGTGCGCAACCCGGGTATCGCCCTGACGGCCACCGAGGCGGTGCTGGCCGATGGCGACCTGTGCCATCTTGGCGTGAACAGCGAGGATAAGCGCGTGATGGTGCGCCCGGTGGTGAAGGTTCGCTTGTAGAGCTTTTGCGTAAAGATTGACGGAAAGCGCATGTTGACTTGCGGGTAAGTTGGCATGCGCTTCTTTTTTTCGATACTATAGAGGCTCCTGCATTTCTTTCTTTGACCCAGTTCGTGATTGCGATAAGGAATGATATTGAGCGACCAACGAGATTATAGGCAACCCCGTCAGCGCAAGGCGCCTGCTCAGAGAGGGGATCTGCGTCAGCGCCCTCCGCGCTCCAGGCGTACCGCTGAAGATGTGAGCACCGAGCGCCGCGGGACGGAACGCCGCAGGTCGGAGCGCCGCGGGACGGACCGTTCTGGATTGGAACGCCGCAGGTCAGAGCGCTCTGGTCGGCGCGAGATAGCGGATGGCTGTCGTCCTTCTTCTGCCCAGGGAAGGCGCGCGACAACGCCGCGCCGTCCCGCTGCCGCCGCTTCTGCCCCTATGGTCATTGATGTGCGCTGGCTGCTCATTGCCCTTGCGGTGGTTATTCTGGTGGTTGTTCTTGTTGTTCGAGGTTGTTCCTCCCCCGAGCCTGACGTTAGCGCTTCTGCTGTGACTTCTTCCAGCGCCAGCCAAGAGGCGCCTGCTCCTCCTGAACCCGAGGTAGATTGGGAAGAGGTGAGCGCTGCGGTATATTCCCTGCTGGATGACGATTACGCTGAGGCGTTGCTGCAGGCGGCGCAGACCGATGCGGACGCCCGCTGGATTGCTTGCCATACGGGAGATTACACCGAGGATGGCTCTATTGTGCAGTACAAGCTGCTGAAGTTGGCGGCCCTGGAACCCCAGGCGCGTCCCTTTGTGCGCAACTGGCCCGAGCTGTATTCCCAGGATAAGGGCGAACCCTGCGATTCTTCCTGGAGCGGCCGCGTTCCCCACCTTTACCAGTGGGATCCGCGTTGGGGCTACACTTTGTACTGCAGCACCACTTTCGCCCTGACGGGCTGCTGCCCCACGTCCTTCGCCATGGTGTATCAGGCATTGACGGGCGCGGCGGATCAATCCCCCTATGACATGGGCGTTCTTGCCAGTTCGTGGGGTTATATGGATGAGATGAACGGCACCGATGTGGGCTTCTTCTTTGCGGGCGCTGATGAATTCGGCTTCTCGTGCTGGCAAATTTCAACTGATTCCTATGCCCTTACGTCTACGTTGGCTTCGGGCAATCTGGTGATTTGCAACGTTGGTCCCGGCGATTTCACCACGGGTGGGCACTTCATTGTTCTGGCGGGCCTTGACGGTAACGGCGACCTGGTGGTGAACGATCCCTTCTCGGTGGAGCGCTCTAACCGTTCCTGGGATGTGGATACGGTGCTTTCTCAAACCAAGGCTTTGTACGCCTTCTCTTGGTAACAAGATGCTCGCTTGGTGAATTTAGGCCGGCTGGTTTTCCATCTTGCCTTGCGCTCTTGTGCAGTTTCCCCAGTTGAGCTATACTATCTTGACGCGCCACTGTGGCTCAGTTGGTAGAGCAACGCACTCGTAATGCGTAGGCCAGCGGTTCGAGTCCGCTCAGTGGCTCCACTGAAAACGAAATGGCTCCCTTTCGGGAGCCGTTTTTTTTTGCGTTGAGGGGGCGCTTATTAGCGAGCGCGCTTGTCCACCTTGCGAGCGATGACATCGCCGATGGTCTGGAAGACCTGCACGAAGATAACGCACAGAACAACGGACACAATCATGATGGCGGTGTTCCAGCGCTGATAGCCGGAGCGAATGGCGATGGAACCCAGGCCGCCTGCGCCAACGGTGCCGGCCATGGCAGCGTAACCGAACAGGGTCACGAAGGTGATGGCAGCGCCGCGGATCAAAGAGGGCAGGCTTTCCTTCAGCATAACCTTGGTCACAATCTGGAAGTTGTTGGCGCCAAAGCTGTGAGCTGCCTCAATGAGGCCTTCGTCAACTTCAGCCAGGCTCTGCTCCACCATGCGCGCAACGAAAGGGGCGGCAGAGATGGTCAGGGGAACAATAGCGCCCTGCACGCCCAGGGACGTGCCTACCACCAAACGGGTGAAGGGGATGATGGCCACCAGCAAAATGATGAAGGGGATGGAACGGCCAATGTTGATAACCCAGCCCAGTACGGTGTTCACGGCCTTGTTGGGGGCCAGGCCATTGTCCTTGGTCATGTGGAACCAGGTGCCTAGGGGCAGGCCAATGACATAGGCGAACATGCAGGAAAGGGCGGTCATCAGGAACGATTCCCAGCAGCCAAGTGCCAGAAGCTCGCCGAATTCATCCATAAATGCGCTGATTGCTTCCATTTACAGCACCTCCTCGTCTACGATGGTGCCATTGTAATGGCTGATGAGCAGCTTGGTTGCCTTGCTCTGAGGGTTGTCGAACACTTCCATGGTGGGACCCACTTCGGCAATCTGGCCATGGTCAATGACGGCAATGCGGTTGCATACGCGCTTGGCCACGTCCAAGCTGTGGGTAATCATGATCATGGTGACACCCATCTCCTTGTTGATGCTTTTCAGCAGATCAAGAATCTGGATGGTGGTGCGGCTGTCCAGAGCACTGGTTGCCTCGTCGCACAGCATGATTTGGGGCTGGTTCACCAGGGCGCGAGCAATGGCCACACGCTGCTGCTGGCCGCCGGAGAGCTCGCTGGGGTAGCTGCCGGCCTTATCGGCGATGCCCACGCGCTTCAGCAGTTCCAGGGCGCGGGTGTTGTCCTTCTCGCCGCGAATCTCCAGGGGGAACATGACATTTTTCAGCACGGTGGACTGTTGGAACAGGCTGAAGTGCTGGAAGATCATGCCCACGCTGCCGCGGAATTCGCGCAGCTGCTGGCCCTTGTACTTGGTCACATCTTTCCCATCGATGAGAATCTGGCCGCTGGTGGGAGTTTCCAGCATGTTGATGCAGCGCACCAAGGTGGATTTGCCTGCGCCGGATTCGCCGATGATGCCAAAGATGTCGCCATCCTCAATGGTGAGGTTCACCTGGTCCAGAGCCGTGAAGTCACCTAAACGGGTGGGATAAACTTTGCAAATGTCTTTAATTTCAATCATGAGTGTATCAAGCCTTTATCGCAGGTCAAGGATGCCGGGCATCTGTCCGACATCCTTGACGGAAACGCTATCTGTGTGCGGCTTGTGCCGCGGGGAAGATTAGAACAGGGGAACGACTGCGCCCTTGTAGGTGTCTTCCATGTACTTCTTAACCTCGGGAGAGGTCAGAGCCTTGTACAGAGCCTGGATCTTTTCGGAGTCCTGAGCGCCGTCCTTCACAACCAGAACGTTGCCGTACTGCTCGGCGACAACGCCCTCGGAAGATTCGATAGCCAGAGCGGTGTCAATGCTGATGCCAGCAGCGATTGCATAGTTGCCATTGATGACGCCGAAGTCGCAGTCGGCCAGAACATGGGAAACGTTAGCAGCTTCGACTTCCTTGATCTGCAGGTTCTTGGGGTTCTCGACGATGTCCTTGGTGGTGGCGGTCAGGCCAGCGCCGTCGGCCAGCTTGATCAGACCCTCCTGCTGAAGCAGCAGCAGTGCGCGAGCTTCGTTGGTGGTGTCATCGGGAACAGCGATGATGGCGCCGTCCTGGATTGCATCCAGAGAAGCAGTCTTGCCGGCATACAGGCCGAAGGGCTCATAGTGAACGTAGCCAACGGAAACCAGGTGAGTCTTGTTCTCCTCATTGAAGGAGTTCAGGTAGCTGATGTGCTGGAAGTAGTTGGCATCCAATTCGCCCTGTTCAACGTTGGTGTTGGGCAGAACGTAGTCGGTGAATTCCTTCAGGTCCAGGGTGTAGCCTTCCTTGGCCAGGATGGGGGCAACGGCGTCCTTCAGGATGTCATAGTGAGGAACGGTAGCGCCAATCTTGATGGTCTTGTCTGCGGAAGCAGAGGCGGATGCGCTAGCGGAAGCGCTAGCAGATGCGCTGGCGGAGTTGGAGCTGGAAGAGCAGCCAGCCAGAGCGAATACGCTCAGAGCCAGGGTTGCGGCAACAACGCCGGCAACGATCTTCTTGTTGAACTTCATGGTTCGTTTCCTTTCGTTTACCGCATAAGCGGGGTGTTCGTTGCTTTTTTTGTGAAGCAATTTTTGGACGATGCTTAGTATGCACTATCGAGCTCGAAAGTGGTATTACTAATAACTTATACCCAGTATTGAAAAAAAATGAATACCCTATTGCTCCGTTTTTTATATTGCCAGCATGGGGAAGAGTCATAGGTATTAAAATACTAGTATTTTGGTATCCTGCCCGTTCTTTGGGCTAATGTGACTGTATTTTTCGAGACAGGATTGATATGGGCATTGACCTCTCAATTACTGCATTGTTTTCTCAGATGGCCGCTTATCCTATGCTGGCCGTCATTGTTGTGCTGGTTATTTTGGTAACCATTATTGCTGGTGCCACCGATGCCCCCAATGCCATTGCTACGGCGGTATCCACCCGTAGTATGAGTCCCGGCGCCGCTCTGGCATTGGCCGCCGCGTTTAACTTCTTGGGCCTTATTGGCATTACTACCATTTCCGCGGCTGTTGCTAAGACCATGTTCTCCATGGTTGAATTTCGCGGAAGCCCCCATGATACGCTGATGTGCCTCATGGCGGCTATGATCGCCTCCATTGGCTGGGGCGTGTTCTGTTGGCTTAAGGGCATTCCCGCTTCCAAGTCCCACTCCCTGATCGCCGGTATCACTGGTGGCGCTATTGCCCTGGGCGGCGCAGGTGCTGTGGTTGTGGGCGAGTGGGTTAAGGTGCTGGAAGGCATGGCGTTTTCCCTGTTCGCGGGCTTTGCTGCTGGCTGGCTCATCGTGCGCTTCGTTGAGAAAGTGTTCGCAACTTGCGACAGGCGCAAGAGCAACAAGGCGTGCACGGTGATTATGAACGTATGCGCCATCATTCTTTCCGGCCTGCATGGTGCTCAGGATGGCCAGAAGTTCATGTCCGTTGCCTTACTGGGCTTCTTGCTGAGTTTCGACTACGGCTACAACGACCTGGCTGGCGTGGGCTTCCCTCTGTGGCTCATGGTGCTGTGCTCCAGTGCTATTTCTCTAGGTACCCTTATTGGCGGCAAGCGCATCATCAAGAGCGTGGCCATGGACATGGTGAAGCTGGACAAGTACCAGGGTGTGGCTGCTTCCGCGGCAACCTCTATTGTTCTAGGTATTTCCACCTTCATGGGGTGGCCCGTCTCCACCAGCCACTGCTCCACCAGCGCCATCATGGGCGTTGGCGCTTCCAAGAACCCTCGCGAGGTGAAGTGGAACATCGCCGGCAACATGGTGAGGGCTTGGATTCTCACCTTCCCTTGCTGCGGCTTTATTGGATGGGCGTTAGCGAGCCTTTTCATACTGCTCTAGGGGAAGCGATTTGGGCGGGCATTTTGGCCCTCCAAGAACCTGCTCCCTCGCACGCGGCGCCCAATAATTCCTGCAAAAATGAACGATATGTTGCCGCTGGCCAACGTATGGGCCATTTTTTGGGGTTTTGAATGCAGAAATGAACGATATGTTGCCGAGTTAGGGCGTTTTTTGGAGGAGCGCTTGACGTTTCCCCAGGTCAGAAATTTTCAAAAGCTTCTTGTCGGCAACTTATCGTGCATTCTTGTATAAAACGGGCCATTTTTCGGCCCGTTTGTCTTTCTTCGGCAACGTATCGTGCATTTTTGCACGCGGCTGCGTTTACAGGGGAAGCGTTGCGGTGAAAGTGGTGCCTTCTGCCTGCGAGCTGGTTACCGTTAGCGTGCCGCCATGCTGAGAGGCAATCTTTTGGGCGATGGCGAGGCCCAAGCCAAAGCTGTGGGAGCCGTCTTCGCCGCTGCGGTCGCGGGACTTGTCGCTGCGATAGAAGCGATCGAACACGTGGGGCAAGTCTTCGGGGTCAATGGGTTCTCCCCAGTTATGTACGCTCAAAATACTGTTCTGACCTGCAGTTTCAAGCGTGATGTCAATAGTAGTGTCAGGTGCGGCGTACTTGATGGCGTTGTCCACCAGGGTGCCAAGCATGCGCTGCAGCTGGGTGGCGTCACCTTGAACGATAACGTTTTCTTCTACATTGTCGTCGACCAGAAGGCCGCGCTCAAAGGCTACAGCTTCAAATTGCAAGCTTGCGCGCTGCGCCAGCTGAGTGAGGTCCACGGGTTCCAGGGCGCTGCCGTTTCCGGGTGCGCTTTCCGGTTGGGCCAGAGCCAGCATATCAAGCACCAGCTGTTCCATGTTTTGGGCCTCGTCCTGAATGCCTTCGATCCACTGGCTTTGCTCCGCCACGGTGGCCTGGGGCTTCTTCAAGGCAATGGCGGCGTTGGCCAAGATGACCGTCAAGGGCGTTTTCATTTCGTGAGACGCATCGGCAATGAATTGCTGCTGCTGGTCCCAGGCCTGGCGCACGGGGCGAAGGGCCCAGCGAGAGAAAAACCAGGCCAGCACAAACACCAGAGCCATGATCATGAGGCCCACGGGCACCAAGAACCCAACCAGGCGGGATGAATCGCCCGCAACGCTTTTGTCGGCAAAGGCCACCACATAGGAGCCGTCGGCGCGTTGATCGCGCAGGTAGAAGAGGTTTCCTGCCTCTATGAGACCTCGGTCCTTTTCGCTGGTCAGGGCGATAGTCAGGGCGCTTTCCAGTGTCTCGTCGGCGATGGTGGCAGTGGATTCTTGTACCAGCTCGCCGTTTTGGGAACGCCAATCCACGTAGTAAAGAGCAATGGGGTAGGTCCAGCTGTCGCGGATGTGCCCGCCAATGTGGGGGGCCGTGGGCGCGAACATGTTGAAAGCACCAAAGCTGTCTCGTGACGCTTTGGCGATGGTGCTGTCAACGGCAATGGTCAGCTCCGCATACACCGACTTTACCTGCTGGTTATGATTGGCCCATGCGATGAAGCTGAAGGAAACCGCCAAGATAAGAGCGGTAACGCCGCAGATGAGAGCCACGAATTTGATGCGCAGCTTGCTGAGCATGGTGTTTTCAGGGGTGCTCGTCATGGGCTATTCGGCCTCTTTTACAGTGAGGCGATAACCGGTTTTGCGCAGCGATTCCACGCCCACGCGGCTGCCCAGGAAGCGCAGCTTCTTGCGCAGGAACGAAACGTAGGCCTCCACGTTGTTGTCCATGGCTGAGCTGTCAACGCCCCAGACCTTGGCGATGAGCTGCTCTTTGGTGATGACCTGGGTGGGATTGCTCAGGAAGATGCGAGCGAGGGAAAACTCCTTAAAGCCCAGGTGAATGGAGTTTTCGCCGCAAATAAGATCGTGGCTTTCCAGATTCAGGGTTACATCTTCAAAAGTGAGGGTCTCAAAGACCACCTGGCCCTGGCGGCGCAGCAGCGCGCGCAGGTGAGCCAGCAGCTCGGCGGGGCTAAAGGGCTTGGTCATGTAGTCGTCGGCGCCGCTGTCCAGGCCGGCGATTTTGTCGCGGATGGCGTCACGGGCGGTAAGCAGCAAGATGGGTGTGGAAATTTGCGCGCGGCGCAGCTCTTTCGCCACGGTGAAGCCGTCCATTTTGGGCAGCATGGCGTCCAAAATGATCACGTCGTAGATGCCAGAAAGGGCGTAATCCAATCCCGATTGGCCGTCGTGCACGGCGTCAACCTGGTAGTCAGCCTCAATTAAGATTTGCTTTAATGCCAGCGCCAGCTTCTTATCGTCTTCCACAATGAGAATTTGCACAGTGGCCTCCTTTCTGATTCTTCCACTTATTGTAATAGCGCGGCTGAAACTTTTCTGAAAGCTTTCAGACCCTTTAAGGCTTTTTTCAGCGCGTCCCCCTAGGATGCGAAACCGTGATGTGACAGATTTGCCCCGGGCGCATTTGTCATATTGGCGTTACGGCTTTACGGAGAAGAAAGGGGGCGTTGTGATGGCATACGCAGCAACATTCAATCGCATTGAGAAGAAATATCTTTTACAGCAGCAACAGTACCAGGGTGTCATGGACGCCTTGCAACTGCATCTGCAGCCCGATGCGTTCCCGCGCTCGGTGGTCACCAGCCTGTATTGGGATACCTCCAGCAACGACATCATCAGCCGGTCGCTGGAAAAGCCCCTCTACAAAGAGAAGCTGCGCGTGCGCCGTTACAGCGGGCTGCAAGCCAATGGCGCTTTGGCGCCTTCGGGGGGCTGCGTGTTCGTGGAGCTGAAGAAAAAGTTCAAGGGCGTGGTGCACAAGCGCCGCTTGAGCATGGCGGAAGACGGCGCCCGTGCCTGGCTGAGCGGAATGGACTTCCAGCAGGCATGTGCGCTGTTTCCCCTGGTGGGGAAGGAGTTTGCAGCTCCTACCACCCATGAGCAGCAAGTTGCACGGGAGATTGAAGCCTTTATGGCTCGCAACCCCGAGGCATGTCCGGCCATGATCACGCGCTGTGTGCGCACCGCATGGAAAGACCCCCAAAGCCAGCTGCGCATCACCTTCGATTCCCCCATTCAAGCAGGCCGGCCAGCGGGTGATCCCTTTCTCATGCAGCTGGACGGTTGGGCCCTTGATCTGCTGGAACCAGGGCAGGTGCTTATGGAGGTGAAGCAGGTGGGCGGACTTCCGCCTTGGCTTCGCAAGGTGCTTTCGACCAACAAGATTTACCCGCAGTCGTTTTCAAAATACGGTACGGCCTTCCAGATGGAAGCGGAAAAGGAGTTCTAAATGTTTGATGCAATGTTCACCAGTGTGCTGGGCACCACCGAATCGGTGGCCGCTAACGTGACCACCGGTGGTTTCATGCTGTGCAGCTTGGCTTCG
>JAQXTF010000091.1 GCA_029219345.1 Eggerthellales bacterium
TCGTGGTCGGCGGAGCAGGGGCCAATAATCAGCAGCAGGCGGTCGTCCTCGCCGGTGAAGATCTTGGCAATTTCGGCGCTGCGGCGGGCGAAGGTCTCGTCAATCAGCGGGGTAGTGGGCTGAAGCTGTTTCAGCTCTGAAGGGATAGTGAGCTTGCGGGTGAAATCTGCATTCATGTATGATCTCCTTTAGTTGGTTATCGCTAATAATTTCGGAGCCGTTTCGGCCAGCCCAAATGGCTACCGATCGAACCAGGCGCGGCGTTCGGTGCTCAAACGCATGGCGGCGCGCATGCCCTCAACGTCGTCGTTGGCCAGCATGTTGCGGAAATTGCCAAACACTTCGGTAAAGCGATCCATCTGCTCCAACAGAGCCTCCTTGTTCATCATGAAGAGCTCGCTCCACATCTTGTCGTTGATGCGGGCAATGCGGGTCAGGTCGCGGAAAGAGTCACCGGTATAGTCCACCAGGCTGTGATCATCGCTGCAGCCCATGAGGGACACGGCGATGACGTGGGTCAGCTGGGAAACGAAGCCAATCATCTGGTCATGCTCTTCGGGGGAAAGCACGGCAATGTGGTGGAAGCCCAAGATCATGCCCAGGCTGCGACACCATTCGATGGCCTCGGGGGTGTTCTTCTCGGTGGGGACCACAATGTAGTTGGCGTCGTGGAAGATGCGCTCGTCGCTGTTCTGTACGCCGAACACTTCCTTGCCGGCCATGGGGTGGGCGGCAATAAACTCGACGTCTGGGCGCAGAATGGACTGAATGTCGTAGACCACGCAGCTTTTAACGCCGGTGACGTCGGTGATCATGGCTCCGGGCTTGAAGTACTGCTGGTAGCTTTCGACCCACTGCTTGAAAATGGTGGGATACAGACCGAAAACCACTACGTCAGCTGCGGAAACAACGGCGGGCTCTACCGTGGTGTAGCCATCATCGATGATGCCGTTTTCCAGGGCGTAATCAATGGAGGGCTGGTCGATATCAATGGCCGCCACGTGGAAACCCAGGCGTTTCAAGGCGCGGGCGTAGCTGCCGCCGATGAGGCCAAGGCCCACAATCAGAATGCTTTCTTCGCTAATCCATTTCATGGTTTAGTCCTCCGTGTGCACGGTCAGGCCCAAGCGGGTCAGACGGTCGAAATAGCTGGGGAAACTCTTGTTGATGGCCTGAGCGCCCTGAATGGTGCCGCCAGTGACGGTGGCCAGGGTTGCCAGGGCCATGACAATGCGATGATCATTGTGGCCGTCAAGCACCTGGGTAGGAACGCTCAGGGTGCCCGATTGTACTACAACGGTATCGGCATCGTCGCTGATAGTGACGGTGATGCCGAACTTGGCAAGCTCTTGGGCCATGGCTTGGCCGCGGTTGCTTTCCTTGATGGCCAGGCGCTTCGCGTTGATGAAGGTGGCGCCGTTGTTGGCGGCGGCCACGGCCATGAGCACGGGGCCCAGGTCGGGGCAGTTGGCCAAGTCGATGGTGGGGACGCCGGCTGCCAGCTGGGGGAACAGCTCCAAATAGGCGCTGTCGCCCTGCAGGCTGTTGTCGCGCAAGCCGGTAACCTGCACGTTGTTGCGGGGCTGCACGTAGTTCAGAGCCTCCAGGAAGGCGGCGTTGGAGTAATCGCCCTCAACGCGAACCATCAGGTCTTGGTAGCGCTGGTTGCCGGGGATGGCCAGAGTGTTGCTGTCTTCCCAGGAAGCCTTCACGCCGAAAATGGACAGGGCCTCGATGGTCATATCAATGTAGGGGCGGCTTTCCACCGGCGGAATAAGATGGATGGTGCTGTTGCCGTCCAGCATGGGAAGCAGGAACAGCAGGCCGCTGATGAACTGGCTGCTGATATTGCCGGCCACGGTGAAATCGCCGGGGCGCAAGGGGCCCTGCACATGGATGCCGTCGGCGTCTTGCTTATAGTAAAGACCCTGTTCAGCGGCGATTTTCTCATAAACGCCCATGGGGCGGGTCATGAGGGTTTCGCTGCCGGTAAGGGTCAATGGCACATCCAGGCCCATGCACAGGGGCACAAAGAAGCGCAGGGTTGAGCCACATTCGCGGCAGGGCAGCACGTCGTTGGCGCGAATGGCAATGGGGTCAATACCGTACACCACGGCGGTGGTGCCGTAGCGGCTGATGCCGGCGCCCAGCACGTTCAGACAGTCGATGGTGGCCAGCACGTCTTGGCTGTCTTCCAGGCCGTTGATAATGCAGGGTTCAGATTTATGGGCCAGACCTGCGCAAATGAGCATGCGGTGAGCCATGCTCTTGGAAGGCGGCGCCAAAACGGTGCCTTGGGCGATGCCAGGGACGATGGTTGCTTGCATTATGCTTCGCCTTCCTTGGGGGCGTCATCGGCGGAATCAGCGGCGGCGCAGGTACGCTGGCCGGTGCGGGCAAGGTTGACCAGGATGTCCATGGCCTCCAGATACCCGGGGAACCCATGGCCCCAGATGGCGGTCACGCAAGCCTGGCGCACGTAGCTAATTTGGCGGAAGTCTTCGCGCTTGTCCACTTGGGAGATGTGCACCTCAACGGTGGGAATTTGCACGGCCTTCAGGGCATCCAGCAGCGCTACGCTGGTGTGGGTGTAGGCGGCGGGGTTCAGCACAATGCCGTCAATCTTTTCAAAGTAAGCATCCTGGATTTTGGTTACCAGGTCGCCTTCGTAGTTGGACTGGTAGCATTCAACGTCAACGCCCAGATTAACAGCATGTTTTGCAACCATGTCGCACAGGTGATCGTAGGTTTCTGCGCCATAGATTTCAGGTTCACGGATGCCCAACATGTTCAGATTGGGACCGTTGATTACGAGCAATTTCATGCGAAGTGCCTCTTTTCAATAAGTTTGGCTACGGTTTGCGCGTTGCCGTTGACGGTGATGATTTCATCGGCGCAGGCCACATAGCGGGGGTAGCGCTGCTGATAGAGCTGCGCGATTTTCGCCTCGGAGTCTGACAAGGGCCTATCGCTGGTGGGAACCAAGTCGGCCACGGGGCGATCGATGAAGTAGAGACGGCCGTTTTGCTGCAGGGCGCCTACGTTTTCGTCGCGCAGGATGGCGCCGCCGCCGGTGGCGATGATGCGGCCGCTTTCCTTGGCGGCTGCTGCCACAGCCTGGGTTTCAATGGCGCGGAAGACCTCTTCGCCCTCTTCGGCAATGATCTCATCAGGGGTTTTGCCCGTCATGTTGCAAATGAGCAGGTCGGTGTCTACCAGCGGGCGCCCGGTGCTTTGGGCCAGTAGGTTGCCCACGGTGGTCTTGCCGCAGCCGGGCATGCCAATGAGCACCAGGTTGCGCTTTTGGCGCTCCAGCTTGTGGAAGATACCGGCGGTTTTGGCGGTAACGTTGAGCTTCTTGCCGGTGAAGTGTTGGGCGGCCACAATGGCTTGGGCAACCAGCATGTACAGGCCGCCTTCCGCAGGTATACCCATGGCGTGACCCTGCTGCACCAAGGCGGTTTCCAGGGGGTTGTACACCGCATCAAGAATGCCCTCTAGCTGGTAAAACGCTGCGGCGTTCAGGGGGAAAGTCTCATTGTTGGGGTACATGCCGCTGGGGGTGGTGTTAATGATGATCTGGGCATCGGCGTGGTCGTTGTAGGCCTGGGCGTAGGTGATGACGTCGGCGTAGCTGGCGCCAGACTTGGCGATGCGGCTCAGGCGCAGCACCGTTTTCGCGCCTGCGGCTTTGGCCATGGTGCGGGCGGTTTTGCTGGTGCCGCCGGTGCCGCAAATGAGCACCTTCTTGCCCTCAAGCGCAAGGCCCAGCTTTGCGGCCAGGGCCTGCATGCCGGCCAGGTCGGTGTTGTAGCCGTGCAGCTTGCCGTTGCGATTCACAATGCAGTTCACGGCGCCAATCTCGGCGGCCAGGGGGTCAATTTCGTCCAGATAGGGAATGACATCCTGCTTGTAGGGGATGGTCACGTTAATGGCCTTGAAGTTGCGGGCGCGCATGAAGGCGCCAAAGTCTTCGGCGGTAACTTCATGCAGCTCGTAGCTGTAAAAGCCCAGTTCTTCGTGGATTTCTTTGGAAAAGCTGTGACCCAGGGGCATGCCAATCAAGCCGTATTCCATGAGCTACTCCTGAGTGGGCTGGGTGGGAGCCAGCCAGTCGGTGCCAAAGCGCAGGGCCAGCATGTCGCACAGGGTAAGGGCGGTCATGCTGTCAACCACTACGCGGGCGCGATGAATGATAGCGGGGTCGTGGCGGCCCTTGATTTGCAGGTCGGCGTTGGTGCCTTCCATGAAGTTCACCGTTTCTTGCTGCCGGAAGATGCTGGGGGTGGGCTTCACCGCCACGCGGAACTGCAGGGGCATGCCGTTGGAAATGCCGCCGTTGATGCCGCCGTTGTTGTTGGTGGTGGTTACCACGCGGCCGCCCTCCATGCGGAAGGAATCGTTGAACTGGCTGCCATAACCGCAGGTCAGGTCAAAGCCGGCGCCAAACTGCACGCCTTTCACGGCGGGGATGCTGAACATTGCGTGAGAAAGCACGCTTTCCAGGGAATCGAACCAAGGCTCGCCCACGCCGGCGGGCATGCCCACCACGGCGGTTTCCAGCACGCCGCCCACGCTGTCGTGGGCCGCGGAGGCTTTCTCGATGACGCGGGTCATTTCCTGGGCGGCGTCATCGTCCAAGGTGGCGAAGGTGCGCTGGTTCAGGTCTTTCAGCTGCTGCTTCAGGGTTTCCTCGTCGGCGGCGAAGGGGGCGTCTGCCACGGGACCGCACTGGGCCACGTGGGTACCCACATAGATGCCCTTGCCGGCCAAAGCGGAAAGGGCGATGGCGCCTGCGGCCACCAGACCTGCGGTAATGCGGCCGCTGAAGTGGCCGCCGCCGCGGTAATCCTCAAAGCCGTGGTACTTGGCATAGGCGGTGTAGTCAGCGTGGCCAGGGCGCGCCAAGGCGCGCGTGGCTGCGTAATCCTTGCTGTGCTGGCTGCTGTTGGGAATCAAAATGGTCAGGGCCGTGCCGGTGGTTTTGCCCTCGAACACGCCGCTGACAATGCGGAAGGGGTCGGTCTCTTTGCGGGCGGTGGAAATCTTACCTGAGGGGCGGCGCAGATCCAGCTGATGGGCGATGAATGCCTCGTCAACGGGGATGCCCGGTGCCATGCCGTCCAGAATGGCACCCAGTTCAGGGCCGTGGCTTTCGCCAAAAACGGTAACGGCAACGCTTTGTCCAAAGGTGTTCTTCACGTTTATGCCTCTTCCTGTTGGGGGGTCTGAATGAGGGGCAGCTTGGCACCCAGGGCCTGGGCGGTGGTTTCTTCGGTGGCAAAGGTGCCAACGGCGGGAACGGTGATGGCGGTGATGGTGCCGGCGGCGCCCTTCTTGTCGTGCTTGATGGCCTCCGTTACGGCGGCGGCATCAAAAGTGCAGGTGGTGGGCAGATTCAGGGCGGCAAGTACCGGCAGCAGGCGGGTGCGCACTTCAGGGGAGCACTGGGGAATCATGCCCAGCGCCACGCATTCGCCGTGGTACAGGCCCTTTTCGCGGGCGTCGGTGCCCTCTTCGCCGTAGAGCTCCTGCATGTAGGCCTCTACGCCGTGGCCGATGGTGTGGCCAAAGTTCAAAATCTTGCGCAGGCCCATTTCGCGTTCGTCCTGCTCAACCACATATTTTTTCACGCGCAGGCTGCGCTCGATGATGGTCTCCATGTGCTGGTCCAGGCTGGCGGTGCCGGCGGCAACTTCCTCGAACAGCGCGAACAGTTCTGCGTCGGAGGTCAGGGACATCTTCACCGCTTCGGCCAGGCCGTTGGAAATCTGGCGGGCCGGCAGGGTGGCCAGCACCTCAAGGTCGATGAGCACCTTTTTGGGCTGATAGAATGCGCCCACCATGTTTTTGTATCCGCCCAGGTTAACGGCGGTTTTTCCGCCAATGGAGCTGTCTACCTGGGAAAGCACGGTGGTGGGAATGTTGTAGAAGTCAACGCCGCGCATGTAGCTGGCGGCTGCGTAGCCGGCCAGGTCGCCCACAACGCCGCCGCCCACGGCCACCACGCAGTCTTTGCGGGTGAAGCCGGCCTCAACCATGACCTGCATGATTTGGCCGAAGGTTTCCAGGCTCTTGCTGTTTTCGCCTTGGAGCACGGTGAGCACGGAGGGCTGGGCGCACTGGGCCGCCACCGTTTGGGCGTACTGCGGGGGCACGCCGCTATCGGTGAGCACCAGCACCTTGCGGTTCAGGTTGCACAGGGTGCCTGCGCTGGTAAGGCAGCCTCGCTCGATGACGATGTCGTAGGCGCGTTCGCCCAGGCCAACTTCAAGAATCATTATTCGTCCTCCAGGGACACTTCGTTGTTGTAGTGGCCCACAATCTTGATTTGCGAGCAATGATCGCCCAGCTCTTCCAGCATTTTCTTGCCGGCCTCGGAGGTTTCGTCGCCTTCGGCCTCAATGTAGAAGTAGTACTGCCAGGGTCGGTTCTTTAGGGGGTGGCTGCGCAGGCTGGTCATGTTGAAGCCGTAACGGGAAATGACGTTGATGGCGTTTGCCAGGGCGCCGGCCTCGTTGTTCACGGCGAACAGCAGCATGAAGGTGCCGTTGGCGCGGACGCGGGAGGGGTTCTCGCTGCGAGCGAACACGGCGAAGCGGGTGGTGTTCAGCAGGCTCTTGTTGATGCCGCGTTCGATGACTTCCAGGCCGTAAAGGTTGGAAGTTTCGGCGCTGGCGATGGCGGCCACGGAAGGATCGCCGGCCTGGGCGACGGCTGCCGCAGCGCGGGCGGTGTTCACGGCGTTTTCCGTTATGAAGCCGTGCTCCTTGATGTAGGGCATGCACTGGGCCAGGGCTTGGGGATGGCTGACCACCTTGGTGATGTTGGCCACGCTGGCACCGGGCAGGCCCAGCAGATTTTGCAGGATGCGCAGGGTGTATACGCCGTTGACATGCAGGGGGCCGCTGAACATCAGGTCAATCACCTGGCTCACTTCGCCGGCGTAGCTGTTCTCAATGGGCAGCACGGCGCAGTCGCAGTTGCCCTCCAGCACGGCGTCGTAGGCTTCCTGGAAGTTCATGAAGCCTACAATTTGCTCGCCGGGGAAAATGCGCTGGGCGGCGATGTTGGCGAAGGCGCCCTCTACGCCGCTGTAGGCGATGCGCATGCCCTGCAGCAGCTGGCGCTGATAGTCTTTGGACAGGTCGACGATGCTTTTCTGCAGGTCAACGTAGTAGCTGCGGATGGTGGGGTCGGTCACGTCCTTGGCGTGGGCCGCGCTGGCGCTGGCTTCGCGGGCAGCGTCCACAATGGGCAGGCCGTTGGCTTGCTTGTACATGGCCACGTCTTCCACCTCGCGCATGCGGGCTTCAAACAGGGTGGCGATTTGCGCGTCAATGACATCGATGTTGGCGCGAGCCTCTTCCAAAGATTTCATGAGTCACTCTTTCGGTTTTAACTGCTATTTTTGGAACTTATCATTATAGGGAAATGGCGCAAAAACACCCTTTAGGCAAGGGTATTTTTCTGATAAACGACCCTATTTTTTGCCGCGATACGCCTGGGGACGGGTGTAGTAAAATGAGACGGTGACTTCTGCGCGAAAGGGTTGCTTATGCGCCGTATTTTTGCTTCGTTGATGCTGGTGTTTTCGCTACTCACGCTTTCATCGTGCCAGCTGCTTCCTTCTTCCAGCGGCTCGGGCAGTGGGCCTTCTGCTGCGCCTGGATCTGCGTCCGCCACCGCCACGGGCATGGATGCGCCGCTGCTGGGGCAGATTCCCGCTATTCCGGCCTATTCCGGCAGCTACTACGTGACTCTCAACGACAACAAGCCGTTTTTCACCCAGGCTGAGCTTTCGCAGCCCTACGGCACCGAGGTGTACGGCGCGCTGGATAAGCTGGGTCGCTGCACGGGCGCCTTCGCTATTGTGGGCCAGGACATCATGCCGTCGGAGACTCGCGGCAATATTGGATCGGTGAAGCCTACGGGTTGGCAGCACGTGGAGTACAGCTTTGTTGACGGCTTAAGCCTGTACAACCGCTGCCATCTGATTGCATGGAGCCTGACTAACGAGGAGGCCAATGACCGCAATTTGGTCACGGGCACGCGCACCATGAACACCGCCCAGGTGCCTTTTGAGCAGAATGCCATGTTTTACGTGCGTGATACCGGCGGCCACGTGGCGTACCGCTCCACTCCGGTCTTTAGCGGCGATAACCTGGTGTGCGACGGCATCCTTATGGAGGCGTATTCCCTGGAGGACCAGGGCAAATCGGTGCAGTTCTGCGCGTTTTTCTACGATATTGAGCCTGGCGTGGACATCAATTACGCCACAGGTGAGAGCAAGCTGGCTGAAAAAGGCAGCATCACCTACGACGCCAAGCGCCAGGAGGGCGCCACGGTGACTCAGCCCGAAAAGACTTCCAGTAGCTACTCTGGCGAGAGCTTCAGCGAGAAGCCCATTTTCGACCAGACGGTGCCGCTGGTGTACGTTGACACCCCTGAACAGGCCATTTATGTGCTGAACATCAAAACCATGAAATTCCATGGCGCCGATTGCCCCAACGCATTGGCCGCTGCTGAGAAGAACCGCCTGTACACCACCAGCGACCGCGATCTGGTAATGGCGGCGGGGTTTGAGCCCAGTGGTTGCTGCAATCCGTAGAACCATTTGTAGCCACCTGGGATTTTGTAGATTTTGAGAGACGCGCAATCGCTCTTGCTTTTGGCGCGGCAGGTTGGCGTATGCTTTGGGTGAACAAGTTAACCCTAGGAAAGTGAACCCATGAAGCGTTTGAAATTCATTCTTGTTGCGCTGTGCGCGGTGGCAATTGCGGGCGCTGTGGCCGGTTGCGGCAATTCTAAGATTGAAGGCACCTACAATCTGTACGAAATTCAAGGGAGCAACGGCACTACTCATGAAGAGATCGCTCAGCTTGAAAAGGGAGGGTTCAGCCTTTTCATCAACTTGGATTCCGATAAGACGTTTCACCTGATCATGGTGGGCATGGACAATGATGGTACCTGGGAATGCACGGATGGCAAAAACATTACGTTCAAGCCTAACATCCCCACGCTGGGTATGACCAATGCTACCATTAGCGATGGTAAGATTACCATGACGCTTTTGGGAGAGACTACGGTGTTTGCCAAGGGCGACCCCAAGAAAGTGGATGACTATCTGTAAATCTTCGCAACCGATAGACATAAGAGGGGTGCAGGAAAACCTGCGCCCCACTTTTTCTCTCAACTTTGACAAAAATTGCGATTGAGTGCAAAAAATTGACTCTTGGCGGCTTAAATCAGTTGCCAAGAGCGCTTCTAACGTCCATATGGGCCGATTTAGCCCCTGCAGGACCCTTATAAATGCACTCAATCGCAATTTTTGTCAGTTTTGAAGTATTTTGCGGGATCCATCTGGGCCCAGGCGCGGCACGTGGCCGCCAACTGGCCTTTACGCAAAAGGTGTTCTTTGCAGCGGATGTCACTACGCTGCTTCAGGGCGCGTTTGACCTCGGCGGCCACGCGATCCATCTCGCGCTCGCTATTGTTTTGGATGCGTGTGATGCCAATGACCTTAAAGCCCTTTGCCACAAGGAAATTGCGGCGCATGGTGTCCAGGGCAATCTTTTCAGAGCCGGTGTGAAGGTCGCTATCGTATTCGATGGCAACCTTTTGGGCCGGCCAGCAAAAATCAATCTTGAAGTGGGTTTTGTCTGTTAGGTGACGCATGCTTTTAGGAATTGGCACGTGGTAGTTTGACTTGAACGCGGGCAGCCCGTATCCGCCGTATTGGTTGCGCAAGACGAAACGAGTGGCCCACTCCACCTCCTTGGGCGAGGCAGTCAGGGGCGTAAGATAGCGCAACGCCTTGAGAGCGGTCTTTTTGCCGTGAAATGCGCTGGATGATTCTAGGCAGCGTTTGATGCTGGCGGGAGTGGCAAGGGGTGCGCGCTCTGCGGTGCCAGTGGGGCTGTACTCATCGCGTACGTAGCTGGAACACAGCTCATTGCCCAAAAGCACCAGCTCCTCGAAGGAAAGCATTGATGCCATCTGGGCAAAGGTCAGTTCGGGCGAAGCGACGTAGACGTCCTTGCAAACTTTGCGATAGGCATTGGGGTAAGAGCGACAGCTGTGGAGAACTACGTGAGCAGACCCTCTAAGACCCTGTTGGGGCGTGTCGACATGAAGGATCTGGTTTGCGAAAACCGTGCCCTCGGCCATGAGCTGTGCTGCCTTTGCGGTGTGAGCGCTCGCGGGGGAGGGCGCGGCGCTGGTGGGCAGAGCGGCGTCGCATTGCTCCTGCGTAGCGGTGAGCCAGAACACGCAGGCGGTGGTATGTCCGAGGAAAATATTCATGCTTTGACCTTAGGGGCGGCAAAGCAAAATTGCGTGCTTTCGGCGGTGAACGGGTGTTGTTCAACACCTTTTCGGTAGTTATGGGCTATTTTTCATCAATTGGCTTAGCTATAATCGGTACAGCAAACAAATACAAAGGAGGCGTGCAATGTCAAAGGACATCATTCCTGCAATGCCGGTATTTCCGCTGATGACGGCGGAGCAAATTGACACGTACTATCAGCGTTTGGGGCTCCAGGACGCCGATCGCACCCCCAGCTACGAAAATCTGTGCCAGTTGCACGAACGACAGCTTCAGGTGATTCCCTTTGAGAACCTGGATTTCTTGAACGGCATCATTACCGACTTGAGCCTTGAAGGCATCTTCAACAAGATCATCCGCCAGAAGCGCGGCGGCCTGTGCAGCGAGAATAACGGCATGTTTGCCTGGCTTCTGCGCAGCCTGGGCTATCAGGTGACCACCTTCACGGCGCGCCTGACCAACGCCGACAACCCCTTCCAGCCTCGCCGCCACTGCATCAATTGCGTCACGCTGGACGGTAAGCGCTACCTGTGCGACGTGGGCGTTGCCCGCGAGAATTTCCGCAGGCCCATTTTGCTGGAGGAAGACATTGAGCAGCGCTCGGGTATGGGCACGTATAAGCTGGTCAAGCACGAGTTTTTCGGATGGCTGCTGCTGCAGCGTCTGTGCGAAGACGGCGATTTTGAGGGATATTACGGCTTTACCGAAGAGCCCCAGTGGCCCTTTGATTTTGACTACATCATTGGTTTTTCGGAGACCCATCCTCACTCCGAAGACAACAAGGGCAACTTTGTGGCCCTGCTTACCGAAGACGGCTGCAACAACATGGTGGGCAACGATTACTGGACCTTCGCTAACGGCGTGAAATGCGACCAGGCCACGTTGACCAGCTACGACGATTTGCAGCGCGTGCTGGAGCAGAAATTCAACATTCAGTTTGTGCCCAACGAGGAGTATCGCCAGCGCAATCCGCTCTAAAAAGGTATCGTTAGGAAGCCCAAGGGCCCCAAGACCGTAGCGAACTGGCCTTAGCGCCGTGAGCTTGGGTCATCGGGAGCAACTTGGGCTTCAATTTCATTCAGGATGAAGCCGTTTGCGTACCAGACGGTTTCGTAGTGCATATACTGCAGCACGTTTTCGTCCCAGAACAGCTCGACGGTGGCGGGGAAGTCTTCGTCGGCGGCCCACACTTGCACCTGCATTTTTAAGTCGGCAAAGACGGTGAACCGGGCCGATGCGTCGCCGCGCTTAAGCGCCGTGCCGCCCATGGCCTCAAATGCGGCAGGCAGCTGTTCCAGATGTTCGCCCAGAAGCGTGCCGTGGCGGGCGAAAAGGTCGGTGGGGCTGGGGGCGGTGGATGCCATCTTTATGTGCAGGCTGCGCGTGTTGATCATCTGCCCGCCGGCGTGGCAAGTGGGCTGCGAATACCCCAGCAGGTCGTAAATGGTCATGGCGTCATTGTACCCTGCGGTTTCCCATGCGCCATTGACCAGGCGCTGAGCCACGCCAGTGGAGGTGCTCACGCGATAGGGGAAGCCGAAAAACTCCAAGGTCAGCCAGCCGTCCTGCTCCTGCAGGCCGAAACGAGCGGCGGCGCTGGAGTGGTCGGTTTGGGCGAAAAGCCGCGCGGCGTCGTCGCGCATGATGTCGTAATTTGACTGAGCCATGAAGCCTCCTTGGGGCATACGGGGTGCGTCCATAGTTTACAATAGGCGCAACGCCCCAGGGCTTTGAAAGGAGCTTTTCGTGAAGCAGGTTCGCATTCTGTTTGTATGCCATGGCAACATCTGCCGCAGCACCATGGCCGAGTACGTTATGAAGCATTTGGTGGAGCGCGCGGGCCTGACCAGCCAGTTTGTTATCGACAGCGCCGCAACCAGCCGCGAGGAAATTGGCAACCCGCCCCATCGTGGTACCCGTCGCATGCTGGAGGCCAACGGCATTGCCTGCGGTGACCATCGGGCGCGCCAAATTCGCCGCTCGGAAGCAGCCGACTGGGATCTGATTGTGGGTATGGACAGCGCCAACATCCGCAACATCCGCACCGCCATGGGCACCGCCGCCCAGGGCAAGGTGTACAAGCTCATGGAATTCGTGGGCTGCGCCGATGACGTGGCCGATCCCTGGTACACCGGCGATTTCGAAACCACCTTCGACGACGTCATGGCGGGCTGCACGGGCCTTCTGGCCTTTTGCCGCAAGGGCCTGTAATCTGCGAACCTGCCAAATTACCCCATCATTTGGCAGGTTTTGGCGCACTATCGCAGAATAGAGTACAATGGGAAAACCATCCCATTTCTGTTATCGAGGTTTCCTTTGGAAAAGATTTACACATACGATTGCACCTTGCGCGACGGCGAGCAGGGCGCAGGCATTGCCCTCTCGATGGAGGACAAGCTGCGCATCGTCGAGCGCCTGGATGCTTTTGGTATTGACTATATTGAGGGCGGTTTTCCGGCCTCCAACCCCAAAGACATTGAATTCTTCCAGCGTGTGGGCAAGCTGAAGCTGAAGAACGCCCGCATTGCGGCCTTCGGAAGCGCATGCCATAAGGATGTTCCCGCAGATCAGGACAAGGGTTTGGCCGATTTGCTGTCTTGTGGCGCTCCGGTTGTTGCCCTGGTGGGCAAGGCTTGGGACCAGCAGGTGACGCGCGTGCTGGAAACCACCCTGGAAGAAAACCTGCGCATGATTTCCGATTCCGTGGCCTATCTGGTGGGCGCGGGCAGGGAAGTGGTGCTTGACGCCGAGCACTTCTTTGACGGCTACAAGGCCAACCCCGAATACGCCTTGGCTTGCGTGGGGGCTGCGGTGGACGCCGGCGCAAGCATGATTTCTCTGTGCGAGACCAATGGCGGCGCGCTGCCCTTTGAGGTAGAGGAAATCACCGCCGCGGTTGTTGCAGCATTTCCCCAGGTGAACGTGGGTATTCATGCTCACAACGACTCGGGCTGCGCCGTGGCCAACTCCCTGGGAGCCGTGCGCGCGGGCGCAAAGCATGTGCAGGGCACCATCAACGGCATTGGCGAGCGCGTGGGCAACGCCGACCTGTTGACCATCATCGCCAACCTGGAGCTGAAAATGGGCCGCGTTTGCGTGGGCCCCGAAAAGCTGCGCGAGCTGTCCAACGTGGCCTCCTTCGTGGCCGATTCTTGCAACCAGTCGGTGTGGAGCCACCACCCTTACGTGGGCGCTTCCGCTTTCGCTCACAAGGGTGGCCTGCATGCTAGCGCCATCGCCCGCTTCCCTCAGGCTTACGAGCACGTTTCCCCTGATGCAGTAGGCAACAGGGCCCAGCTACTGGTCAGCGAGCTGGCGGGCAAGGCATCCCTGGTGGGTCGCGCTCGCTCTTTGGGCATCGACCTGGAGCAGTACCCCAAGCGCGTGCCGGCCATTCTGGAAGACATCAAGCAACGGGAAAACAAGGGCTACAGCTACGAATCTGCCGACGGCTCTCTGGCCATGCTCATCTGGAGCCACTTGGGCCAGGTGAAACCCCATTTCACCCTGGAAAGCTTCCGCGTCATCGTGGATGACTACGAAGACAGGGGCGCATTCGCCAAAGACGCAATGTCTGAGGCAACCATCAAGGTGCACGTGGATGGCAAGCGCGTGGTGGCAACCGGCGAAGGCGCCGGCCCCGTGGGCGCGCTGGACAACGCCCTGCGCATGGCCATCTCCGAGGTGTACCCCGAAGTTGCCCAGATGGAACTGGTTGACTTTAAGGTGCGCATCCTGGACGAGAACGTGGGCACCGACGCTATCACCCGCGTTATGATTTTCACCCGCAACGGTGAACACATCTGGGGCACCATCGGCGTGTCCGAGAACATCATTGAAGCTTCATGGAACGCGTTGGTTGATTCCATTGAATTTGGTTTGTTTAAGTTGGGAAAGTGATTTACGTGGAAGAATTGAGAACCCCTGAGGTTGACGAGCTGCTAAGCGTGCTGGCCAAGCTGGATGACCCAGAGACCATCTACGCCCTGCTGCAAGACCTGTTCACCGTGCGTGAGATTCGCGACACATCGCAGCGTTTGCAGGTGGCTCGCATGCTGTCCGAGAAGAAGCCCTACACCGCAATTGAGGCGGCAACGGGCGCTTCCGCAACTACTATCGCTCGCGTGTCCAAGTGCCTGAGCTATGGTGCTGGCGGCTACGCTGCTGCTTTGGAAGTACTTGAGTAACAACTATCTGGGGAAATAATGCAAGAAATTAAGGGTCTTTCTAGCGAGGAAGTGGCGCAGCGCGTTGCATCGGGAGATGTAAATGTTGACGCCAATGTGCACACCCGTACCGTGGGACAAATTTTCCGCGATAACCTGGTGACGCTTTTCAATATTGTGAACTTGGTTTTGGCGATCATCGTGTTTTTCACGGGTTCGTACAAGAACATGCTGTTCATGATTGTCATTGTGACCAACGTGGTCATTGGCGTGGTGCAGGAGCTGCGCTCCAAAGCCGTGACCGATAAGCTTTCAATTGTGGCCAGCGCCAAGGCAACGGTGGTGCGCGACGGTCAGCGCCAAGAAATTGAGCTGGACCAAATTGTGCGCGATGATATTGTGTGCCTGGGTCGCGGCGATCAGGTGCCCGCCGACTGCGTGGTGGTTGACGGCGAATGCGATATGAACGAGAGCCTGCTTACCGGCGAAAGCGACTTGATTCGCAAAAACCCTGGTGACAAGCTTATGAGCGGCTCTTATGTGAACGCTGGCGTGGTTATGGTACGGGTGACCCATGTGGGCGCTGAGAATTACGCCAGCAAGATTAGTGCCGAGGCCAAAAAGCACAAGAAGGTGCACTCGGAAATCATGGACACCCTAAACACGATTGTGAAGTACGTGTCCATCGCCCTGCCCTTCGTGGGCGCGGCCCTTTTCTGCAGCCAGTACTTCTGGGCCTCCACGCCTATGTCGCTGACCGCGGCCATCCTGAACACGGTGGCTGCCATGATTGGCATGATTCCCGAGGGCCTAATTTTGCTGACCTCCACGGTTATGGCCGTGGCGGTTGTGCGCCTTTCCAAGTCAAATGTGCTGGTGCAGCAGCTGTACTGCATTGAAACCCTGGCCCGTGTGGACACCCTATGCCTGGACAAGACGGGCACTATCACCAGCGGCGCCATGGAGGTCGACCGCGTGGAGCTGGTGGAAGGCGCCAGCGCCGCCGAAGTGGACGACGCCCTGGCATCCCTCATGGCGGCGGAAAATGACCCCAACGAGACTTCTCGCGCCATGATGGAGTACGTGGCTGGCCGCGAGGGCAAAGTGCTGCCGCTGGTGCGCGCCATTCCCTTTTCTTCTGACAAGAAGTGGTCGGGCGCTGCCTTCGAAGGCGCTGCGTATGTCATTGGCGCAGGTCAGTTCGTTATGGGCGCCCGTTACGGCTTGGTTTCTCAGCGCGTGTCCCAGCTGGCGGAAGGCGCTCGCGTGCTGGTGCTGGCCCGCGTTGAGGGCTTCACGGAAGAGGGCGGCTTGGCCTCTGAGCCCCAGCCCCTGGCTTTCGTGTGTATCCACGACCAGATTCGCGCCACGGCGGCCCAGACTATCCAGTTCTTCAAGGACCAGGGCGTTACGGTGAACGTGATTTCCGGCGACGACCCCCGTACCGTTTCGGGTATTGCCGCCAAGGTGGGCGTGCCTGGGGCCGATGCCTACGTGGACGCCACCACCCTGAAAACCGAAGAAGACGTGGCTGAGGCCATGAAGAAATACCACGTGTTCGGCCGCGTGAAGCCTGAGCAGAAAAAGCAGTTCGTCATTGCCCTGCAGCAGGCGGGCCATACGGTGGCCATGACTGGCGATGGCGTCAACGACACCCTGGCTCTGAAGCAGGCCGACTGCAGCGTGGCCATGGCATCGGGTTCTGATGCTGCCCGCAACGTTGCCCAGCTGGTGCTGGTGGACAACGACTTCGCCAGCATGCCCAAGGTGGTGGCTGAGGGTCGCCGTTCTATTAACAACTTGCAGCGTTCTGCCTCGTTGTTCCTGGTCAAGACGCTGTTTTCAATCACCATGGCGGTGCTGTTCGTGGTGCTGCCCTGGGCGTATCCCTTCCAGCCCATCCAGATGACCCTGGTAAGCGCCATGACCATTGGCTTGCCGTCTTTCGTGCTGGCCCTGGAGCCCAACAAAGATCGCATCAAAGGCCGGTTCTTGGAAAACGTCATTGTGCGCGCCATTCCCGGTGCCATTACGGTGGTGTGTGCGGTGCTGGCGGTAAACATCGTGGGACACCTGTTTGCCAGCTGGGATTATGGCCAAATTTCCACTCTGGCGGTGCTGCTGACGGCATGGACGGGCATCATGCTCATCGTGCGCCTTTCCCATCCCTTCACGCCCATTCGCTGGGCGTTGCTGGTGGTGTGCTGCGGCGGCATGATTCTTGGTACCACGTTGCTGCACGATCTGTTTGCCATTTCTGCCATGTCTTTTGACATGTGGGTCACCTTGGGTATTTCCATGGCCATCATCGCCGTGTTTTACCACGCGGTGTACACCGCCTTCGATCGCTGGCACGACAAGCGCCAGCAGCAGTTGGTTTAAGGCGCTGACCAGCCATGACGCGCGTTGGCATTCTTTCCGATACCCATGGGCGGCTGTCCCTTGCGGCCCTGGGCTGCTTGGTGGAATGCGACCACATCATCCATGCGGGCGATATTGGCAACCCCGACATTCTGACCGAGCTGCAAGAATACGCTCCCGTCACGGCGGTGCTGGGCAACAACGACTACTCCCAGGATTACAACGGTGCGGTGCGCCGCTTCGATCAGGCGGTCATTGATGGTGTCACCTTCTTCGTGGGGCATTTTCCCCGGGATGTGCGCCCCGAGGTTGTGGTGCGCCACGCCCATGGGCAAGACGTGCTGGCCGAAAACGGCGCTCGCGGAGCCCAGGTGTGCGTGCACGGCCACATTCACTACCCTGTGTTGCTTCGGGGCAATCAGGCGGCCCCGGCTCAGCTGGTGGTATGCCCCGGCAGCGTGAGCTTTCCCCGCATGGGGTTTCCTGCCAGCGTGGCGTATGTGGAGGTTTGTGACGGTACCGTGACAGATGCCTGGATTGAAAGCCTTGATGGCAAGCGCTTGATGTAAGCTTAGGTTCTGCGTTTTCTACTTATATATAGATAGAGGAGAAATCATGGCAAATTCGCCTTGCGTTGCTGATGAGCCCCGCGCCTATCGCGCTATTTTCTTTGACCTGGACGGCACGTTGCTGCCCATGGATTTGGATGAGTTCCTGAATGCTTATTTTGCGCGTCTCATTGGGTTTGCGGCTGCTCACGGCTATGATCCTCAGCTGTTCAAGAAGGCGTTGATGACGGGAACCCATGCCATGATTCAGCAGGATGGTGTGCGCAATGAGCAGGCATTTTGGCAGAATTTTGCCACTGTGTATGGCTTGGATGACCAGGCCTGCGCTCAGGCGCAAGAGGTGTTTGCCGAATTCTACCAGACCGATTTTTGCCGCGTGGGAGATACGGTGACCCCCAATCCTGCCACTCGCAAGGCGTTGGATTTGCTGAGCCAGAAGGGATATCCGCTGGTGCTGGCAACCATGCCGCTGTTCCCCCGCATGGCGGTGGAGGAGCGCCTGCGCTGGGCTGGTGCGCAGGGCGTGCCCTTTGTGTATCTGACCACGTATGAAAATTCCACGTCGGCCAAGCCCAAACTCGCTTACTATCAGGAGATTCTCGATGCGCTGGGCTTGCAGGCATCCGAGGTGCTCATGGTGGGCAACAACACCCAAGAAGACCTGGTGGCCATGGAACTGGGCCTGGATGCCTTCCTGATCACCGACTGGCTGCTTGACCCCATTGCCTACGATAAGACCCAGGTGAAGCACGGCAGCATGGAAGATTTTTTGGCTTGGGTGGGCACTTTGCCTGCTTGCGCTGGGCAAATTCAATAATTGCCCTCTTCCATTTTATGATTTGTGTGGTAAACTACTCAAGCTTTAGTCTAGCTTTGGTCGGAAACCAAAGCATTAAGGAGAAACCATCATGAAGCAGGGTATCCATCCCGAATACGTGGAGTGCACTGTGCACTGCACCTGCGGTAACACCTTCGTTACCAAGTCCACTAAGTCCGAACTCAAGGTCGACATCTGCAGCGCCTGCCATCCTTTCTTCACTGGCACTCAGAAGCTCATCGACACCGGTGGCCGTGTTCAGCGCTTCGCTGACAAGTACGGTTCTGCTAAGGATATGGTTGCACAGCGCGCCGCAGCTGCTAAGGCTGCTAAGGCTGCTAAGGCTGCTGAAGCAGAAGCTGCAAAGAAGGCCGAGCGCGAGGCAAAGGCTGCTGCTAAGGCAGAGCGTGCTGCTGCTTACGCCGCTAAGGCCGCAGAAGAGGCCGCTGCTGCTCCCGTAGAGGAAGCTGCTGAGGCTGTCGAGGAAGTTGCTGCTGAATAAATCCCAGCCAACGATCTTGCGACTGGAGTCGCCCCCGATTTCGGGGGCGATTTTCTTTTTGCGGTTATTTTTGCAACAAAAGGGTGTTGTACAACACCTGAGCTATTGAAATGCTGCGGTACCTGTGCAATGGTGGCGCCATGAAGACGCTTTATTTGGGATACGAAACGGCAAAGTGGTACTGGGAGCACTATGCCGACAATGCGGTGCTGTTGGACGATCGCCCAACGCGCAGCCGTCTTGTTGATTGCGCGCGGTCTCTTGATGAAGTGCAAGATTTGGTTCGGCATACCCAATTTTGGGGCCGTCCTTTGGATGTGCTTACCACTGACCGAGTTGACGTTTTGAGCAATGCAACCTTTCATCGAGTGGGAGAGGCCTACTCTCCGCGTTCTTTTGTGCAGGTTGCGCCTCAGGTGTTTGTGGCATCTCCCGAGCTAAGTTTTGTGCAGATTGCGCAGCACTCCTCTTTCCCGAAAAACCCTTTTATATGGATACGCCCTTTGCGGTGTATTTGCTCTTGACGAGGAACGATATAGCGGATTGGCTGATAGACGACGTCTGATTTCGGCGCGCCATCTCAATTCGTATGTTGACGCGTGCGCGGGGCATCGCGGCATTGGCGCTGCACGCGATGCGGCTCAGTATGTGCGAGACAACAGCGCGTCGCCGCGCGAAAGTAAGCTTTCTATGGCTACAACGCTGCCTCTTTGCCGCGGAGGTAAGGGCTTCCCCGCGGCAAAGCTTAATAAGCGAATTGATATTCCCGAACGTTTTGCCTGGTCGGGAGGACGCAATTACTACGTTGCCGATTTATATTGGGAGGGCTGTAAGGTTACTGCGGAGTACGACAGCGATCTTGAGCATGCCAATCGCGTAAGCATTTACCGAGACTCGGATAAACGCAACACTCTGATGGATATGGGCTACACCCCGCTTTGCTTTACCAGCGTTCAATTGGACGATCCGGCGGCTTTCGATCATGCGGCTGAGACTCTTCGCCGTAAGCTCGGTGTTCGCAAAAGGCCGCTTCCCAAGAATTATCAGGCTAAGGTTGACGAGCTTCGCCGCGAGCTAGACCTTTTGGTCTTTGATTGTTTTCTCAAGTGCAAAATAGTGGCACTAAGTCTTACAACGACCATAATATAGTTGTTATGAGAGGGAATTACTCGCTGATCTTTTGCAGGGAGTTTGTTCTTTTTTATGTGTTGCTCGAGTTCGTTAATGAC
>JAQXTF010000092.1 GCA_029219345.1 Eggerthellales bacterium
TGTCGCCCAGGGCAACAACGTCGGCAGGATCAATGTCCTTGCGGATGGACAGCTCGCGAACAGGGATAACACCCTCGCTCTTGAAGCCAATGTCAACCAGAACCTCATCATGCTCCAGCTTGACAATTTCGCCCTGTACCAAATCGCCTTCGTCGAAGTTGGTCAGGGAGCCGTCGATCATTGCGTTCATCTGCTCGTCAGAAACATCTTCCCAGTCAATGACAGACGTGTTCTTAATCTCGGTCATGGGACCCCTTTCAAAAAAAGTAGGGACCCGTCGTCATGATTGTTTGCTTACATGTACCATGTTCGCCTTGCCGCGCGTTTCCGTTTGGCAAACAACATGTCTCGGGGGCCAAATAATTACCGCTTGTGCCTCGGTCTACACAAGCCGAAACAGTATAGCACGAAAAAAGCGCACCAACTGGGTAAATTTAAAGAAAAGAAGGGGCCTCACAGAGACCCCTTTCCTATTGCGAGCTATTTCCAGCCGCTATTTTTTCTTTTTCTTGGGCTGCCACTTCTGCTGCTTTTGCTGCGTGGGAGCAGCGGGTGCGGGGGCTGCAACAACGGCAGTTTCGGCTGCGGGAGCCTCGGCTACGGCCTCGGCCGGCTGAGGCATAACGAACTCGAACAGACGAACCTCGGGGCCGTACTTCTTGATGAGCTTGGCGTTATCTTTCTCGCGGCTCTTCCACTCAGAGAACAGGGGCATTGCCACGGCAATGGAGGAGTAGCAGCCAACAATCAAACCGATAACCATAGCGAAGGCAAAGTCCTTCAGGGTCTCGGAGCCGAACAGCATCATGAACAGAACCGGGATCAAAGAGGTCAAAGTGGTGTTGATGGAGCGGATGAACACCTGGTTAATGGAGTGGTTTGCCATGGACATGAAGGTGGCCTTGGTGGTGCCGGCCTTCATGTTGTCGTTCACGCGATGGAACACAACCACGGTGTCATACAGGGAGTAACCCAGGATGGTGAGCAGGGCAGCCACGGTGTTAGGCGTGAACTCGCGACCCAGCAGGGCGTAAACGCCCACCACGATAATCAGGTCATGCAGCAAGGTAACAACCGCAACCACGCCCATCTTGTAGGAGCGGAAGCGGATGGCAATGTAGGCAATGATCAGCAGCAACGACACGAAGAAGGCAATGAGGGAGCTGCGAATGACGCTGGCGCCCCAGCTTGCCTGGATGGTGGAAACGGTGATGTCATTGGTGGACAGGCCCAGGCTCTTGGCCACAGAGGCGGACACGCTGTAGGCCTCGGTGGTGTCGGTGGTGGACAGGCGAACCAGGAAGCCGTCGGAGCCGTTGGTGCTGGTGGTCTGAACAACGGCGTTGTCCTGACCAGCCTTGGCGAAGGCATCACGGATGTCATCGGTGGTAGCACCCTGGGTCTGGCTGATGGAGATGGAGGTGCCGCCCACGAATTCGGTACCAAAGTTCAGGCCGCGAACCAGGCCCACAGCGGTGGATAGAACCACGCACACGGCAGCGACGATCAGCAGAACCTTGCGCACGCGCATGAAGGGAATGTCGCGCTTGATGAAGCGGCCAACAACCTTCTGAGCAGGAGTCTTTGCTTCGTCTTCCACAATCTGCTCAACGCCACCCACAGCGTTCTGGCAGTCCTTGATGTCCCAGAAGCCAGGATTCTTCGCAATAACGCGGGGGGCCATCAGGCGAATGAGGGGAGCCTTGAACAGCAGCATCATGGCAATGTCGCAGAAGATGCCCAAAGCCAGGGTCAGGCCGAAGCCCTTAACGGAGGCAGCGGCCAGGAAGAACAGGGTCAAAGCCGAAACAAGGGTAACCAGGTCGGCGTCGATGGAGGTCATGATGGCGTGCTGAACACCGCTCTGAGAAGCGGCCTTTACGGAGCGGCCCATGCGAATTTCCTCGCGGAAGCGCTCCAGGGTCAGAATGGAGGAGTCGGCAGCCATACCGATGGTCAGTACGATACCGGCTACGCCAGCCAAAGACAGGCTGAACTGGCCCAAGGCAGAAAGCAGCGCCAGCAGGCCCAGGTACAGAACGGAGAACACGATCATGGCAGCGGCGGTGATGAAGCCCAAGCCCTTGTAGAAGAAGAACAGGTACAGCATAACCAGCACCAGGCCAATGAGGGCTACCAGCACACCAGAAGCCAGAGCGTCCTGGCCCAGAGTGGGGCCAACTACCTGGCTCTGAGAGTAGGAGAAGCTAATGGGCAGAGAGCCAGATTCCAAAATGGTCTGCAGCGACTTTGCCTCGTCCATACTGTAGTTGCCGGTAATGGACACCTGGCCGCCGGTGATTTCAGACTGAACGGCGGGAGCACTTTGCACCACGCCGTCCAGCAGGATGACAATCTTGCCGCGGGTGGGGTACAGCTCCTGGGTGGCCTGAGCAAATGCGTTGGAACCAGCGCTATCAAGGCTCAGGTCAACGGCGTAATACTGAGAAGCCTCAGAAGCGCGGTCAATCTGCACACGGCTGATGTTCTCGCCGGTGATCAGCGGGGTGTAGGTGCCGGCGGGGCACACGATGTTGCTCTTGGCAGCATCGGTGAAGGTCTGGCCGGTGAGCTCGTCGGTGTAGGTGACGTATTCGTAAGCACCCGTGTCAATCTGGTTGCGCACTTCTTCGTCAGTGAAGGAGTCCAGGCGAGCAAACTCCAGCTTACCGGTGGTGCCAATGGTGCGCAGCGCCTGCTCGGGGTCGGTCACACCAGGAATCTGAACCAGAATCTGGTCTTCACCCTGCACCTGCACGGTGGCTTCGGTAGCGCCCAGCATGTTAACGCGGTTCTCGACGATGGCACGGCTCTTTTCCATGCTCTCGTCGGAAATGGCGGAACCGTCTTCATTGGATGCGGTCAGAACAACGGAAAGACCGCCCTGAATGTCCAGGCCCTGATTGATGCGCTGGGACGGGGGTACGAACGCGAACACCGAGGCAATAACCAGCAGCGTGGTCACGATGAGCAGCCAGATATTGCGGCGATCAGCGTTCTTGGTCAGGTTCTTTTTCTTTTCGTTTTGAGAGGCCACAAGCACTCCCTTTCTCTTACAACTCATATTTTGGGCATACGTGCATACACGCATCCCGCATGTAACCCGTCCATTATGCCACTTTTCAGGCGTTTTATCCCATGTCTTTACTAGTTATAGGCGAGCGTCACAATATATACTCATTCAAGAATAATCATAGGCGAAAAAAGAAGGGGCGCTTGTCCCCTTCTCCTTAGTAATCGTTGGCAGCGGGCGAGTTCATCCAGTCCTCGTAGAAGGCCTCGTATTCGCCGGCCAGCACCGCCTGGCGAGCCTCCCGCATGAGGTTCAGCAGGAAGTGCAGGTTGTGAACGGAAAGCAGGATGCCGCCCAGCATTTCGCCCTGTTTCACCAGGTGGCGAATGTAAGAGCGGGAATAATTCTGGCAGGTGGAGCAGGTGCACTGGGGGTCCAGCGGGCCGAAATCGTGCACGTATTTGGCATTGCGCATGTTCATGCGGCCCTCGTGGGAGAAAGCCGTGCCCATACGAGCCGTGCGGGTGGGCAACACGCAGTCGAACATGTCAATGCCTTCGCGCACCGCTTTCACCAGGGTGGTAGGGTTGCCCACGCCCATGAGGTAGCGGGGTCTGTCTTCGGGGCAGGCCTGGGCAACCTGGCCCAAGGTTTCGAACATGAGCTCGTGGGGCTCGCCCACGGAATAGCCGCCAATGCCGAAGCCGTCAAAGCGGCGACCGCCCTGGGCAACGTGCTCTTCCTCAATCTTTTTCAGCGCGTCAACCGACCATAAGCGCAGGTCAAGATGCATGCCGCCCTGTACAATGGCAAACAGCGCCTGGTCTTCGCGAGTATGCGCGTCCAGGCAGCGACGCGCCCAATCGGCCGAAAGAGTCGTGGACTTGCGCACGAATTCCTTTTCCGCGGGGTACGGTGCGCACTGATCCAACTGCATGCAAATGTCGGCGCCAATCTTTTGCTGGATTTCCATGTTGCTTTCAGGCGTCCAGCGAATCTTTGCGCCGTCATAGATGGAGTGGAAGGTCAAGCCATCGTTGTCAATCTTCAGGGTGTCGGCCAGGCTCATCACCTGGAAGCCGCCCGAATCGGTAAGCATGGGGCCGTCGTAGTTCATGAACTTCTGCACGCCGCCCGCCTCGTCAATGAGGTCGGCGCCGGGACGCATGGCCAGATGATAGGTGTTTGCCAGCACCACCTGGGATTGCAGGTCTTTGAGCTGGGGCGTTTGCACGCCCTTCACCGTGGCGCGCGTGCCAACGGGCATGAACATGGGCGTCTGGAAGGAGCCATGGGCGGTTTCGTACGTCAGAGCGCGGGCATGGCCGCACTGGCCGTCAAGATGTGCTTCAAATAAGGTCATTGCATTCCTTTGCTTCTGTGGGTCTATGCACATGGTACTATAAGCGGCAGTTCAAGTTGAGGAGTTGTCTATGAAGATTCTGCTACATGCCTGCTGCGGGCCCTGCTCGCTGGAGCCCACCCGCCTGCTGAAGGAAGCGGGAGACGAATTTGCGGTGTACTTCGCCAACTCCAACATTCACCCGGCCGATGAGTACGCACATCGCCTTGAAACCATCCAGCAGCTGGCCAATGAGCGTGCATATCCCCTGATAGAGGGCACATACGACGTTAATGCTTGGGAGGCAACCGCGGGCAAGGTGGGCCGCCAGCTGGAACAGCTGCGCGCCGCTGCCGGCATTGCCGATGAGCTGGTGGAGGCCCCCAACCCCTACCCTCTACCGCCGCTGGAAGACCGCGGTCCCGAAGTTGCCGATGCCCGTCAGCACGCCGCCCAGCTGCGCCGCGCCCGCTGCCGCGCCTGCTACCGCATGCGTTTTGAGGAGGCGGCCCGCTATGCCGCCGAGCACGGTTTCGAAGCCTTGGGTACCACCCTTTCGGTGAGCCCCTTCCAATACACCGACATCATTGCCGAAGAGCTGCAGCGCGCTTGCGATGCCGCAGGCGTGACCAGCGCATTCGTTGATTATCGTCCCCATTTTGAAGACAACGAGCGCATCTCCAAGGAGATGGGCATTTATCGTCAGAACTTCTGCGGCTGCCATTTTTCCGACGACGAAGCTCAGCAAGAGCGTACAATTCGTAAAGCCGCGCGCAAGGCCAAAAAGGCCGCCCTGAAAGCAGCGAAGAAGGAAGCATTGCATGAAAACCGCTGATTTTGATTACAACTTGCCCGAGGAGCTCATTGCTCAGGAGCCCGCCCCTGATCGCGACGGTTGCCGCATGCTGGTCATGGACCGCACTACCGGCGCCCTGGAAGACCGCATCTTCCGCGACATCAAAGACTACCTGCGCCCGGGCGATCTGGTTGTAGCCAACGAGACCCGCGTGCTGCCCGCCCGCTTGCTGGGCGCCAAGCGCGGCAGCGGTGGTACCGCCGAGGTGTTCCTTCTGCAAGAAGTCATTGATCGCGAACCCAAAACCAACCAGTCTGCCATGTGGGAAGTTCTGGTGAAGCCAGGCCGTCGCCTGAAGACGGGCGCTGTGGTTGATTTTTGTGATGCTGCAGGTCAAGTAGCACTTTCCGCTGAGATTATCGACTTCATCAACCGCGAAGGCGAAGACAACAAGGGTCAACGCCTGGCGCGCCTGACCACCCCGCTGCCCTCTCTGGACGAAGCTCTTCATACAATTGGCAAAACGCCCCTGCCTCCCTACATCAAAAACTATGCAGGCGACATGGAAATGTACCAAACCGTCTACTCCAAGCGTGAAGGCTCTGCTGCCGCCCCCACCGCGGGCCTGCATTTCACTCCCGAGCTCATTGAGGAAATCAAGGCCATGGGCGTTTCCTGGATGACCGTTGAACTGGAGGTCGGCCTGGGCACGTTTCGCATCGTGGACGAAGAAAACGCCGAAGATCACCAAATTCACACTGAGTTCTACACCGTTTCAGAAGCAGTGGTTGAGGCCATCGAAAAGACCAAAGCCGCAGGTGGACGCGTTATTGCTGTAGGAACCACTAGCGTGCGCAGCCTCGAAAGTGCCTGGAGCAAGGAGGAGGGCCGCCTGCTGCCCCGCGATCGCGAGGCCACCAGCCTGTATATCCTGCCGGGCTACCACTTTAACGTGGTTGATTGCATGGTGACCAATTTCCATGTACCCAAAAGCACTTTGATGATGCTGGTCTCCGCATTCTCCAGCCGCGAGAACATCATGGTCGCCTACCAACACGCTATCGATGAGCGCTATCGCCTGCTCTCCTTCGGCGACGCCATGTTCATGCATTAATAAGCTCCGTTTGGGAGAAAAATAAAAAATTTGTCAATTTCTCCCAAATGGAAAGTTGCAGTTTGGTGTCATTTGGGAGAAATCAGGATTTTTATCTATTTTCTCCCATAGAATGCCGCCCATACGGGCATCTCCAGCACCACACGCCACTCTCAGCACTTCACTTCTCCCTTGGATGCTCGATTTATTTGGGAGATTTTTCAAATAATTTCAAAATTCTCCCAAAACAACTAATACGCAAGCGTCTGCATTGGGAGAATTCAGCATTTTTTCTCGATTTCTCCCAAATGCAGCAAAAAACGGGAGGATTCATGTTTCAAGACGAACTATCAATGGAGCTTAATCGTTGCAGAGAGGCCATCTCTTGGGCAGAAGCCGGTCTAAGGAGGGCCCCAAAAGGCCATTTGCTCGTTGATTCAAGCAACGGCTCCGTAAAGTACCACTGGCGTAAGGAGCCAACGGATAAAAAGGGAGAGTACCTGCGCAGCGATGAGAAGATGGACCTCATCAGGGCGCTTGCTCAAAAAGACTACGACGAAAAGCTCCTGAAAATCGCGGAGAAAGAGAAGGCGCGCATTGAGAAGGTTCTAGCCAAACAGCCTCAAAGCGATGCGCTGGTCGCCGTTTACGAAGAGCTCCCCGAAGCGCGCAAGCGCCTCGTTGACCCCTTTTTGCTTAGCGACGAAGAATATGCGCAACGCTGGCAGCAAATGGAATACGCAGGCAACAGCCATCCGTTTGGAGCGTACTCGTTTTTCACCCGGCGCGGCGAACGCGTACGATCGAAGTCTGAGGTGATTATCGCCGATGCCCTTGACGCCGCAGGAGTGCCTTATCGCTACGAACAGCCCCTGCACCTGGGAGGATACAACCCCTTATACCCTGATTTCACCTGCTTAAACAAACGCACGCGTCAAGAATTCTACTGGGAGCACATGGGCGGCATGGATGATGCCGATTATCGGGAAGGCGCGCTCAAAAAACTCAACAATTACGCATTGGCAGGCGTATTTGCAGGAGAAAAATTGCTGGTCACCTACGAATCAAGCGCGAGTCCCCTTGACACGCGCGTGGTGGCAGCAACCATCAAGCACTACCTGAAATCATGAACCACCCTTCAAAAGGGTGGTTTGCACTGGGCCTATAAGGCCAAGGGTCACGGGCAGCGTCTCAAGGCGCTGCCCCTCGCTTCGCTCAGGGCGCATCGCCCTTGACTCGTCGCAAGCCGCACGAAGCGGCTTT
>JAQXTF010000093.1 GCA_029219345.1 Eggerthellales bacterium
CTGCTGAAGATATCGCCCATGCCAAAGCCACCGAACATATCTTCCATGTTGGTGAAGCCGCCGCCGTAAGGGTTGCCGCCAGCAGCACCAGGAATAGACCCAAAACGGTCATATTGCGCACGCTTGGTGGAATCAGAAAGCACGTCATATGCTTCGTTGATCTCCTTAAATTTCTCCTCAGCGTCAGGAGCCTTATTGACATCAGGGTGATATTCACGCGCTTTTTTGCGAAAAGCCCTTTTAATCTCGTCATCCGTTGCGTTCTTCGATACTCCAAGAACCTCATACAGATCAGTTGCCATTACATACCTTCCTTAAAAATTTCAACTTTTAAAAGTTACACCATTGAAGGTTTCTTGTCATTGCACTTCATGCAAAACATCACGAGCACATTGGACAGCGGTTATCACACGGGAGTAATCCATTCGCGTCGGGCCGATAACGGCCACAATTCCCTGACTTCCGCCTGAACCGAAACGCCCAGCAACTACGGAAACACCCGAAAGGGCATCAGTGCCATTTTCCCGGCCAATGCTTACCGCAGGAACTTCTCCCCCATCTGTTGTGGAGCTTCTATCAAGGATTTCCAGCAGCAATGCATCATCTTCAAGCATATGCATAACGGGAATTAGCGATTGAGAATGGGCAAATTCGGGTTTTTGAAGCAAGCTGCTCATGCCCAAGCTATGGGACCTTACGCCGGAGCCCTCTTGAATGAAGTAAATAATTTCAGACACGCAGCAAGAGACCAGGGAGTCATGCAAGGCGCTTCCTAGAATTTCTGAAAGAAGCTGTTCCAGCTCGCGAAGGGTTTTCCCGCAAAGAACTTGATTCAAATACACCTGCAGGCGCGCAAGCTCATCAGTATCAACCTCATCGGGTGAATAAATGTGCCTGTTGAAAACCTGACCGTCCTCAGTGACCAAAATGCATAAAAATTGGAATGGAGACAAAGAAACAAGCGAAATCTGCTTCAAGCGAAAATCAAAAAGAGCGGGAGCCAAAACAACAGATAGGCAGTCGGTAAAGCGAGACAAATCAAAAGATACTTGCTGAAGAAGCTCGTCCAATTCGGAAGAAGTTTCCAGCAATTCCTTCACCGCATGGGAATAGAATGAATCGCGAGGAAGAAGATCGCGCTGAATCAGATCATCAACGAAAGCACGATAACCAGCATCGGTGGGCACGCGTCCTGCAGAAGTATGAGGTTGCATTAAGTAGCCGTCATCCTCTAGGCGCGAAAGCTCGCTTCGGACAGTCGCGGAGCTAACACCAAGGGGATAACGTTCAATAAGCGTGCGCGAACCCACCGGTAGCGCGCGCGACACGTATTCTTCAATGAGTGCGCCCAGTACGCGCTGGCGTCTATCCGAAAGCACCGTTTCCCCCTTTCATAATCTCGTGTTCCCTAGCATTTTAGCAGTACAGGAAAATATAACTGCCTCGGTGCCATGAAGTTGCCCAACCGTTACCCAACGATGCCTTCCAAGGGCTGGCTTATTCATTTCTATTTCGGAAACCTTGGTTTTACGCCGAATTAACTTGACACATTCACCCAATGAACACAAAACCTCTGGCATTTGCTGCTATCTTAATGGCATTGGAAAACCATTGGCCAAGAGAGAAGGATTTTCATGGCAACTGTCGATTTGACTCAGTACGGCATTACCGGCGCTACTGAAATCATTCACAATCCCTCCTACGAATTCTTGTACGAAGAGGAAACCAAGCCCGAGCTGGAAGGCTATGACGCAGGCACTCTCACTGAGCTTGACACCGTAAACGTAATGACGGGCATTTACACCGGTCGTTCGCCCAAGGACAAATATATTGTTATGGACGAAAATTCTAAAGACACCGTATGGTGGACAACCCCCGAATACCCCAACGACAATCACGCCATGAGCGAAGAAGTGTGGGCAACCGTTAAGAACTTGGCCGTAAAGCAGCTGTGCGGCAAGCGTCTGTTCGTCATGGACGCCTTCTGCGGCGCAAACCCCGACACTCGTATGGCCATTCGCTTTGTTATGGAAGTTGCTTGGCAGGCACACTTCGTAAAGAACATGTTCATCCAGCCCACCGCCGAGGAGCTGGAAAACTTTGAGCCCGACTTCACCGTGTATTGCGCTTCCAAGGCAAAGGTGGAC
>JAQXTF010000094.1 GCA_029219345.1 Eggerthellales bacterium
GCACAGCTTGCCGGCGGCACGCTCATAATCGCAGGAGCCATAGCGTTCGAAATGGCCGGGCGCAGGACAGCCGAACCCGCAGCAAGCAAGCTCCAGGCACGCTATAGGCCGGCAAGGCGCTGGCGCATCGCACAAGGCAAAGACATGCACATGCGCCAGCACTAAGGACGCACGCCAACGAATCCCCATACCCATGCCCATGGGGTATTCCACCCCTCCCCTTCGGTGAAATACCTCATGGGACGCTTTCCTATAGGTGCTCCTGCATGCCATTCACGCCAAGGCGCACAGGAAGCGCCGTACGTTCACAGGCGCCTCCGAATGCCAGGAGATTCGATTTGAAAAAGGCCGAACGGCATGGCCTTTTGTGGCATACAATGAAGTGCGGCCCGCATACGCCGACAGCCGTCGGACACATTCGCGGCGCACCCGATCAAGCAACCGACGCAGAGGAGCGAACCTGTGGACGAATACGTTCTCTCATGCTGCTCGACGGTGGATATCGACGCGGACATGCTGGATTCCAGGGGCATCCGCTGGCTTCCGTTCCACTTCGAGCTGGACGGGGTAGAATACCCCGACGACTTCGGCAAATCCCTTTCCTACCAGGATTTCTACAATGCGATGAGCAACGGGAGCAGCACCAAGACGTCGCAGGTCAATGTGGACCAGTACCGAAAGCTCTTCGAGTCCATCCTGGAATCCGGCAAGGACGTGCTGCATATCGCCTTTTCTTCCGGGCTTTCCGGATCCGCCAACTCCGCGCAGATCGCAGCCCAGATGATGGCCGAAAAATACCCCGATCGCCGCGTGATCGTAGTCGATTCGCTCGCAGCGTCTTCCGGATACGGCATGCTGGTGCAAAAGGCCGCCGACCTGCGCGACCAGGGCATGGATCTTGACGATCTGGCTGCATGGCTGACCGAAAACCGCCTTCGCGTACAGCACTGGTTCTTTTCCACCGACCTGCATTTCTACGTACTGGGCGGCCGCATCTCCAAAGCGGCCGGTCTGGTAGGCACTGCACTGAAGATCTGTCCTTTGCTGAACGTTGATTTCCAGGGAAAGCTGGCCCCGCGCGAGAAGATCCGAACCAAGAAAAAGGCCATCCCCCGCACCCTGGAAATGATGCAGGAACACGCCGAAGGCGGCGCGGACTACCAAGGCCAGGTCTACATCTGCCACTCCGCCTGCCTGGAAGACGCCCAGGAGCTTGCGAAGCTGGTCGAGGCCGCCTTCCCCAAGATGGACGGACCGGTGCGCATCTTCTCCATCGGCACCACCATCGGCAGCCACACCGGCCCCGGCACGGTCGCCCTGTTCTTCTGGGGTGACGAAAGGGTCGACTAAACGCATACCCCTCTTGCAGCCCTCGCGCTAGGCGGGGGCTGTTTTTTGCACGCGACCATTGACCCTCCCCTTAGGGCAGACCCCATCATCGGGTTTGTAAGGGAAAGGAGTTGCAAAACATGCTGAAGATCGGAGAATTCTCGAAACTATCCATGCTGACGGTCAAGACCCTGCGCTTCTACGAGAAGGAAGGGCTGCTGGAGCCGGCAAGCGTGGACGAATGGACGGGCTACCGCCTGTACCGCACGGACCAGCTGCACCAGGCGGCACGCATCAAGGCATTCCGCCAGCTGGGACTGCCCGTTGCGCAGATCAAGCTGATCTGTCAAGGCGCCGATGCCGCGCCCATCCTGGAAGAGCACGCGGAAAAGCTCCGTTCCCAGCAGCAGGAAATCGCAGCCAACCTTTTTATCATCGACCATCTGCTCAAGGAGGACGAAATGAAGTACCAGGCAACCATCAAGACCATCCCCGCATGCATCGTGTACTATTCCGAAACCACGCTGTCCCAGTACTCCGACGCAATGAGCTGGATCCCGCAACAGGGCGCCGAAGCGCATAAGCTGAATCCCGACCTCAAGTGCACCGAGCCCAACTACGAGTTCGTGGAGTATCTGGACGGAGAATACCGCGAGTACGATATCCGCGTCCGCCACAGCCAGGCCGTTGCGGACTTCGGCGTGGAAAGCGACAACATCAAGTTCCGACAGATTCCCGAAACCAAGGTGCTGAGCGTATATCACCAGGGCGCATACGACCAAATCGGCGAAGCATACGCCTTCATCATGAAGTATGCCGAAGAAAACGGATACGAATGCGCCGACCTGGCACGCGAATCCTACATCGACGGCATCTGGAACAAGGATTCCGTCGATGAATGGCTCACCGAAATCCAACTGCCCATCAAGTAGAAGACCGCATCCGCACCCCCCCCGACTGACCGCACATGGCGCTGACAGAAGCGTTTCCGCATCCCTGGCAGACGCCGTCCGGTGCTGCAGGAACCGCCCCTAACCCCGAAGGGTGCTGTCCGGTGCCACGCCCGCAACAAGCACCTACAACCGTCATTGGAAACGAACGGCTCAAATAGCAAGATCCAATCGAAAGCCCCTCGTTGAGGGGCTTTCGTGCAGGAATGGCTTCCAAATCGACTATCTGGGATCTTCTAATCTACCGTCGGTCCGAAAAGCCAAGTTTCCCTAGAATTCTTTGAATCAGCGAGGGGCATTTCTGCATGTGCACCCTTTCCTGCTCATCACAGGCCATCCCACGCTCTTCATCGGTTAGAAAAACCAAATTCGGTCCCTCGGGCAAAGGCATGTCGCCGAAGGCATCCTCGATTATGCCGACAATCTCGCGTGCGCAGCGCGTGCTTTCATCGGCTTCATCCCAAGGATTTGTACGAATCGAAAAATAATACGGAAAACCATCGTCGTCGAAAACGATCCTGATCATGCATATAGGGCCACTTCCGGTAGCGTAGCCTAACTCGTCCCATCTTTCCCAATGATCACAAAAGCGAAAGCCTTGAAGAAGTTCTGCCAATCGACGCTGATGGGTCTCATCGAATTCGCAGGATTGCTTCTTGAACCAGTCTTTCGGAAAAGGCTTCCACCCATCAACCGAGAAATTAGTCGTCCTATTCCGTTGCGCTCTACTGCCATCGACCGAATAGACCATCAATCCGCTCTCGCCATTTTTCTCGACACGATGGACTACCTCCACGCTCAGGATTTTCCCCGGAATGCCCGGTGTATCGGGGAAGGTGAAATCACGTACATATCTCCAGCGCGGGTCTCGTTCGAAGATGAACCCCGAATCCAGAGGCGTGTCGAGGTTATACGGTTCTTTATTCTGTTCGTGCGACCCATCCAGCTTGTTTCCGCAAAGTACGCAATACACCGATCCCTCGGGATACTCACGTCCGCAATACCAGCATTCATTCGCGCCCTCGACGCGCTTGTTGGTGTTCTCAGCGTGCTCGTTGTCAGCCTCAGTACCCTCGCAAACACTCCTGGCATGCATTCCATCTCGCCCTACCGACATCTAATCCTCCTTTGGACCTGCTAAGCGTCGAAACCCGGTCGCTTTCCTGCTCACCTTAGAGTCTCCAATGAGACATCAACCCGATGCGCATTTGGCAGAATCGCATCCTGGAATAGTCGAAAAGCAGGCTGGGCGAGTTGTAGGCAGCTCTTCGATTTAACGGGCTTTCCGAATCTCGCCCTTTGGCCATCGCCCAGAAAGACGCCTGCTCACCGGAGAATACAGAGGAGGAAAAATTGTTTTGCCCACAATGCGGATCGCAGTTGAAACCGGAAGCATATTTCTGCACTAAGTGCGGATTCAAATTGAAAGAGCGAGTGAAGGATAATCACCCTGCAAGGTCAATTGCAAAAGAGCATGATAATCAATCGGAAGATCAAAAACTTTCGCCTATCAGCCAACTGAACGGAATGGGAATCCTATCCCTCGTGCTGTCTGCCGCTACAACCGTATGCATGTTCTTACCCTGGGTTACCGTCCCAACATTCAGAATGATTACCCTCGACAATCAAACCACCTATTCATTCAACCCTGTCACCCTTCTAAATGCTCTCTATAAATACGGAAGCAATATAGACTCATGGAACTTCAGTGAAACACTATCGATGGCAACACTCTTTGCAATTGCCTGGATAGCGGCACTTGCATTTTTGGCGGTTGGAACAATCAAGAATCTTTTAGGTTCAAGAAATCAGTATATTGTCGTTGCTGCAACGATAATCGCTTTTCTAGTACTCCTCGATTTCGCGCTTATCGATGATCTAGGCTACTACTTGGAGTACAGCACAATCAGTATGGGCAATGGGGCCATCTTTTCTCTGTTCTGCGCACTTGGAGCTGCTGGAACATGCATCGCCTCAAAGATAATGGCAGACTGAAACGCAACCCATCAACAAAGAATCTATTCCTGAGTAAACTTCAATGATAACTACAACACCAAGCTTTTTTACCCAATGCACATTAGACAATTCACGGCCTGAAATACTCTAAGGCAAGCTGGCAAGGCATAGGTTGCCATACGTTTCGTCAGGTTTTCTGATTCCTGTCCGAAAACGTGCACCCGGGAAGAGTCCACACACTAGAGATTACCGAGGAGGAGAAATGTTCTGTCCACAATGCGGAAAAGAAAACAATTCATCAGCGGCTTTCTGCTCGTTTTGCGGAACGAATTTAAAACGGGGCATGGAAGAAATGATTGTAAGTCCACCACCATCACCTCCTGCACCACCCACGCCAAAAAAGCCGAAGAG
>JAQXTF010000095.1 GCA_029219345.1 Eggerthellales bacterium
CGAGTACTTCCCCAAGGGCAGGCCATTCGACAAGATCAAGGTCGCGGAGGTCAAAAGGGTGTACGATAAGCTCAACAAGCGGCCCCGCAAGCGCCTAGGGTACCGGACGCCGTACGAAGCCCACTACGGCAAGCCGTTGCATTTGATTTGAAGATTCAAGCCCTATTTACACCCCATTTATACCCTCTTGAGGGCCCTTTCCCTGTTCAACCGGTATGTTTTCCCAGTTCGCAATTTGGAATGACCCCGGAAAAATACTCCGAATCGCAATTTTTGTCAGTTTTGCACTTGATTTGAAGATTCAGGAATCAAAATCAGTCATATTCACCGAATTCGCAGCCGATATTGCGGGCGGTCACGTCGTCAACCAGCACCAGCCCACCATCGGTTTTCTCCCAAAGCCGCACGCGACCAACGCCGGTACCGCCGTTCCACAGGCGGGTATGGCGCTTTTCGCCATCGGGGCTTTCATAATTGGCAAAAATCATCTGCGCCTTGGGACAACGCACATCGGTCTCCATAACGGCAGTGGTAGTCTCCTGCCGCACGTGCCACACAATGTCGTCCTCGGCCTCTTGGCAATCGAACTCCGTCTTGCAGTGCGTCCACAGCTTAGAGAAGTTGAATTCAAACTCGCGGCCCTCGTACACGAACAGCGACAACAACTTGCGCTGCAACGGCATGAAGTACACCTTGGGACGACCGCCGCCAATGTCGAAAGCGCTGTTTTCCAGGCGCTTGCCCGTAATGTTGCTCACCAGGTTGCACGAAGAAAGCCACACCCAGGGGCTGGTGAAGTTGCTGCCCCAATTCTTATCAGCGTAGCCAAAGGAGGTCTTAGGGTCAATGATATAGCGCTGCCCATTGAACACAACCACGCCGCTGAACAGGGTTTTCATACCCTCGGCGTGCCAATACATCTCAAAAGCATCAGCCGCACGGAAAGGCTGGCTTGCGCCGTAGCCCACGTTAAACGCGATCTGTTTGTCCAGATGCAAGTCCCACGCCATGGAGCCCGCATCGCACATCCACTCGGGATGGGCCGCGGCGTCCTCGGCGCTCACGCTGACGCTGCCCATCAAGTCGGTATCGCAGGCAAAGCAGTCGTCGGCCTGCACGTAGTAAGGAGCGCCCAGTCCCACCTCAACATCTTTCCAGGGGAAGAAGCGATGCAGCTGGCATTTGCCTTCGCCCCAGGTGCCTGCCTTCACCATCAGATAAGAGGGCTTGCGGCCCATCTCTTTGTTGGCGGGCAACTGGCCCAGCACAGGTTCATCGGTGGCAAGCGCCGGATTGCACACGAAATACTCAATGAAGAAGGCGCGCTCCTCGCCCGTCTGCTCATGATGGGCGGTGAAGGAGTGCCACCACCAGTCGTAACCGCAGGTGGCCAAGGGGCCAACGAGCATGCATTGGTTGCGGGTCAAATCGTGAGTACTTGCGGTCATGGCGCCTCTTTTCGTAAACGAATAACGCTTCAAGTCTACCAAAAAGGGGACATTTAGGCATAAAAAACGGGTGCAGAAGCACCCGTTTCGCCGTTCCTTATGGACAACCGCTTAGAAAATAACGGTCTCCTCTTCCCTTTCGTCGTCGGTGTCGAAGGCGAATTCGTCCTCGGCCTCTTCCTCGTCATCCATGACGAAGCGACCAAAAATGGGGTTGCCGCCCTGGGACAGCTTCACCACACCGGTCAGAACGTCGGCGTACTGGAAAGATTTGCGAGCAGTGCGGCCTCGCTTGCGATCGATCTCCATGATAAACAGACGGGGGTGAACCTGGGTCAGGATACCTTCGTCTTCAACAATCTTGGAGCGACCCATATTTTCACGAACGCCCAGGCGCTGGCCAACCAGATCGCTCAGAGTGTCATGAATGGAATCGATAATCAGTGCTTGCTTTTGCAGATCCATGCTCTCATAACCTCGCAGTTAGACGGAAAACAATGCTAACAAGATAGTATACCACCGCCGTCAAGCAATGTGAAGATATAATTTTAGAAAATTGTCTGTCTACCTGCCCTTTTACTGTGCCGCCAGGCTCAGATACGCATGGCCCAAAGCAACAAACTCAGCGCGCGTCAGGGTTTCGCCCCTTCGACGGGAGTCAATGCCGGCCGCCTCGAAGAGCGCAGGCAGCTGCGGCACGAAGGCCTTGCCCGCCGCTCCGCGACCCGCGAAGTAGGTCTTGCAGGAATTGGCCAGGGTCTTGCGGCGCGTGACGAAGGCGGCCTCGGCCATAAGGCAGGCGGCCTCAATCTCCTCGTCCGTTATGGGAGCACCCGTGCTGTCAACGAAGGAGCTGCGGTCCAGGCGAATGACGGCGGAGTCCACGCGGGGAGGCGGGAAGAAATTGTTGGGGCCCACGGGGAAACGGCCCGCCGGCCGAGCGTACATGCCCAACTTCACAGTGAAGGCGCCGTAGTCCTTCACCCCTTGCTGGGCCATCATGCGGTCGGCCACTTCCTTTTGCACCATGACCGTCATGCTTTCCAACCAGGGGAAACGCTGGAAATAATCCAGCACCACCGTAGCCGCAACCTGATAAGGCAAGTTTGCCACCAGCTTGTTGGGGCGAGTGCGCGTAAGGGTTGCTTCAATTCGATCCAGCGCCGCAACTACGTCGGCTTCCTGCACAGCCAGGGCGTCGTTCTCAATGAGGGCGAAGCGGTCGGCCCAGGTTGCCGTGGTTTCCGCCAGAATCTCTGGCAAATCGGGGTCCAGCTCAATAGAGGTCACGCCCTGGGCGCACTGGAGCAGAGCCACCGTAAGGGTGCCAACGCCCGGGCCAATCTCCAAAATCACGTCATCTTCGTTAACGTCGGCCAAGGCCACAATCTTTTGAATGATGGAATCGTTGACCAGGAAGTTCTGGCCTAGCGAATACTTGGTGCCGCGCCCATGACGCTCCAGCACCTTGCGGGTTTCGCTGGCGCTGGCCAAATACGAAAGCTTCGCCATAAGGCCTAATCTTCCTGCTCTTGGCCCAGCCAGGGAACATCCACAAATTCGGCGTCTTCCAGAATCTCGCCTTCTGCGCTGATCTTGCCCACCCAGTTAATCACCTGGTCAAGCTGGAATCCGGCGGTGTAGGTGGCCGACTGCACCGTGGTCACCAGGGGCCCAAAGCCAAAGGGGTCGTGGCCCTCGCCCACCACATGCAGGGCGGCAGGACGCAGCGCCTCGTGGCGCGCGTTGGTCCAGAAGTAGGGCTGCAGGCGGTCCAGGAAAGCCTTCAGCGTTGCAGGAGCGCTGGCGAAATACACCGGGGACACAATGGTAAGCTCGTCGGCCTCGTCCAGCACCTCGCGGATGTCAGCCATATCGTCATCAATCACGCAAGCGTGATCTTCCGTCTCGCGGCAGGCATTGCACCCCGTGCAGGGCTTCACCGTGACGCCGGACAGGGGAACAAGGGAAATCTGATCGTCGGGGCACTCCTCAATGCATGCCTCAAAGAGCTCTTCGGCCAAAGCAGCGCAACGGCCGTTGGTTCGGGGCGAGCCCACCACAATCATTCGGTTCATCGTATTTCCTTCCCTTGGGCGCAACTTTCGAGCGCCCCCATTATATCTATTGCAAAGGCGCCTTAGGCGCATCCGTAAAATCTCAACGCATTTTCGTGCAGCGCGGCGAAGAATTGGCGACGCTCCTCAGGGGTTTCGCAACCGCGCACGCGGGCCAAGGCGTCGGCGGTGAAAATCACGTGATCGGTCCAGCAGGTGATGCCACGCATGGGCTCCGGCGTCATGTAGGGGGCATCGGTTTCGGTAACGAGCCTGTTCAGCGGCACTTTTTTGGCCGCTTCGCGAGTGAAATCGCTCTTCTTGAAAGTCACAGGGCCACCCAAGCCAATGTAGCAATCGTGGGCAAGCCAAGGGTCAATGTCCTCGGGACCCAAGTTGAAGCAATGCAACAGCGTGCCCGCCTGGGGAAAGCCTTCTTCCTCCAGCACCTGCAGGGCCAGGTCGTGAGCCTCGCGAATGTGCAGCGCCACAGGCATGTTCAGCTCGTGGGCCAGGCGAATTTGCTGGCGAAACACCTCTTCCTGCACATCGCGGGGAGAAAGGTCATAATGGAAGTCCAGGCCAATTTCGCCAATGGCCTTCACCTGGGGGTCGGCCAGCACCTGACGCAGATACGCCATGGCGGCGGCATCGAAGCCCTTGGCGTTGTGCGGATGACATCCCGCCGCAAAGCACAGCTGCGGCAGCGACGCCGTGCACTCCGGGGCAATTTCCAACAGCGTCGCAGGAGCGGCAGCCAGCCAACCACGCACGTTTTCCCTGGTGGCAGGGTCATCCTCCACGGTGTCCACAATATTGCACACGAAATCCACCCCATTCACGGCGCAGCGGGCAAAGGCCAGCGCCGGGTCGGGCAGCATGTGAGTGTGGCAGTGGGTATCTGCAACGGTGCCCTCCAGCACCGGCGCGTCAATCAGGCGATAAACACCATGCTTGCGACGCTGGCGAAAGAGGGCATCCCGAAACAGTTCTTCTTCAGTATCAAACGACATAGCGCATCAAAAACATGCCAAATGATGGGGTAATTTGGCAGAAATTACATGTTCAGCTCGATGGCGGCTTCGTCCAGGCGGGGGAACAGGGCGTCGCCCTTCTCCACCGGATTGCCGGCGGGCAGCTGGCCCCATGCGGCAGCGGCCTCAATGTCGGTGATGGCGGTGATGTCGCCCAGGCCCAGGCGCTTGTACACCTCGGCAGAGGTGTTGGGCATGAAGGGAGCCATGAACAGAGCAATGATGCGAATGGCCTCCATCAGGTTGTACATAACGGCTGCCAGCTCATCGCGCTTCTCGGGGTCTTTAGCCATGCGGAAGGGCTCGGTTTCGTCAATGTACAGGTTGGCGCGATGAGCCAGCTCCTGAACTGCGGCAACAGCGCCGGAGAAGTCAACCTGGCCCATGCACTCATCGTACTTAGCGTATAGGCCGGCGGCAATCTCCTGCAGGGGGTTTGCGGCCACCAGACCAGCGGTGCTTTCGGGCACAGCGGGCACCACGCCTTCGAAGTACTTGGAGTTCATGCCAGGCACGCGGCTGCACAGGTTGCCCCAGGTGTTAGCCAGATCAGCGTTGTAAACCTGAGTCATGCGCTCAATGGAAATGCCGCCGTCAGCGCCAAAGCGCACATCGCTCAAGAAGTAGTAACGGTAAGCGTCCACGCCGTAAATCTTCACCAGGTCGGCGGGTTTGATGCCGTTGCCCTTGGACTTGCTCATCTTTTCGCCGCCCACCATCAAAAAGCCGTGGCCGAACACGGTGTTGGTAACGGGCATGCCGGCAGCCATGAGCATGGCCGGCCAAATGACGCAGTGGAAACGGGTGATGTCCTTGCCCACGAAGTGGTACTGCATGGGCCAACGAGCCTCGAATTCGCCGGGGCGGGTGTCGTCCTGGCCGTAGCCGATGCCGGTCAGGTAGGCCAGCAGTGCGTCAGCCCACACGTAAGCCACGTGGCCCTCATCGAAGGGCAGGGGCACGCCCCAGTCAAAGGTGGAACGGCTGATGGACAGGTCTTTCAGGCCGCCCTTAACGAAGGTGACAATCTCGTTCTTGCGGGTCTTGGGGCGGATGAAATCGGGGTTTTCCTCGTAGAACTTCAGCAGGGGCTCAGTGAAATCGCTCAATTTGAAGAACCAGTTCTCCTCGCCACTTGCCTGCTGAACAGGGCGTTTGCAGTCGGGGCACACAAACACGCCGTCTTCGTTCTTCTCCAAATCGCTCTCAGCGTAGTAAGTCTCCTCGTGTACGCAGTACCAGCCCTCGTAGGAGCCCTTGTACAGGTAGCCCTTCTCGTACAGGTCGTTCCAAAACTTCCTCACGGTCTCGGCGTGGCGCGGCTCGGTGGTGCGCACGAAGTCGGTGTAGGTGATGTCCAGCATGTCCCAAGCATCGCGGAAGGCGGGCTCCATGGAGTCGCACCATTCCTGGGGAGTCATACCCTTGGAAGCGGCGGTGTCGGCCACTTTCTGGCCATGCTCGTCCATGCCGGTGACGAAAGCCACGTCGTAGCCGTTCATGCGCTGGTAGCGCGCCACGGAGTCGGCGGCGATGGTGGTATAAGCGGTGCCCAGGTGGGGCGCGGCGTTAACGTAGTAAATAGGCGTAGTGAATGAGTAGGTTCCCTTGGACATATGAGCCCTCCTTTTTGGGAAATAGACCGTTTTACTTGTAGATTTTTGCAACTTTATAGTATAGAGCAATCGGGCCGTCCAATTTGAGACAATTGTCTTAGGGGTTATGGGGTAGAATGAAAGAGCACTACCCCGAAAGAGAACGCCCATGACAACGCCTCGCAACACCTCGAATCGCAACACAAGCAGCTCGCGCCAGCCCACTCACGCACGCCGCACCTCTCAGCGTCCGGCGCAGCACGCCAGCGCCCATCAGCGCACGGCGCAACGTAGTGTTTCCCCCGCGCGTTCGCGCACTTCCGCGACCGCTCGTGCCCCCAAGCGGTCGGCTTCAGGCAAGATTTTTGCTGCGCTCATGTTGATTTTGGTGGTCGTTCTGGGTGGTGTTGGCATCTCTTCCCTGTTGGGCGGCGACGATGCCTCCAGCGGCGCCACCAACGCTTCTCCCGCCATCCAGCCCATCCAGCCCTCTCCCGCGCCGGAGCCGCAAGCCAACAGCCCCAAGAAGACGGCGGCGGGCAAGCAGGCCGTGGGGCACGTGCGCACCCCTGAGGAGCGCAAAGCCACCAGCGATAGCGCCAACGACCAGAAGCCCGGCCCCAAAACGGTGTACCTCACCTTCGACGACGGCCCCTCCACCAACACCCACAACATCCTGCGCATTTTGGACGACTACGGCGTCAAAGCCACGTGGTTCGTGAAGGGCAACCAGCCCCAGCTCGAGTACGTGAAAGACATTTGGGATGCCGGCAACCAAGTTGCCATTCACACCTATACCCACAATTACACCGACGTCTACGCCAGCCCTGAAGCTTATTGGAAAGATTTTCACATGGCGGGCGATGCCATCAAAGAGCATCTGGGCTTCGCGCCCACCCTGGTGCGCTTCCCTGGCGGCAGTCACAACAGCTACAACGGCGCCGTATTCCCCACTATTGAACGGCAAATGGCCGACCAGAACATCCACTACTTTGACTGGAACATTTCCAGCGGAGACGGCGGCGATCATGAAGCCGATTTCATTGTGAGCTACATCCTTGACTCCAGGGAAAACGACGGGCAGAACGCCCTGGGCTGCCACTCCGTCTGCCTGCTCATGCACGACAGCGCCGCCAAGGACACCACTGTAGAGGCCCTGCCTCGCGTGATTGAGGCGTTCATCGATGAAGATTTTGAGTTTGACGTGCTGCTAGCCGATTCCTACGGCTACCACTTCTAGAGCGCCGGCGAGCGAAGCGTCAAGCCCGAAACTTTCCGCCCGAATTAGATTTTGCTCATTTCGGCGCAGACGCGGCTATACCAAAACTCCCAGTTGGGCGGGCAATACTTCTTGGCGCCGGCAACCGTGACGGTGTAACCATAGCCGCGAGACAAACCACGGGCATGGGCGTAAATTGCCTCTTCCCAGCTGTCCCAGTCCACGCTGCCCCAACCCCAAGCGTTATGGTTGCGGAAGCAGTAAAGGCCCTTGGAGCTTTCGATGCACGAAATGGCCGCCGAAAAGCGGGGGTCGATGCCATAATCCCAGGCAGCAGCCGCAAACGTCGCGCCATAGCCGCCCAAAGGAGCACTGCCCATGTAGGCGTCAATGCGGCCGGCCCATGCGTTCACGAAGGTCTCTTTGTCGGTGTCCCAGTTGGCGCCATCGTCGCCCGGGCTCGCGCTCACGTCACCCGAAGAGGGGTTGCCCGGCGAAGGAGGATCATCCACGGTTCCTGCCTCCTGGCGACGCCTCTCTTCCTCTTCGGCTGCGGCGACAGCTGCTGCGGCGGCTTCGGCTTCAGCGGCGCGAGCTGCCTCGGCGGCAGCACGGGCAGATTCACGAGCGGCCTGGGCTTCCTCCAGAGCCACCTGAGCTGCGGCGGCTTCCTCGGCAGCTAAAGCGCGCTTATCAGCCAGCCCATTAGCGATGAGGTCCAGCTCAGACTTCATGCGCTTCAGCTCGCCAATAGCTTTGGTCTTGCTATCGTAAATGGCGGTTACGTAATCCAAATTCAAGAAGAGCTCGCGCAAGCTACCCGACGAAAGCAAAAGCGTCAGAACGTTTCCGCTTTCATTTTGCATCTTGTACAGAGACTTGAAGGCCAGGTCGCTTTTGGCCTGCTGCTGGGGAATAAGCACCGCGAGCTCAGCGAGACGAGCTTCGTTTTCAGCAATTTCCGCCTCAATTTGTTCCAGTGCCGCCGCGGCTTGCTCGTATGCCGCAGCTGTTTCTTCCACCACGCTCTGAGCAGATTCCTCCTGGGCAACAGCCGCAGCAGCCTGGGCCTGAGCATCGGCAAGATCGTCGGCAAAGGCAGGCTTGGCCAGCAAAAATGCGCAGACAACTACGCAGACAACAGCCAAAGCCATTGCCTTTAAAGCGGGCGAGATTGTTTTTGTCAAAGCATGGAGCGCCAAGGGGTTCCCTTCTTTTTTTGAAAGAACCATTATAAGGGATATATTGCGTACCACACCAAAACCCCACGGGCAGCACTTTTTCGTGCCTTTTTTCGCAGGCTTATGGTACACTGCCCAAGCAGTTGAATACGGCAGTTCGTAACCATCCTGCCCGGAAAACCGAAACCCCATGGTTGCACAACACGGTTCGTTCCAAAACAAAACTAAGGGAGATGATTTTTGGGTCGCTGCGCCTTTGCGGCGGTACACCCGAGCGCCCCTGGGCGCTTATTTTTTTTGGAAAGATATAGCAAAGTTCTTGAAAAGCGCCAGCGTGAACTGGTGTTATTGCGCGGCAGAGGCTGCGCCTTCCCCGCCTGCTCCTTCTGCGATTACCATGACGACAAGTGCAGCGACGACCAGGCAAATTTTCAGCTGAACAAAAGTGTGCTGGATCGCGTTGACGGTCAGTTCGGCGACATTGAAATTATCAACAGCGGCAGCGTGTTCGAGCTGGACGAGCAGACCCGCGCCTACATTCGCCAGGTGTGCACGCGCACGGGCATTCACACCATCCACTTCGAGGCCCATTACAAGTTCCGTGATCGCATTACCGCCTTGCGCGAAGAGTTTGCCGGCTTTGACCTAAAGATGAAGATTGGCGTGGAGACCTTTGACGCCGCCTTCCGCGAGCAGGTGCTCACCAAAGGCATCGCCGAGACCGACCCCGCCGTCATTGCCAAGGGGTTCCAGGAGGCAAACTTCCTTTTTGGCATCACGGGCCAAACCCGCGAAAGCATGGAGCGCGACATTGCCCTGGGGTTGGAGCATTTTGAGCGCATCTGCATCAACATCATGACCGAAAACACCACCGCTATTAAGCCGGATCCCCAGATTATTGCCACATTCGTCAACGAAGTCATGCCTCAAGTGGCCGATAACTGGCGCGTTGACATCCTGCTGAACAACACCGATTTCGGCGTAGGAGACTAGCCATGAACGAGCTGCTTTTACTGTTTTCTGTGGTGTTCATTTTTGGCGCCGCGCTACTGTCGTATCACCTGTTTGGCAAGGCGGGCCTCATTGTGGTCAGCGCCTGCGCCAGCATTTTGGCCAATATTGAGGCTTGCATTCTCATCGATGCTTTTGGCATGGAGCAAACTTTGGGCAACGTGCTGTTTGCCGTAACGTTCCTGGTCACCGACATTCTGTCGGAAAATGAGAGCAAACGCGACGCTCATCTGGCCGTATGGCTGGGCGTATTCGCCAGCGCCTTTTTCCTGGTTCTCAACCAAAGCTGGCTCATGTACACCCCCAGCCCCAACGACTACGTCATGCCCGCTGTACAAATTTTCTTTGGCAGCACGCCACGCCTGCTACTGGCATCTCTTTCGGTGTATGCGTTGAGCCAAGCATTTGACGTGTGGCTGTATCATCGCTGGTGGGCGTGGAGCGAGAAACACCTGGGCAACAAACGCGCCGGCTTGTGGCTACGCAACACCGGAAGCACCCTGGTCAGCCAGCTCATTAACACTGTGCTGTTTACCGTGCTGGCCTTCTGGGGCACCTACGACTTCCCCACCATCGTGAGCATCTGCGCATCCAGCTACGTGATTTTCATTGTGACCTCGCTGCTGGACACCCCCGCGGTGTATCTGGCGCGTCACCTGAAAGAAAGCGGCAAGATTGGCCGCCTGCTGAAATAGGAGCCGTACGGGCAAAAGCAGTACGGAATTTCCAAATATTTGGGAATTCTGTACAAAAATGCGCGTTTTCTACGCCTCCTGCTCCCAGGAGGGCCACCTATTGCATATTTGCCCAGGTCGCACAAATTGAAAATGCTCTAAAAATGCCTGTTTTCAATCTATGACGTAGAAAACGTGCATTTTTGTACCAATTCTGCCCGAATTTCGTCACAGCAGTTCCCTTTGCAACTCAAAGGCAACAAATAAAAAGCCCCCGGCAATAGAGCGGTGTTCATAAAACAGTGAATCCTCCGCATGGTTGCAATCATACGGAGGATTGTTTTCTACACATAATTCAATTTCGGTCATGCAGTTTTTCTGCTGAGGTCGAATGAAGCTCGGCAGGACGCACGATGCTCCCGACAGTAGAGTATAGAAGTGCACCCTTTTGTCCGGAAAGTATTTTACAGCATCCCGGCAAACTGGAAGTTGTCGGTTGTTCGCTTCATTAATTAGATGTTTGTAAGAAATTCCTCTATCAAGGCGTTTATCAGTTCTGGCTTATCTGTGTTGGAATTATGACCCGCTCCTTCAATCCATTGCAAAGGAATTTGTGTATCTCGATGCCACGCCTTATTATACCGTATGCATGAACCAGCATGATCCTGTGTGCCGCATATCAACAAAGCCGGACATTTGATCTCATACGGAAAATTCTTTTCTATCGCTGCTGCCAAGATACGAAAGCCATGCCCGGCAATTTGTGCATAACGTTTCTGATTTCCATCGTAAACTAACATCATTTCTCGCATCAGATTTCTGCCGTAATCAGAAGTAGCAACACCGTCAGTACCTGATTTCAAAAGCAGTTTCCACGGATAGTGAGCATATACTGGCTCCATTCTTTTCAAAAGCCAAAGTTCAGCTGCCGTCACA
>JAQXTF010000096.1 GCA_029219345.1 Eggerthellales bacterium
CATTAACGGCAAGGGCACTGCAGTTGCTCCTCTGGACAACGTGACCCGTGGCGAAATGGCCACCATCGCTATGAACGCTCTGAGGAAGGGCTTCATCGGCTAGTTCAAACCACAGCCATTACGAGAAGGGTTCAGTCTTAATTGATTGAACCCTTCTTTTTTCTGCAATTCGTCCCATAGAGCACCCCTGCTCAAGAGGGCCTTTTCTTTTGGTATATACTTGTGCCCATACAAATCCATGCAAGGAGGATGCATTTTGATGAGCACCGGGGAAGCGTTACCACGCGTAAGCGTCATCGTTCCCGTATACAACACAAGCGAAGACGCTCTGCAACGCTGCCATAACAGCCTGCTTGCACAAGCCTACCCCAATCAAGAAATCATCCTGGTAGACGACGGCAGCAACCCTCAGATCGCTGCATTTCTGGACACCTTGGAGGGACCGCAAACCCAGGTCATCCACCAAGAGAACGGCGGCATTTCCTCAGCGCGAAACACGGGCCTGGCTGCAAGTACCGGCGATATTGTCACCTACGTAGACTCCGACGACCTTTTGGCTCCTTGCGCCATCGAGCAAGCCGTAAGCCTTTTCCAGTCGGGCTCATACGACATGGTCATAGGCTTTGCCCACTTCTCCAACAACTTGCAACAAGATCCCAACGAGCACATCGAAGGCTATTCTGGCCAACTTATTGATGTCACCCCCGATGCGCTTTTGTCTTACCATCTGCAAGGAAGCCTCCCAGGGCCCTGGCTTAAAAGCGGCATCGACAACGTCAAGGTTGGCGTTCTCGCCCATTTTGTCACTCGCGAGCTAGCCCTTCGGTGCCCCTTCCCCCTGGGTGTGGCAGTCTCGGAAGACACCGCCTGGTGCGTACGCGCTCTGGGCTCCTGCAAAAACATCGCCCTGGTTGACAGCTGCTGGTATTTCTACCTGCAGAATCCCCTGTCCATAACCCACACTTCCCGCCCCAACTGCGTCAATGACGCAAAAGCAGCTATCTGCGCAATTGGAAAAGCCCTGGACGAGGTTGGCAAAACATCCTCCCACGCGGCAGATTATCTTGTGCGTGCATTTGGCGAATCGAACCGCGCCGCTCGTTGCTTGGCTACGCACAAAGCAATGCCCCTTGGTGAAAGCATGCGACTTGTGCGATCCATCATGAAAGACCCCGATGCACGTACCTATATTGATCACTGTCTGCAAGTAAGCAACGGCGGAATAAAAACCATGCTGAAGAAAATCTTGTGCGACACCGGCCTAAGCGTGCCGGTCTTCCGCCTTATTGGAAAGCGATAGCCCATGGGAATTGCCTCTAAAATCAAAAACAATCTTGGCCGCTTCAAAATGAAAAACCGCTTCATTCTGACCGACGAAACGCGCCCCGCCTCATCCACGCGGGTGAACTACGAATGGTGGGCCAGCAAAGATTTGAAAGACAACAATATCGGCGACTATCTTGCCCCACTCATCAACGATTGGATGCTCAGCAAGGAAGGCATCGAAAACCATGTGGACAAAGGGCCCGTCTTCCTGGCGTCGGTGGGCTCCGTTTTGGGTCTGAGCCTTAATGACTGCACCGTTTGGGGCTCGGGTCTGCTAAGCGACCAAATAAGCCCCACCATCAACCCGTCCCACAAGAAGATGGACATCCGCGCTGTTCGCGGCCCCAACACCAAGGCATTTTTGGAAAGCCGCGGGTATCAATGCCCCGACGTTTTCGGCGATCCCGCCATGCTCATGCCCTTGCTTTACCCCGCCGAGCCCCGCGAAAAGAAGGGGCCCGTGGTGATAAAGCACTATCGAGCCACCCAGGATGTTCCCGACAACCTGCGCCATCTTGATATTCTCACCTCTGACTATAAGGGTTTCATCCATGAGCTTCTTGCATCTACCTTGGTGATTAGCAGTTCATTGCATGGCATCATTTTGGCCGAATCGTACGGAGTGCCCGCAGTGCTGCTCAACGACAATCGCGTTGGATTTTCCCTGTTCAAGTATGAAGACTGGTATTTTTCCACAGGCCGCAGCACCTTCCCCGTTGTTACATCA
>JAQXTF010000097.1 GCA_029219345.1 Eggerthellales bacterium
ATGGCAATTGGCCTGGCAACGGGCATGGGTTATCTGAGCCTGGCGGTGCTGTTCACGGTGATTTTGGCCATTGCCAACACGGCTTACGTTCTTTCGCCCTTTGGCAAGCAGGCCACCGTGCAGTCCGAACGCGAGCTGCATATTACCGTGCCGGAAGATCTGGAATTTGAGGGCGTGTTTGAACGCGTGCTGGACAACTTTGCTGCCAGCTATGAGCTCACCGAGGTGAAAACAACCAACATGGGCAGCTTGTACAACCTGACTTACCGCGTATGTCTGCGCGACCAATTGAGCGTAAAGGCCCTTATGGATGAGATTCGCTGCCACAACGGCAACCTGAAAGTGTCTCTCGCTCCCGTTCCCCGCAACTACGAGTCTCTGTAAAGGAGTGCCTTATGAAGCGTTTTATTTCTGCTGGTATGGGATTGATTCTGGCGTTGTCCCTGGTGGGGTGCGCGTCGGCGCCCTCTGAGGTGGCTTCGGCAAGCGCATCGGCCGACACCGCGGTTGCTTCCATGCCGGTTTCTACTGTATCCAATGAGGGTTTGGAGGCCTACGACCTGGAGTATTCCAACCGCGATTTGGACGCCAGCTATGATGCGGCCGCGGCTACTAAGATTGACCTTTCGTCCGCGAAAGGTGACGTGACCATTGACGCTGCGGGCACCTACGTGCTCAGCGGCACCATGAACGGTTGCGTCATTATTGATATTAGTGAGGAAGAAAAGGTACAGGTGGTGCTGGCGGGTGTGACCATCACCAATCAGACGGGTCCGTGCATTTTTGTGAAGCAGGCCGATAAGTGCTTCATCACTCTGGCCGAGGGCACGATCAACACCCTGACCGATGGCGCTTCCTACGCTCTGGAAGACGGGGAAGACGAGCCCAACGCGGCGCTGTTTAGCAAGGAAGATCTTACTATTAATGGTACGGGTGCGCTGAGCATCGCGGCAAACTATCGCCACGGTATCAAGAGCAAGGATGACCTGGTGATCACGGGCGGCACCATTACCATCAATGCGGTGGAAGATGCCCTGAACGGCAAGGATTGCGTGAAGATCTGCGGCGGCACCTTCACTCTGAACGCTGGCGAAGATGGCATCCAGGCCAGCAATGATACCGATGCAGGCCGTGGATTTGTGGCCATTGACGGCGGCACGTTTGCTATTACCGCAGGTGACGACGGCATTCATGCAGAAACTCTCTTGCGCATTGCCGACGGTAACGTGGATATCCAAAAAAGCTACGAGGGTCTTGAGGGTCTGGAGGTGCGCATTGATGGTGGCACGGTGAGCGTGGTTTCCAGCGATGATGGCCTGAATGCCACAAACGGTTCGGGCAATCAGATGATGGGCGGCCTTGGTGGTCGCGGCGGTCAGATGGCGACTCCTCCCGATGCGGCTGGCGCTGCTTCTACCAGCGCTGCGAGCAACACTGCGGGCATGACACCTTGGATTCGCATTAACGGTGGCACCATTTTCGTGGATGCTCAGGGCGACGGCGTGGATTCCAACGGCAATGTGGAAATGACCAGTGGCGTGCTGCTGGTATCGGGTCCCTCCAACACGGGCAACGGCGCTTTTGACTACGACGGTCAGGCAACTATCTCCGGCGGCACCGTGATCATGGCTGGCGCTGCGGGTATGCTCCAGAGCTTCAGTGGCGGCACTCAAGCCTTCGGTATGGCTCAGGTGCAAGGAAGCGCAGGTCAGAAGCTGGTTCTGAAGGATGCTTCCGGTAAGGCGGTGGCAGAAATGACCGCAGCTCGCGCTTTCCAGACGGTAGTGGTTTCTTACGCGGGCGCTTCCGAAGGCGCTACGGCAACTCTGGAAGTGAACGGCAACGCCACTAATGTGCCCCTTTCCAAAATGGGTCGATGAGACATTTTGCCCTGAGCTAATTGTCTCATTTTTAAGGGATGGGCCCCAATGCAAGCCAGCGCTGGGGCCCATTTTGGCGAATCGGGTTTATGCCTCTACGGCTTTTGCAGCCTTCTCGGCTTTGGCGGGCCGCTTTTCCTTGTAGGGGATCAGCAACAGCAGGCCCAAAGCGGCGCAGATGGTTACGAAGATGGCCATGCCGCGGAAGCCGCCGTTCATGGTTTGCTGATAAGCAATCTGAATGTCTTCGGCCGCGTCGTCAATTTGGGCCAGATAGGCGTCGCGGGCCTTCTCGATCATGGGGGCGGAAGCCTTATCTGTGGCCTCCATCTGGGAAAACATGTCGGTAGCAATGCTCTTGCAGGCATCAACGACGGTGGTTACGTCGCTGTTTTGCAACTGCTCCAGGGTCTGGGGCGAAAGCTCCATGGTGGTGGTGCCGGGTTCTGCCTGCTGCGTCATGGCTGCGCTCATGCCGGGTACCTTGGGCATGGCTTCCATGAGGGCGGTTTGCATGCCGGCGCTGGCATGCACGATGAAGGCCACCATAATGGCGGGGGCCACGGCGGTGCCAATGCTGCGTACCAGCGACATGGTGGCCAAGGCCGAGCTGGATTCTGCGTCATCGGTGTTCTGCAGCATCATATAGTTTAGGGGCGTGCCCATGGTGAAGCCCAGGCCCAGGCCGGTGATGAACATGGTAGCGCACACGGTAAGGGTGCTGGGGTATTCGCAAGCCACGAAGGCCATAAACAGCGAACCCGCAATGGCGCCAACGAAGCCGGCTGCCAAAACGGGGCGCACGCCGTGCTGGTCAATGAGCTTGCCCGAGCCCATGGCGCCAAAAGCGGTGCCCACGCCCAGAATGGCAAGCAGGTAGCCGCCGGAGCCCGATTTCATCATCATGGCGTTCTCGCAGAATTGGGGGAAGAAGATGGTGCCCATCATCACAATGCCGCTGACCACAGCGCAAAGAAGCGTGATGATGATGTTGGCGTTCTTGAAGTAGCTCAGGTTCATGATGGGGTCGGCAGCCCGCTTCTCGCGCAGGACGAACAGGGGAAGCAGCAGCACGAACACCAGCAAGAAGGGCCATACGGTGGTCTCTTGGACGCTTTCTGCGAAGTTGAAGAAGTTGATGTTCTTCAGGCCGTACATAAGGGAAAGGGTCATGCAGGTAAGCAACAAAATGCCCAGGCCATCTATGGGTTTTACATCATCCATCTTGGCGTTTTTCATGCGTTTGGGGCCAATGATCAGAATGGCCAGGCAGATGGGCACGTTCAAGAAGAAGATGTACTGCCACTGGGTTTGGCCGAAGATGTCCAGAATGGCGCTGCCCACAGACGGGCCCAAAATGCTGGCCAGGCCGTAGACCATGCCCACGATGCCCAGTGCCATGCCGCGCATTTCCTCGGGGAAGGCGGTGCCGAATTCTGCGGTGGCAACGGGCATGATGCCGCCGCCGCCCAGGGCTTGAACGATGCGAGCGAACAGCAGCATTTCGAAGCTGCCCACGCTTTGGGAGATGCCGCACAGCAGCGAGCCGGTGCCAAACAGCAGCACGCACAGCAGGTAGATACTCTTGCGGCCGTGGCGGTCGGCCAGTTTGCCCATGACGGGAATGCTGGCAGCGTAGGCCAGGGTGTAGATGGTGATGATCCATACGCCCAGGCTATCGTCGATGCTCATGGTGTTTTGGATAACGGTTCGTGCGGGGTTGACGATGCTCATGTCCAGGGCGCCCAGGCACAGGCCCAGCAGGTACACAACGGCTACCAGCAGGTATCCTTTGGGCATTTTTGCTTTGGGTGCGCCTTCGGCGGCTGCGACACCGTGGCTTTTGCTCATCATTTTATGGTGCATCATGATGTGCTATTCCTTTCCGTCTTCAGAGACGTTTTGCGCCATACGCTCAAGCAGAGCGCACGTTTGACTGATTTCCTCGGGAGTGAAGCCAGCGAAAAGCGTAGCGTTCAAAGATGCGCGGGCGTCTTCCATGGCTTGGGTTATCTGGTGAGCCTTTGGCGCCAAGCTCACAATTTTCTCCCTTTTGCTCCTTGGGTTCACCTGGCGTGTGACCAGGTCTTTTGCCTCAAGTTTCGCAATAGTTTTGGCAATTGCGCCTTTGTCTACGCCAAGCGCTGAAACAATGGCTTCTTGGTTTGAGGGGCCATGGCCATGCAAGAACATGAGCACCAGCTGCTCAGGGAAGCCCACTTCAAGGCCGCCCATGGCGTGCTCGGCCTGGGTGCGCATGCGGCGCACGATGATGGAAATGTCAGACATGAACATGGTTGCCGTCCTTGATTGTTGTCGTTACAACTATTGCAGAGCACACCTTATGACTGAAAGCGTAACGGGTCAAGAAAAATATGGCACATGGTTCTGTGAGTGGGGTATGCTTCGGTGAGCACCAAATCTGATAAGGGAGAGTACCATGCCCCAACTGCTTTTGAGCGATATTATCGGCCCCATTATGGTGGGACCCTCCAGTTCCCACACGGCGGGCGCGCTGGCTATTAGCGCCATAGCCCGCAAGCTGGTGGGCTCGCAGCCTGCCCAGGTGACCTTCAGGCTGTACGGTTCCTTCGCCCACACCTATTCTGGCCACGGCACCGATCGCGCGCTGGTGGCGGGCATGCTGGGCCTTACCACCGATGACCTGCGCATTCGCGACGCCTTTGACCTGGCGAAAGAGGCCGGCATGGCGGTGACCATCCAGCCCCTGCCTCAGGCGGAATACGATCATCCCAACACGGTGGACATCGAGGCGGTTGATGCGGCGGGCGCAACTTATTCCTTCCGCGGCGTGAGCATTGGCGGTGGCGCGGCGAAACTGACCCACATTGACGGCATGCGCGTTGAGATTACCGGCAAGACCAATTCGCTGGTAGTGCGCCAGCACGACGAGAAGGGCATTCTGGCCTTTATCACTACCACGCTGCTGACGGCCAATGTGAACATTGCCACCGCAAACATGTACCGCACCAGCAAAGGCGGCACGGCATTCACCATTATCGAGACCGATGAGACGCTGCCGGAATCGCTGATTGCCATTCTTGAGGCGCATCCGGGTATTGAAAGCGCCAAGATTATTGCGCCGGTTGAGGCGGGCGCCCATAGGACCTCGCTTTTGACCGAAGAACAGCAAAAACAAGCCAGTGAGCTGCTGAAACGTTATGATTTCCGCACGGGCAAGGGCCTGCTGGCCCGTTGTGCATCCGAGGGCTTGCCCATTAGCCAGGTATTCATGCTGCGCAATAAGTACCTGCATGAAAGCGAAGGCATTGCCGACGAGACCGCCGCGTATCTGACGCGTGTCATTGAGGTCATGCGCGTTTCAGCTCACGAGCCTCTGGAGAACCCGCGCCCCTCTATTGGAGGTCTGCTGGGCGGCGAGGCTCAAAAGGTGTGGAAGACGGGCACCACGTTTTCCGCCAAGGGCACGGGCTTTTTAAGCAAGGCTTCCAGTTACGCGCTGGCAGTGTTGGAGACCAATGCCTCCATGGGCTGCATTGTGGCGGCTCCAACGGCGGGCAGCGCTGGTGTTCTGCCTGCGGTTTTGGTGGCATTGCAGGAAGAGCAGGGCTTTTCCGATCAGCAGATTGCGGATGCCTTGGCCAATGCTGCGGCAGTGGGCTATCTGGTGTCGCACAACGCCACGGTTTCGGGTGCCGAAGGCGGTTGCCAAGCAGAAATTGGCAGCGCCAGCGCCATGGCGGCCAGTGCCATCGTGGAGCTTTTGGGCGGCACGCCTGAGCAATGCCTGGCGGCGGCCAGCAATGCGTTTACGGGCCTTATGGGCTTGGTGTGCGATCCGGTGGGCGGTCTGGTGGAGGTGCCTTGCCAGAAACGCAACGTTACTGCGGTGGCAAACGCCCTGGTGAGCGCTCAGATTGCCCTGGCGGGCGTTGAAAACCTGATAGATTTTGACCAAACGATTGATGCCATGTACGCGGTAGGCCGTTCGCTGCCCTTTGAGCTGCGCGAGTCAGGTCTGGGTGGCGTTGCTGCTACTCCCAGCGCTTGCGCCTATTGCGACTCGAAGCTTTGTAGGGGCTAGGGGATATTATGACCAGAGACTATCGCGATACCGAGCAATACCAGCGTTTTGCTGAAGGCCTTCATGAGCGCTTGGAGGCTACGGGCCTGGTCCGAGCTGCCCGCTGCGGTGGTGGCGCCTTACGGGAGGACGGTGCCCTTGTTTTGCGGAGTTTGGGTCGCGAAATCATTGTTTCCCCAGGTAGTTTTCTTATAGAAAACTCTTTCAACATGTGGTACGAGCTGGTTTTGCTGCAGTATTTAGCCGATGGCGATGGCTGCGAGCCCATGGATCGCTGGATGGGCCTGGGCAATTTTGATGACGGCGGAGCTTTGCGCGGCAGCAGCTTTGATATGCAGGTGCGCGATGCGGCGGCAAAGGAGCTATCTTCTTTCAGTGCCGCGGAAATCGCCAGAGCATGCCGCGCTCTGGGTGGCGAGGATGCCGAGTCTATGGGAGATTTGACCTACGATTTCCTTTTTGCACCCCATTTCCCCATGCGCGTTCAAATCTGGTTGGCCGATGATGAATTCTCTGCTTCGGCAAAAGTGCTGGTAGATGGCAATGCCGAGCACTATCTGGGCATTGAAGCCGCTGGTTCTGCCGCGGTCATTCTGATGAACCTCATTGCCGAGCAGGCTTGCCAATAGGTGCGTTTTTCTTCAGGTAGGAGAAATTTAAGAAATCGCTGAATTTCTCCGACGAAGCGGGTCCTCAAGAAGGCCGCGAGGGGCGGGATCGGGTTTTGCGACGATGCTGAAAATGTGACTCCGACCCATAATCACGTTTCTGTGGTAGATTTCGAAAATTTTGAACGATAGTGTGGTAGTTTTCTCAAAAGTTACCACACTATCGTTATTTTTTCTGAAAATCTACCACAGAAACGAAAAAAGCAGGGAGATGTATGGCTCACGCGGGGATGCGGGCATGGGACCTCCTGGGGGAGGAGAAGGGGGATGGCGCAACGAGGGGCGTGAAGCCCATTGCGTGATTCTCGCGGCACGAAGCCCGCTGAGTGCATGCGGTCCTAGGTGAAAGCGGGCCGATTTCCATGCAGCCATTGCATGTCGCGGCATCGCGTGCCCCCGGAGGAACGAAGTGAAGGCTGCGCGGCTTCTGAACGTAGTTCCTCCGGGGGGGGCTCCTAGGTTGCAAGTTAAAGAAAGACTAGCACCTATCGGCCAGTTCGAGCACCATGCGCTCGGTCTTTTCCCAGCCGATGCAGGCGTCGGTGATGGACTTGCCGTAGAAGCCTTCGCCAATCTTCTGGGCGCCGTCTTCAATGTAAGACTCAATCATGAAGCCCTTGATCAGCTTCTTCAGGTCAGAATTGTAGGCGCGGCTGTGCATGACTTCCCTGGCAATGCGGGGCTGCTCCAGGGGTTTCTTGCCGCTGTTGGCGTGGTTGGTGTCCACGATGACGGCGGGGTTGGCCAGGCCGCTCTTCTGATACAGGTCATTTACCAGCACCAGGTCTTCGTAGTGATAGTTGGGCAGGCTCTGGTTGTGCTTGTTGGCGTAACCGCGCAGGATGGCGTGGGCCAGTGGATTGCCCTTGCTGGTTGCCTCCCAGCCACGATAGATGAAGGTGTGGCTGTTCTGAGCTGCGGTAATGGCATTCATCATGACGCTGAAGTCGCCAGCGGTGGGGTTCTTCATGCCCACGGGAATGTCCAGCGCGCTGCTGGTCAGGCGGTGCTCCTGGTTCTCAACGGAGCGAGCGCCCACGGCAACGTAGCCCAGCAGGTCGTCCAGGTACTTGTAGTTGTCGCAGTACAGCATCTCGTCGGCAAAGATGAAGCCGGTCTCGCTGATAGCCTTCATGTGCAGGTCGCGAATGGTCATGATGCCCTTCAGCATGTCGGGCTTAGCTTCGGGGTCGGGTTGATGCAGCATGCCCTTGTAACCCAGGCCGGTGGTGCGGGGCTTGTTGGTGTAAATGCGGGGGATGAAATAAATCTTGTCGGAAACTTTCTCCTCCAGTTTGGCCAGGCGGCTCATGTAATCCAGCACGCTGTCTTCGCGGTCGGCGGAGCAGGGGCCAATGATCAGCAGCAGACGATCGTCTTCGCCAGTGAAAATCTTGGCAATTTCGGCGCTGCGGCGGGCGAAGGTCTCGTCAATCAGCGGGGTAGTGGGCTGAAGCTGTTTCAGCTCTGAAGGGATAGTGAGCTTGCGGGTAAATTCTGCATTCATCTATGGTCTCCTTTGGTAGGTAATTACTAACTTCATTGTCGAATGGCAGTTTTGGCTTAATGACCAGCCCAAATTGCTATTTATCAAACCAGGCGCGGCGTTCGGTAGACAGTCTCATGGCAGCGCGCATGCCTTCAACATCGCCGGCTGCCAACATGTTGCGGAAGCTTCCGAACACTTCCATAAAACGATCCATCTGCGCTAAAAGTTGCTCACGGTTCATCATGAATAGCTCGCTCCACATCTTGTCGTTAATGCGCGCAATGCGCGTCAAGTCGCGGAAGGAGTCGCCCGTGTAGTTCACCAGGTCGCGATTGTCGCTGCATCCCATAAGGGAAACGGCGATGACGTGGGTTAACTGGGACACGAAGCCAATCATCTGGTCGTGCTCTTCGGGAGAAAGCACGGCAATGTGATTGAAGCCTAAAATCATGCCTAAGCTGCGGCACCACTCAATGGCTTCAGGGGTGTTCTTTTCTGTGGGGACCACAATGTAGTTGGCATCGCGGAACATGCGCTCGTCGCTGTTCTGAACGCCGAAGGTTTCTTTGCCGGCCATGGGATGAGCGGCAATGAACTCAACGTCGTCGCGCAGAATGGCCTGGATATCATAGACCACGCAGCTTTTCACGCCGGTGACATCGGTAATCATGGCTCCGGGTTTGAAATGCTGCTGGTAGCTTTCAATCCACTGTTTGAAAACGGTGGGGTACAAGCCAAAAATCACCACATCAGCCGCGGATACTGCCGCAGGTTCAACCGTGGTGTAGCCTTCATCGATGATGTCGTTTTCCTGGGCAAACGCAATGGAGTCGGCGTCGATGTCAATGGCTGCTACGTGAAAGCCAAGACGCTTTAGAGCGCGCGCGTAGCTGCCGCCCAAAAGGCCAAGGCCAACAATGAGAATGCTCTCTTCGCTAATCCACTTCATTGGTTAGTCCTCCCTTTGCACGCTGAGGCCCAAACGGGTCAGGCGGTCGAAGTAGCTGGGGAAACTCTTGTTTACGGCCTGGGCGCCTTCGATGACGCCGCCCGTGGTGGCCGCGAGGGTGGCCAGCGCCATGACCACGCGATGATCGTTGTGGCCGTCAAGGGTTTGTCTG
>JAQXTF010000098.1 GCA_029219345.1 Eggerthellales bacterium
TTGGGAGTGTGCCCGAGTGGTTAAAGGGGACGGGCTGTAAACCCGTTAGCTATGCTTACCTAGGTTCGAATCCTAGCGCTCCCACCATTTTCTTGCCTGTGTGGCTCAGGGGTAGAGCACATCCTTGGTAAGGATGAGGCCAGCGGTTCAAATCCGCTCACAGGCTCCATTTGATTTTACCCGGAGAAATCCGAGTTTTGATAATGGCGGTGTAGCTCAGTTGGTTAGAGCACACGGTTCATACCCGTGGCGTCACTGGTTCGAGTCCAGTCACCGCTACCATTTTAGATAGATCGCGCCCGTCAGGGCGCGTGTTTTATCATCTTGAAAAAGATGACCCTATCCGATTTATGAGGAAGGATTGAAAAATGGCAAAAGAAACATTTCATCGTGGTAAGCCCCATGTAAACATCGGCACCATCGGCCACGTTGACCATGGTAAGACCACTCTTACCGCTGCTATCTCCAAGACCCTGTCTATGAACGACGGTTCTCATGGCACCGCTCATGCAGACTTCACCGCTTTCGATCAGATTGACAAGGCTCCTGAAGAGCGTGAACGTGGTATTACCATTTCCATCGCTCACATTGAGTATGAAACCGATACCCGTCACTATGCACACGTTGACTGCCCCGGCCATGCTGACTACGTCAAGAACATGATCACCGGTGCTGCTCAGATGGACGGCGCTATCCTGGTTATCGCTGCTACCGACGGCCCCATGGCTCAGACCCGTGAGCACATCCTGCTGGCTCGTCAGGTTGGCGTTCCCTACATCGTAGTCTTCCTGAACAAGTGCGACATGGTTGACGACGAAGAGCTCATTGAGCTCGTTGAGATGGAAGTTCGCGAGCTGCTGGACTCCTATGAGTTCCCCGGCGACGACACCCCCATCATCCGTGGTTCTGCTCTGAAGGCTCTGGAAGGCGAAGCAGAGTGGCAGGAGAAGGTTTGGGAGCTCATGGACGCTGTTGACTCCTACATCCCCACTCCCGAGCGCGACGTTGACAAGCCCTTCTTGATGGCTGTTGAAGACACCATGACCATCACTGGCCGTGGCACCGTTGCTACCGGTCGTGTTGAGCGTGGCGTTCTGAAGATGAACGACCCCCTGGAGATCGTTGGCATCAAGGAAACCACCAGCACCGTTTGCACTGGCATCGAAATGTTCCGCAAGCTGCTCGATCAGGCAGAAGCTGGCGACAACATCGGCTGCCTGCTGCGTGGCATCAAGCGTGAGGACATCGTTCGTGGCCAGGTTCTCTGCAAGCCCGGCTCTGTGACCCCTCACACCAAGTTTGAGGGCCAGGTTTACATCCTGACCAAGGAAGAAGGCGGCCGTCACACCTCCTTCGTTTCCGGTTACCGTCCTCAGTTCTACTTCCGTACCACCGACGTAACTGGTGTTGTGAAGCTGCCCGAAGGCGTCGACATGGTTATGCCTGGCGACAACGTCACCATCATCGGTGAGCTGATTCACCCCATCGCTATGGAAGATGGCCTGAAGTTCGCTATCCGCGAAGGTGGCCGTACCGTTGGTTCTGGTAAGGTTACCAAGATCATCGAGTAGTACTTGCTACTTATTGCAAAAGAACGGAGGGGCTTGCCCCGGTAAGTCCCTCCGTGAAATTCATGTGCAGCTTCGCAAGCACAGCCCGTATCGGTAAAAGGAGAATTCATGCGTACTTTGGTCACTATGGCCTGCACTGAGTGCAAGCGCCGCAATTACACGACCAAAAAGAACAAGCAGAACAACCCTGACCGCATCGAGTTGAAGAAGTATTGCAAGTGGTGTGGCCATCACACCCTGCATCGTGAAACTCGATAAGTAGTCAAGGAAACAGGAATACAGGCCAGTAGTTCAATTGGTAGAGCAGCGGTCTCCAAAACCGCAAGTTGTGGGTTCGAGTCCTACCTGGCCTGCCAGCTTGTTTGTAAGAGCAGCCTTCGAGGCTGCTTCTTTGGCGTTATAAGAAGAGTAAATTTTTTCGGTCGTAAGGATAAAAATGGCTCAGAAATCAAAGACTCAGCGAGCTAAGGCTTCTGCAGCGCGCGCTGCTCGTAAGGAAGCTCGTGAGTTAGAGTCTCAACAAGGATCCGCAGCAGCAGCTGAAGATTCTTCCAAGAAGACCAAGAGTTTTTCCGAGAAGGTCGGCGACGTTGTGTCCGCCAAGGGCCCTCAAAAAACTGTGAAGAAGGAAAGTGAGTCTAAGCCGGCTCAGTCCTCTTCCACCTCTGTGAAAAAGAAGAGCACGACGAAGGTTAAGAAGGAACGCTTCAAGTTCTTTAAGGAAGTTCGTTCCGAGATGAAGCGCGTGACCTGGCCCACCAAGCCGGAAGTAATCCGTTGGAGCCTGGTTGTTGTCGCAGCCCTCATCTTCTTCGGTGTTTACGTTGCATTGTTGGACAATGCGATTGTGACCCCCCTTCTCGTTCTGATCTCGAGCCTGGGAGCGTAGGTAAGTTATGTCCAAGAAATGGTATGTGCTTCACACCTATTCTGGATACGAGAACAAGGTCAAAGCTGCCCTTGAAACTCGTATTGAGACCATGGGTCTGGAGAACAACATCTTTGGTATTGAAATCCCGACTCAGATGGTTGCCGAAATCAAGGATGGCGGCAAGCGCGTAGAAAGCGAAAAGAAGGTTTTCCCTGGCTACGTACTTGTTCGCATGGAGCTTGATGACCGCAGCTGGGCAGCTGTTCGTAGCACTCCGGGCGTTACTGGTTTTGTTGGTAGCCAGGGCAATCCTGCCCCCCTCACTCGTGAGGAGTACAACAAGATCATGAAGCGCGCTAGCCACGAAACTCCCAAGAAGGTTTCCACCAATTTGGAAATCGGCATGGTTGTTAAGGTTTCCTCCGGCCCGCTGGCAGACTTCGATGGCGTTGTTGCCGAAGTTCAGCCTGAAGCCGGCAAGGTTAAGGTTCTGGTTTCCATCTTCGGACGTGAAACTCCCGTCGAGCTTGCTTTTGATCAGGTATCTAAGATCTAACTCGATAACACGCGCATCTGTCGCGCCCGAGTGGACCGGGGCTTCTCGCGAAAGATGCCTTGTTGATAGAACGTGTTAGTAAGTATTTGGCAGCGTAACTGAAAGGTAGTTCGCAATGGCTGAAAAGAAAGTCACTGGATTTGTAAAGCTGCAAATCCCTGCCGGTAAAGCAAACCCTGCTCCTCCGGTTGGCCCTGCACTGGGCTCCAAGGGTGTCAACATCATGCAGTTCTGCCAGGCATTTAATGCCCAGACTGCAGACAAGGGTGACACCATCGTTCCTGTTGAGATCACCATCTACGAAGACAAGTCCTTCACCTTCGTGTGCAAGACTGCTCCCGCAGCTGTTCTGATCAAGAAGGCCCTGGGCATCAAGTCTGGCGCTATGGTTCCCCAGATTCAGGTTATGGGCACTCTGACCATGGATCAGCTTCGTGAGATCGCTGAGACCAAGATGCCCGACCTCAATGCTAACACCATTGAGGCAGCAATGGAGATCGTTGCCGGCACCGCTCGTTCCATGGGCGTTCGCATCGAAGGCCGCGAGATGAAGAAGAAGTACGTTCCTTCCAAGAAGGTCGCAGCTATGCTCAACGGCAAGTAATTTTTACTTGCATCTAGTTAAGTGGAAGGGTTAGCCACACCCGCAATTACCACGAAAGGAAACAAAATGGCTAAGAAATCTAAGAATATGCGTGCAATGCTCGCTCAGTTGCCCGAGGCTCCTGTTGCTCCTCTGGCTGCCGCAACCCTGATCAAGGAGATCGCCACCGCTAAGTTCGACGAGACCGTCGTTGCCGACTTCCGCCTGGGTATCGATACCCGTAAGGCTGACCAGCAGCTGCGTGGCATGATCAGCCTGCCCAATGGTTCTGGTAAGACTGTTCGCGTTGCCGTTTTCGCTGAGGGCGAAATCGCCCGTGCCGCTCAGGAAGCTGGCGCAGACATCGTTGGTTCCGACGATCTGGTTGCTGACATCCAGGCTGGCAAAATCGAGTTCGACGCAGCCGTTGCTGATCCTGCCATGATGGGCAAGGTTGGCCGTCTGGGTAAGATCCTGGGCCCCCGCGGCTTGATGCCCAACCCCAAGCTGGGCACTGTTACCAAGGATGTTGCCAAGGCTATCGCTGAACTCAAGGGTGGCAAGGTTGAGTACCGTGCAGACCGCTTCGGCATCGCTCACGTAATCATCGGCAAGGTCAGCTTCACCGCTGAGCAGCTGGCTGAGAACTACGGCGCTGTTTATGACGAAGTTCTGCGTATGAAGCCCGCCGCTGCAAAGGGTAAGTACGTCAAGTCCATCACTCTTTCGTCCACGATGGGCCCCGGCGTTGACGTCGATCCTTCTGTAACTCGCAACTACACTGTTGCAGCCGCTGAATAAGCGTTCTATCAAATAAAAGGGAAGGCCTGCTCTTTGGAGCGGGCCTTCTATTTTTATGCGCTCGTGATGCACCCTGCAAAAATGCACGATATGTTGCCGAAGAGCAACGAATGAGGCGATTTCCGGGCCTTTGGATACGAAAATGCACGATATGTTGCCGACAGAAGGCGATTTTCATTAGCGCTTTCGGCGTTTCCCCAGGTCAGAAAAATTTAAGAGCTTTCCATCGGCAACTTATCGGCCATTCTTGTATAAATTGGGTCACTTTTCTGCCTTTTCGTCTTCCTCTGGCAACTTATCGTTCGTATTTGCACGAGAAGACATATATCGAAAAGTAGCGGGCCTAGGCTCTCGCGAACATCTTTTTGTGTGCGCTGATGGTCGAAAATGGGGCATGACCCTTGGTGGTAGGTGTATACTTTCCAACGATAAACAGTAGAAAGGCATGCACTTATGGCAGTTATCAAAAAGAGCCTCGCAGAAATTGAGGCAATGAAGGAAGCGGGTCGTATTTCCGCAAAGGTCCTTCGCATGGCGGGCAAGCACGTTGAGCCCGGCATCTCTACCCTGGAGCTGGACAACATCGTTGAGAAGCTCATTCGCCTGGAAGGCGGCATCCCCGCATTTAAGGGCTACGGCGGTTTCCCCGGCTCTATCTGCGCTTCCATTAATGAAGAAATCGTTCACGGCATTCCCTCTGCAACCAAGATCCTCAAAGAGGGCGACATCGTGTCCATTGACACTGGCGCCATTGTTGACGGCTGGGTGGGTGATAACGCCTGGACCTACGCCTGCGGCAAGATTTCCGCCGAGAAGCAGCGCCTGCTGGACATCACCGAAAAGTGCATGTGGGCCGCTATTGACGCCGCTCGCCCCGGCAATCGCCTGGGTGACGTTGGTGCCGCTTGCCAAGAAATTGCTGAAGCTGCCGGCTTTGGCGTTGTGCGCGAATACGTGGGCCACGGCATCGGTCGCAACATGCACGAAGACCCCAACGTTCCCAACTGGGGCCGCAAGCATACGGGCCTGAAACTGCAGGCTGGTATGGTCCTCGCCATTGAGCCCATGATCAACATGGGCACTGAAAAGACCAAGCAAGGCGCTGACGGCTGGCTGGTGACCACCCGCGATGGCATGCCTTCCGCCCACTTTGAGAAGACCGTTGCTATCATGGAAGACGGACCCATGGTTTTGACTACTGAGCCTATGTTCCGTCGCCCCATGTAGGCGCATAAAACACACACGAAAGGAAATGCGACATGACGTTTAGTGTTCTGTATGGCGAGGACGTTGATGTCGCATTTCTGTCTAAATTGGACCCCGTTGATGAGGCTTGCTACGATCCCAAGTATTGGGGTGAGGCTGCAAACACCATTGCTCGCTACGAAAAGAACAGGCAGCAATTTGTGTTCGTCCTGGACGATGCTACCCAGGAACTGGCCGGCTATATCAACTTCTTCCCCTGCGAAGAGGGTCTCTATAAGGACAACCTGAGCGAATGCGACTACATTCGCGACGATGACATTACCCCTGACGAAGTGGCACCCTACCGGCATGACGAGAACCATCTGTTCATCATTTCCCTTTGCGTGCATCCCCGCTATCAGGGTGGCGGTGTGATCAAGCTGCTCACCGACGGCTTCATCGCTTATCTGAACAGGCTGGAAGAGCAGGGGTACCCCATTACCGACATCATAGGCACTGCGGTGTCGCCCCACGGCAAAAAGGCGCTGCGCAACATGCTCTTCCGTGAGTTGCGCCAGCTCTCTGACGGCAACACCGTGTTCATCTGCGACGATACCCACTTGGAAAAACTGCTGCTCAACGACTTGTTCTTCCCCTCGTACAAGGCTGACTACTGGATGATGATTCCCCTAGCAGAGCACGAGGCCAATCTGCGCGTGAGCCGCCTTTTGGAAGAGTGCCAGGCTAACGGCCCCCAGGGGGAGGGCAAAGACGCCCAGCTGGGTGCGCAGATGGTGGAAGCGCTGCAAGAGCGCTTGTCCTACGAATGCACCAATAAGGTGGTTGAAGACATTGAGCTGGCCTGCTTGGGCTCCTTCGACTTCTTGCATACCACTGACGACTATAAGGGCCTGGAAGATCCCGACCAAGAGACGGTGGTGAACACCAATCGCGGAACGGCGGTGTTGGTGGCGCATCGAAAAACTCACATGTTCATTCTTGCGGTGATGCTCCCGCGGTACGCCAATTCGGTCACCCAGATGGAAGACCAGGTGTCTTACGGCTACGTGCGCATTCGCGACCCTCGCAACCCCCAACAGTTTGTGTCGTTCTACGAGTACCTGCGCCTGACCTATGGTCTGCATCGATGCGGTCAACCGAAAAACCTGCTGTACCTGAGCAACCTGCCCGCAACCCAGCAAGAACTGGCCAATATGCTGGCGGCGGAAGCGGTGGATAACTATGGGCGCACCTATACCTTGAAGAGCCCCGAGCTGAACGAGCTGGCGGCCACCGATCGCTCGCAGTATGAAGATTACCAGGTATACCTGTCCAGCCGCGCAATCGTATATGTGCCGTGCAAATTTGCACCCGACGCGGAATTGCGCATGCAAGATATCAGCGATTATCTCTTTGTGGCGGTCATCACCTTGTTCCAAAATACGGCGTTGGAGAAGGTGAACAACCGCGTGACCGTCATTTTGGAGGAGCGCAGCGACATATCTCCCAGGGTGAAGCTGGCCATTGACGAAGAATACGGCAAGACCGTGCGCTTCTGGGAAGATCAGAACTTCAAGTATCTGGCCGCCCAGTACGAAAGCCAGGCCATTCGTGAGGCGTTCCTGAATGCGGAAATACGCGACATGTACAACGAGCACCAGGAGTACCTGGAGCACGTGGTGTCGGTGAAGGCGGCCATTGCGGATAACCGCAACGCCACCATTTTGAGCGTGGCTGCCACGGTGCTTGCCGTTATCAGCATCAAGCCCTTCATCGTAGACCTGCTGAAGGCTCTGTACGAGTTCCTGGGCATTGAGGCGGTGTATGCCGAGACATCGGTTAGCTTCGGCCTCTTCGGCGGCATTGTGGTGTTCTTGCTGTTAGTGTTGCTCTACATGCGTAGGAAGGGCAACGACCATCGTTTTGGGCAGGGGAGGTAGCCTTGGAAAAGCGTCAACAATCGCTGGCTTACCGACCCAGCAAAACCCAATGGATTTGGGGAAATAAACCCCTATGGATTGCCGCATTCCTGGCGGTGGCCGCCCTGCTTTCCTTCCTGAAGCCGGTGGTGCTGGGTGATGGCGGTGCGGTAACGTACTTCAGCCTATTCGTGCTGTGGTTGATCACCTTTACCTACGGTCCCAAGACGGGCCTTGTTGCGGGGCTGTTCTTTGGCCTGGCAAAAGCGGGCATCACCTACATAACGGGCGAATCCATGAGCTTTGCGCCGGGAGCGCTGGTTCTGGAATACCCTCTGGCGTGTGCAGCGTTCGCCCTGGGTGCCGTTGCGTTGCGCGGCGGCGATGCTAGCCAGCGCGACACCAAGGGAATGATTTTGGGCTATCTGATTGGCGTTGCGGGTATGCTGGTTTGCTACGTGATTTCGGCGCAGCTGTTTTACGCCCCCGAGTTTGCCGACCCCCTGCAGAACCTGTTGTTCAATATTGTGTATGACGGCAGTTACCTGGCCATTGAGGTGGTGCTCACGCTGCTGGTGCTGTGCATTCCCCAGGTGCGTGAAGTGATATATTACGTGCGCCGCGCCGCCACGGTGAAGCTGGGCGACCCCACGCTGAACTCCTACTAACTTGCCTATGCTTTTGCTCAGGCTGATGCTGGTATACGACCGTTTTCCCATTTCGTAAAGGCCATCTCAAATCACGAACTCCCGCATTCCGTAAAGTGCGCTACTTCTTGGGCAGGAAACGCTTGATGATGCGGGTGACCATGTTCATCTCAGGAATGCGGAACACGATGCACAGACCAAAGCCCACAATGAGTCCCACCACGCCGCAGACGCACAGTTGCACCAGACCGGCTACCATGCCATTGCCCAGGTCAGGTAGCAGGTTCATGACCATCAGCGCCGCAACGGCGCCCAGAAGGCCTGCAATCAGGGCGCGCAGGGAAATGGACACCGCGTGTCCCACCTTGATGCGTCCGGTGTATTTGCTGGCCACGATGATGGAAATGATGCACAGGGCAACGTAGTACACAAAATCGGCAATGGGCACGCCATACAGACCCACCACTTCGGGGTTGCACAGCACGGCGTAGAAGGCCACCTGCACAACCACCAGGGCGCAGCTGATAATGGCAAATACGTGGAACTTGCGCACGCTGGCAAACACGTTGTACATGAACATGCTGGTGGAGTACATGGGCAGGCAAAAGGCCCACAGGGTGAGCACCTGGGCAACGGTGCGAACGTCGTCGGCGCTAAAGGCGCCCGCGCGGAACAGCTGCATGAGGGGCTCAGAAAGGGCGCCCATAAGGCACGCCAGGGGAATCATCAGCAGCATAGTGCCCGAAATGCCGCTTTCCACATGGGAACGCAGGCTTTCGAAGTTGTTCTTGGCAGCGTCGTCGCTCATTTCGGTGAACAGGGCGCGGGAAAGGCTCACCGCCAGCACGCCGTGGGGCAGCTGGAACCAGGTCCAGGCGTAGATCAGGGTGGAGGGGCCGTTGTCGGCGCCCTGCAGCGAGAAAGCGTTGCGGCAGCTGAAGGACACCATCATGCCCACAATGTAGATGAAGGTGGGAATGGCAATTTTCACGGCCTCGCGCAGGGCGGGGTCCTTCAGGTTGAGCACCCAGCGATAGCGGAAACCGCCCTTCAGCAGGGCGGGAATCTGAATGGCGAACTGGGCCACCACGCCTAGGGAGGTGCCCCAAGCCAGCACATCCAGAGCCAGATCAAGGTTGGTGTGGGAGAGGGGGATGTAGGCGAAGAACGCGGCAATGACCAGCACGTTGTTCAGCGCCGGCGCCAGCGACGGCAAGAAATACACGCGGTTGGCGTTGAGCATGCCAGTAACCACGCCGCCCAGGCCGTAGAACATGATCTGGATGGCGAAAATGCGGAAGAAGCGCACCGCGTGGTCAATGACTTCCTGGGAGCTGCCTTCCGCGAAGGTCTGGGTCCAAATAACCTGGGGCGCAAAAACCACCGCCGCCAGGGTAAGCACGCCCAGCACCAGCAAAAACAGGTTCAGCAGGTTGCAGGCGAAGTCGTTGGCGCCGTTATCGCCGTGGCGTTCCTTGGCCAGCAGGTACACGGGAATGAAGGCGGCGCCCAAAATGCCGCCAACCACCAGCTCATAAATGGTGTTGGGCATGTTGTTTGCCACTTGATAAGCGCTGGTCAGGAAGCTGTTTCCCAGTGCAAAGGCCATAGCCCACGTGCGAATGAGGCCCGTGGCGCGGCTTCCCAAGGTGGCAATGGACATAAGTGCGGTGGAGCGAGCCACCGAATTATTCCGGTTGTTGTTTTCTTCTTGGCTCAAGGCCAATCCTTTCTGTAGTGTGAAGCTTTTTTGGGGTGCATGACGCCAGAAATGCTTCAAAAGGCAACTAACCTATAATGAACCATCGTACGAAAAGGTGAAAGGATTTCACCGAAAGAGCGGAAAAGAGTAATCGTGAATACTAACCTGCAGTTCACTCCCGTTATTTTGGGCGGCGACGCCAACGCCTACGGCATGGCGCGCTCCTTCTACGAAGAATACGGCAAGACCAGCCGCACCATTTGCAAGGGCGCTTTCCACATTGTGCAGCACAGCAAGCTCATGAGCATTGACGTGCAGGAGCCCAACCTGGAAGACGACGAGACCTTTGTGCGCACCCTGCGCTCCTTCGCCGACAAATGCCCTGGTCAGAACCTGGTACTGGCACCCTGTGGGGACAACTACACCAAGATGCTGGTGCGCAACCAAGACGAGCTGCGTGACCGCTTCCTGTTCAGTATCATGAGCCCCGACCAGTTTGATTTGCTGTCCACCAAGGACCGCTTCTACGACACCTGCCTGCGTTACGGCCTGGAATTCCCCAAGACCAGCGAGGTAACGGCGGAAAATTGGCGCGACTACAAGAGCCCCTTCGAGTACCCCATCATTGTGAAGCCCGCCAACAGCGTGGCCTACTGGAACTGCGAGTATCCGGGCAAGAAGAAGGCCTTTGTGTGCGATAGCCCCTCTGAGCTGGAGCAAATTCTCACCGGTGTGTATTCCAGCAGCTACCAGGACACCATGATCATCCAGGACTTCATTCCCGGCGACGACACCCGCATGCGCGTCATGAACTGCTACAGTGACCGCACCGGCCGCGTGACCATGCAGTGCCTGGGCGACGTGGTGCTGGAAGAGCACACCCCGCTGGGCATTGGCTCCTACGGCGCCATCATGACTGGCTACAACGAGGATATCAACGCCCGCATCAAGGGCTTCCTGGAGGAAATTGGCTACGTGGGCTTCAGCAACTTCGACCTGAAGTACGACGAGCGCGACGGCTCCTTCAAGCTGTTCGAGATTAACCCCCGCCAGGGCCGTTCCAGCTACTTCACCACTGCCAGTGGCAAGAATCTGGCCCGCTACCTGGTGCAAGATGTGCTGGAGCAGCGCAATGAGCCCCTTGACGTGGCCACGCTGGACGACGAAGTGCTGTGGACCATGATCCCGCTGGACGTCATTCGCACCTACACCAGCGACCCGGTGACTAAGGAGCGCATTGAGCGCCTCATTGCCGCCGGCAAGGTGAAGTGGAGCTACTGGACCAAGGACGACAAGAGCCTGCTGCGCTGGATTAGCTTCCAGATGAATCAGCGCAACTATCGCAATCAGTACGCCCAGTGTTTCAATAAGCGCCACGTAAACGACTAGCGAGGCAGCTGGGCGGGCGCCTTGGCGTTCCATGAACCCGCTCCCTCGCACGCGGCGCTCGAGGCCGCTTAGCTCGTGTCGCGGAACCCTTCGCGCCAAATCGCTCCGCGATCTGCCTCGCGGGGTGCTACTGCCGGCTGGGCGGGCGCCTTGGCGTTCCATGAACCCGCTCCCTCGTAGAGCAGCTGTGGGTGCTTTGGCTGATTGAACAAAAGCCACGTTTTACGTGCCATTTTGCTCAATGCTTCAAAAAGAAACCTGGCAAGGGGACTGTCCCTTTGCCAGGTTTTTGCATTAACGTTGAATTAATGCATGCAAGCATGAACAGGCGCTATAATAAAAGGCTGCGTATTTGGGCAACGAAAAGGAAGCTTCCCCCATGGCAAACTACAAGAAACTGGGTGTCATCGGCGGCGTTGGGCCGCTGGCTACGGCGCTGTTTTTCCAACGTGTGGTGGAATATACCAACGCGGCAATTGACCAGGAGCATCTGGACATCGATATCCTGAATCGTCCGGGCATTCCCAACAGGACTGATTACCTGCTGGGCATTGAGGGCGCTCCTTCCTTTGTGCCCCCTATGGCTGAGGCGGCGCTGCAGCTGCAAGACATGGGCTGCGCGGTGCTTTCCACCCCCTGCAACACGGCCCACGCGGAATTGGACGCCATTGCCGAAGGCCTGACCAGTGCCCGCTTTGTGAACATGCTGGATGAAACGGCGGCCTTTGTGAAGCAGCTGGGCGTGACCAAATGCGCCATTTTGGCCACCGACGGCACTCTGGCCACCCGCGTGTACGACAGGGCCTTGGCTGCCCAGGGCATTGCTGCGGCGGCTCCTGAGGGGGAAGATCAAAAGCTGGTTATGAGCATCATCTATGACCAGGTGAAAGCGGGAATTGCCCCCGACGTGGAAGGCTTTGCCGCCCTGTGTCAGAAGATGGTGGACGCCGGTTGCGATGGCATCATCTTGGGCTGCACGGAGCTTTCTTGCGTGCCCGTGCCCGTGCGCTGCGGTGGCGCTCCCATTGTGGATGCTCTGAACGTGCTGGCTTGGCGCTGCGTGCAGGAATGCGGCGCTCCTGACCATAACCTGATGGAAATGTATAAGTAAACGGAGGCTTCGAGCCTGCGCGAGCAAAGGTGAAAATATGTGCGGTTTTACCGGTTTTGCAGTAACTGACCTGATCAAAGACCCTCAGCGTATCGCTGAGCTCATGGGCGATCGCATTGCCCATCGCGGTCCCGATGGCACGGGCTACTTCATCGACGAGAACATGGCGCTTACCCATAGGCGCCTGTCCATCATCGACCTGGAGGGCGGTCGCCAGCCTATGGAAAACGAAGACGGCACCAAGATCATTGTGTTCAATGGCGAAATCTACAACTACCAACAGCTGCGCGAGGAACTGCTTGCCGCTGGTCACGTGTTCACCACCCATTCTGACACCGAGACTATTCTCCACGGCTACGAAGAGTGGGGCCGTGGCGTGTTGGATCGCCTGCGCGGCATGTTCGCCTTCGTCATCTGGGACACCAAGACCCAGCAGCTGTTTGGCGCTCGCGACATCTTCGGCATCAAGCCCTTCTACTACTACAACGAGGGCGGGCAGTTCATGTTCGGTTCCGAAATCAAGAGCTTTTTGGACCACCCGGGTTTTGTGAAGGAAATTGTGCGTGAGCAGATTCCCACCTACCTGAGCTACGAGTACCTGCCCAACGAGCTCACCCTGTTCAAGGGCGTGTACAAGCTGCCCCCCGCCAGCTATTTCACCTGGGATAAGGCCACGGGTGCCATTGAGACCGCCCGCTACTATGAGTTTGAATACAAGATTGACGAGAGCTTGAGCCTGGAAGAGTGGGCCGACCGCATTGAGGCCGTGTTCACCGACAGCGTGAAAGCGCACCTCATTGCCGACGTTGAGGTGGGCGGCTTCCTTTCTTCTGGCGTTGACTCCAGCTTTGTGGCTGAGCGCGTTTTCGCAGGTGGCGCCAATATTCGCACCTTTAGCGTGGGCTACGAGGAAGAAAAATACAGCGAGCTGCCCTACGCCCAGAGCTTTTCCGAGGAGCTGGGCGCTCCCAATATTGCCAACAAGATTGACGCCGATGACTTCTTTGACGCCATGCCCGACATCCAGTACTACCTGGATGAGCCCCTGCCCAATCCGTCGGAGAACCCCCTGTACTTCCTGTGCCAGAACGCGGCGAAGCATGTGAAGGTAGTGCTTTCCGGCGAAGGCGCCGACGAACTTTTTGGTGGCTATCCCAACTACACCCAGGAGGACCACCTGGCTCGCTATGAGGCCAAATACCCCAAGTTCCTGCGCGCTTTGGCGGGTGCCATCGCAGGCGCCATGCCTGCCATGAAGGGCAAGCACTTCCTGACCCACGGCGCCATGGAGCCCTGGCAGCGCAACAGCCGCGCCGACTACGTGTTTGAAAACGAAGACCGCCAGCAGTACCTGCGGGACAAGATTTGCGTGCCCACGCCCCAGGAATACTCCAAGCCCTATTACGACGAAGTGGCTGGCCTGGACGGCGTGACCCAGCTGCAGTACGTGGACATTAAGACCTGGATGATTTACGACATCATCCTGAAGGCCGACCGCATGTCCATGGCCCACAGCCTGGAGCTGCGCGTTCCCTTCCTGGATCGCGAGGTGCTGGAGCTGGCCCTGACCATTCCCGCCAAGTATCGCGCCTGCAACGACGGCGAAAAGATCGCCCTGCGTGCTGCCGCCAAGCGCCACCTTCCCGAGCGCGTGTACAACAAGCCCAAGCTGGGTTTCCCCAGCCCTCTGGCTACCTGGCTGCGGGAGGAAAAGTACTACAACCAGGTGAAGGAAGCTTTCCTGAGCCCCGAAGCCGCCGAGTTCTTTGTGCCCGAGAAGCTCATGGAGCTGCTGGATGAGCACAAGAGCGGCGCCGTTTCCAACATGCAGAAAATCTGGAGCTTCTACAGCTTCATCGTGTGGTACCGTCAGTTCTTTGGCCAGGGCGAACGCGCCCAGTGCCGTGCTCTGCAGGAGGCATAAATCATGCGCGTGCTCACCGTGGTCAATAGCTCAAACCCTCAGGCGCTGGATGCGTCTATGCTTCTGGCGGCTTATTTTTCCAGCCAGGGCATTGAAAACGACGTGGTGAGCGTACTGGAAATTCCCACGCCGGTAGACCTGGCAATCGGTGGACAGCAGGCTTTGGAAAGCGCCGGCATTCACCCCTTCGACATGGCAATTGCCTTGGGCGGCGACGGCACCATTTTGCGCACGGCTCGCGTGGCCATGCTCTTCGACGCTCCGGTCATGGGCATCAACTTCGGTCATCTGGGCTTTTTGGCCAACCCTGCTGAGCCGGGCGTGGTTCCCATGGTTGCAGCAGCCCTGGCAGGGGATGTGACGGAAGATCGCCGCGCCAGCCTGCTGGTTGAAGTGGCGTGCGAAGGCGATGAGGAAATGCCCGCTGACCAGCGCGGACCGCGCCAATTCACCGCTTTGAACGAGGTGACCATCACCCGTGGTTCTTGCCCTCGCAACCTGGAGGCGTGCGTGAGCATTTCCGGCGACGAGGTGTGCACCCTGCGTGGCGATGGCGTTATCGTGGCAACCGCCACGGGTTCTACCGCTTACGCCCTTTCCGCAGGTGGACCCCTGGTTTCTCCTGGCCTGGAGGGTATGGTCGTGGTGCCTTTGGCCACCCACACCCTGCAGTCCCGCGCCATTATGACCGAGCGTCACGATGTGGTGGAGACCGGCTTTGATTTCGCGGAAGGCTACACCTTTGCCGAGGTGCAGCTGGATGGCGCCGCTCTGGCTTTCGATGCTCCCATCGAGCGCGTTATCGTGCGTTGCGGCGACGATCCCGCGCGCCTGCTGTTCTATAAGAAGGAATCCTTCTACCAACGCATTGCTCGCACCTTCTTTTAGGGGTATTCGAGCGGGATTCGTGAGAAAAAAGTTCGCGATTCATACATTTTTGAGCGTATGAATTTTTCTGACCTGGGCAAATGCGGTTTCAAATTGGGGAAAGTGTCTGAATGGCGGCGTTTTTTCTCATAATCTGCCTATTTTCGCCATCTGAGCTTTCTTGATGTCTGAATGGCGGCGTTTTTTCTCAAGGAATCTATGCAGAGGTAAAAACTTGCGCTTTTGGGGGTGTTGAACAACACCTGCTGTGTTGAAAAGCTGTTACCATCGTGTGCATGGAAACAATTTATCTTACACATGAAACTGCCTGGTGGTATTGGAGCAATGCGAAAAGTGCTGCTACCACTTTAGCCATCGCAAAGCGCCGCCAGGTGATGAAAGATTGCGCCTTGAGTGTGCCTGCCATTCGGGCTTTAGCGCGGTCGGGCGTTTTTGCGGGTCAACATCTGTCGGTTGCCACTCCAGTGCGCGGCAGGCGCAATGGAGAAGGGGTGACCTTTCATTACTGCTCGACCCAGTTGCCGCGCGGATCGTATGTGCAATTGTCGCAGACGGTCTACGTGGCTTCGCCGGAGCTGAGCTTTCTTCAGGCGGCGGCAGCGCAGCCCTTTTGGGAAGCCGTTCTCTATGGCTTTTTGCTGTGTGGCTCCTTTGCTCTTGATGCTTCTTCAAAATGGGGAACAGCGCCACGTGCGCCTTTGACCTCGAAGAAAAAGCTGGCTGCTTTTTTGGATCAATGCCCAGGTCAGCCTGGAGTTAAAGCTGCTCGAAAGGCGTTGCGCTACGTCTTAGAGGGAAGCGCTTCGCCCCGTGAAAGCAAAACCGCCCTGTTGCTTACGCTGCCCTTGTGCAAAGGCGGTTACGGCATTCCGGCTATGGAGCTTAATGCGGAGCTTCTTGTGCCGGAGCATTTACGTGGTCTTGCTGCGCGGCAAACTTTCCGCGTTGACTTCCTCTGGCGTAATTACGGCATTGCGGGGGAGTACGATAGCGATGCGGCGCATTTAGAATCGGAGGAGCGCTGCAGCGATGCCACCAAGCGACTTGCGCTGAAAGCAATGTCGCTGGAGCCTTTTGAATTTACAAAACTGCAGGTAGACAACGTGCATCGCATGGACGAAACGGTGGCGCTGCTGCGCAAGAAGATGGGCTTGCGGTTTCCTCAGCGCTTGCCCAAAGATTATGCTCGCCGCCAGCGCCAGCTTCGCAGTGATTTGGGTTTTGGAGCATAAAACAGCCCTAATTGCGGGGCTTTATGTTTCTTTCTCGCATAATTCAGGATTTTTTGGTTTGAGCTGGTAAGATTAGTGAGAATGACAAAAACCACTTGAAGGTGCATCTATGACTCTAAACGCAAAACGCACTTCAGGATCTTTGTTCCTGTGCATTTTATCAGGCATTTTGGCCATCACTCTGGCTATGCCTCCATTTGCTTTCGCTGAAACTTCCGCAGAAGTACATGAGCAGGTTGAGGCCAAGCAGGCCGAAGCTGACGCATTGGCTATTCGTGTGGACGAGATTGCCACTCGCTTGGTAGAGGCTCACGCGGTCGAAGAAGAAGCTACGGCTAAATACGAAGCTGCCGAGGCCGCCAAGCAGGCCGCTTTGGCGCGCAAGGCTGCTGCCGAAAAGAAGATTGCCGAAACCCAGACCCGCCTGAGCGCTCGTATGAAGAGCATGTATCGTAATGGCGGCGCTATTTCCATTCTGGACGTGTTGCTGGGCGCCGACTCCTTTGAGGAATTTTTGACCACCTGGGATGCGTGGGAAATTATCAACAACCAAGACGCCGCTCTCATTGAAGAGAACCGCAAGGCCCGCGAAGAAGCCAAGGCCGCAGCTGAGGAATATGAAGCTCAGAGCATTATTGCCAAGGAAGAGCTTGATCGCGCAACTGCTGCTCGTCAGGAAATTGAGACCGAGAACGCCAAGCTGGCCACTGAGTTGGAGGCCATGAACGAGGAAGTCGCTCGCCTCATTGCCAAGGAAGAGGAGCTGGCGGCCGAAGAAGAAGAGGCTCGCAAGCTTCAGAGCCAGGGTTATACACCTGCTCCCGGCTCTGCCACTCCCATTGACTCCAGCTACTTTGACGGTTGGGTGAAGCCTTGCAATTACTATGGTGTGACCTGCGAGTTTGGCTATTCCCCCATTACTGGTTCCCATAATGGCATTGACCTGGGAGCATCCTCAGGTACCCCCATTTACTCCATGGGTCCCGGCACCGTCACCTACGTGGGTTGGTACGGCACCGGCGGTAACGCGGTTATCGTGAACCACGGCAACGGTGTGACCACCATCTACATGCACCAGAGCCAGACCAACGCCTACGTGGGCGAATACGTGGAAGCTGGCACCTGCATTGGCTACGTGGGCTCTACGGGTCTGTCTACCGGCCCCCACCTGCACCTGCAGCTGTCTATTAACGGTGTGCCCACGAACCCTCGCAACTACTTCAGCTTCTAGGAGGGCGCCGCACCGGGCGCAGCCGCTGGGGAAGCCTGTGATGATATCCCTATCTTGATATCCGAGGATTTAGTGTCTGAAAGGGAAATGCAATACGGATGGTCAGAGGATTAATGCCCTTCATGGGACAGGTAAAACATCAGAATGTGGTACTTTACTAGCACCTCCTTCATGTCATGAGTCGCCGTTTCCCCCACTTAGCGATAAGATTTTTTGCCATTTCTACCGCGACTAGACCTGTTGTGAACTGTCGATGAAAGAGACGGCAACTCGTCGTTCGTTGGTCCAAGGCGAAGAAAGGGCCGTCAAAGAATCGCTAATTGAAGGAGTTTAGCCCTGCTGCGTCCCAGGGACGTCCCATTTCCGCGCAAGAACAGCAGAAATCAAAAAGGCCAACCGACAAAATGCGGTTGACCTCGGAATTCGTGGTGGACCGTCGGGGACTCGAACCCCGGACCTCGGTCTTAGGCCATCACCGTAAACCTGTGCACCCTACTGCAGCAAGCGCCACAAAAATGTTTCAACCTGGTAAAAACTACCGCAAAAGCCCTGGATATCGAAAAATCACCCAGCGATATGCGTTGACATCTCCCAGCAAAAGACTAGAGTTTAGCGCCGAAAAAACGCTACTACTCAGAATGTAAGGAGATGTTGAACAAATGAATAGCGTTGTAGTCGTCCTGGTGTGCGCTGTTGTCCTGCTTGCGGGATATGTCGCATACGGACGTTGGGTTGCGAACAAATGGGGAATTGACAAAAATGCTCTGACCCCGGCAGTTCGCATGGAAAACGGGAAGGATTTCTCGCCGTCTTCGTGTTTCTCGGTGTTTGCGCACCAATTCTCGTCAATCTGTGGTGCAGGCCCCGTGACGGGTACCATCGTGGCAATGATGTTCGGTTGGCTTCCGGTTGTGCTGTGGGTTCTTGTTGGCGGCATTTTCTTTGGCGCTGTGCACGACTTTGGCGCACTGTATGCCTCGATCAAGAACAACGGAAAATCCCTTGGACAGCTCATTGAGAAGTACATTGGCAAAACGGGCCGTCGCTTGTTCCTACTGTTCTGCTGGCTGTTTTGCATCATTGTTATCGCAGCGTTCACTTCTATGGTTGCCGGAACGTTCACGGCTGTGATGACAAACGGCGCGCTTGATACCGCGAAATCGTACGCAGGCGGTGCGGCGGGCAGCATCTCTATCGTGCTGACCGTGGCTGCCGTGCTGTTCGGATGGGCCAATCGCAAGTTCGGCCTTGCCGGCGTGAAGCAGTACCTGCTTGCGTTCGTGCTGATTGCCATCTCGTTCGCAATCGGCTGTGCTGTGCCTATCTATCTTGATCAGAATGCCTGGTTCGCCATCATCATGGTGTACCTGTTCCTGGCAAGCACGCTTCCTATCCAAGCGCTCAAGCAGCCGCGCGACTTCTTGACCGTTATCTTGATGTTCATCATGATTGCCTGCGCCTTTGTTGGCATCTTCGTTTTGGGCGCCAACGGCCAAGCAACCATAACTGCACCGATGCTTGTTGATTCCGCAACCATGGATGCGCTAGCCGCAAAGGGAAATTATCTGTTCCCCGTGTTGTTCGTATCCGTTGCATGCGGCGCACTTTCCGGCTTCCACAGCTTGGTGTCCTCGAACACATCGTCTAAGCAGCTTTCCAACGAATCGCACGCACGCCCTGTTGGATATGGCGCCATGATTCTGGAATCGTTCGTTGCCATTCTTGCTATTGTGTTCGCAGGCGTTATGTACAGTGACATGAACACAGCGGGCACGGGCGCGCTGAACAACGGCGCAGCATCGACTCCGTTCCAGATTTTCGCGGCAGGCATTGCGCGCGGCATGACGCTCATGGGATTCGACCAGACTTTCGCCACCGTCTTCATGACCATGTGCGTTGCCGGCCTGGCTCTGACCTCGCTTGATGCTGTTGCCCGCATTGCCCGTACCTCATTCCAGGAGCTTCTCTACAACACGAACGATGCACTGGCAAGCGCGCAGGAAGTCCAAACAGGAGCGCGCAAGATCTTCACGAACACGTACGTGGCAACCGTGCTTACCTTGGTTTTGGGCCTGGCGCTGGCATTCGGCGGCTACCTGAACATCTGGCCGCTGTTTGGCGCTTCCAACCAGCTGCTGGGCGGCATGACCATGATCACCCTGGCCGTGTTCTGCAAATGCACCGGCCGCAAAGGCTGGATGCTGTACGTACCCGTTGCATTCTTGCTGGTCTGCACATTCACGTCGCTGGCCATGAGCATTGCGGGTTGCGTAAGCGCGCTTTCCGCTGGCGTTACGTTCACCGTTTTGGCAACGAAGGGCCTGCAGCTTGTGTTCGCTATCCTGATTGTGATTTTGGGCATTATCGTTGCATACAACTGCCTGAAGGAGCTGTTCACGAAGAAGGCTGGCTCCATTCCCGATGAAGAGCCCGAGTGGACCGAGCTCGGCCGCGAAAACGTTGCGAAGGCGGCGGCGGAGAACAACTCGCAAACCGCTGGCCCCACCACTCCCGCAACAACAGCGGAGTAAGCAAAACCCAGCGAGCAAGCTCAACAAGCGACGTTGAGCGAAACGCTGTTGATTGAAACAAAAAGCCCGAGGCATCCACGCCCCGGGCTTTCTCTTTCTTCTATCCCCGAAAAACTTAACTCGCACTTACAGAAAAGAGCTGCTGGCTGCTGGCAGATGATCGCCGCAATGGGCGATGACAATCTTTTGGCGCTGTTAATCGGCAAAAAAGCGAACGCGCAGCACTTTGCCGCGGGTCCTCCTCCGGGGGCGCGCAGGTTTCGGCGGCGGGCTCTTGAGCCGCGGGTTCTTCTTCGCCATGGGGCCTCTTTTCTTTTCGTGAAATTGTATTGCCCCGGGGCTGTTTTTTTCAAGAAAGCCTGCAGTTGTTGGAAAAAGGCGTTCACGTCACCGATGCCGGGGTAACGATTCGGCTTCTAAAGGCCTTGCGGCGGCAATCCTGATGTACACTTGCGTTGCTGGGGAAGACAAGAGGGTCCCCCGGCTTTCCTAGAGAGAGGATCAACCATGGCTGTTACTATTTCTGCTGATGATTGCATCGCTTGCGGTGTTTGCACCGACGCATGCCCCCAGGGCGCACTGTCCGTTGAAGACGTTTGCACCGTTTCCGATGCTTGCATCGACTGCGGCACCTGCATTGACGAGTGCCCCGTAGGCGCTATCTCCGAATAAATTCGGAAAAATCGCAAAAGGAAGGCCCGGCGGATCTCCGTCGGGCCTTTTGCGTTTTCTGGCAAAAGGGCAGTCTCCATGCCAGGATTTTTTGTGCGCTACCTGCGTAGAAGCAGTACAATACTTAGTTACGTATATTGGTTTACTATGCGCGCATGCGCTGAATAACGAGCGAAGAGGACAAAGCATGAAAGTTTCTTTGAAATGGCTTTCCAACTACGTTGACGTTCCCGCTGACACCAAGGCATTTTGCGACCGTCTGGACCTGACCGGCACGGGCGTTGAAGGTGTTGAGAAGCTGGGCGCCAACTTTGATCACGTGGTGGTTGGCCACGTGCTCACCTGCGAAGAGCATCCCGATAGCGATCACATGCATGTGGTAACCGTGAACGTGGGCGAGGAAGAGCCCCTGCAAATTGTGTGCGGCGCTCCCAACATTGCCGCTGGCATCAAGCTGCCCGTTGCTTGCGTGGGCGCGGTGCTTCCCGGCGACGTGAAGATCAAGAAGGGCAAGCTGCGCGGCGTGGCCTCCAACGGTATGTGCTGCAGCCAGCGCGAGCTGGGCTTTGGCTCTGATCACTCCGGCATCTGGGTGCTGCCCGAAGACGCCCCCATTGGCATGCCCATCGCTGATTACCTGCAGCAGACCGATACCGTGCTTGACCTGGAGATTACCCCCAACCGTCCCGATTGCTTGAGCATTGTGGGCTTTGCGCGCGAAGTGGGCGCCATGTACGGCACCGCCTACACCAACCCCGTGGATGAAATGGCCGCCAATCTGCAGCTGGACACCACTGCTCCTGCCGTTGACAAGTGCGTAAAGATCACCATTGAAGACGCTACCCGCTGCCCCCGCTATTCCGCCCGCGTTATTCGCGGCGTGAAGATTGGCCCCAGCCCCGACTGGATGGTCGAGCGCTTGGCTGCTATCGGTCAGCGTTCCATTAACAACGTTGTTGACGTGACCAACTACATTTTGTTCCTGTTCGGCCAGCCTCTGCACACCTTTGACCTGGGCAAGCTGCAAAACGAAGAGGGCCTGGCCCACATTGTGGTGCGTGCCGCCGAAGACGGCGAGCCTTTCACCACGCTGGACGGCGTTGACCGCGTGCTGACTTCTGACATGACCGTCATCTCCACCCCCGAAAAGGGCGCCATTGCTCTGGCAGGCGTTATGGGCGGCCTGGAGACCGAAGTTACCGACGAAACCGTTGACATTCTGCTGGAAGCAGCCACCTTCGAGCCTGGCCGCACCAGCCGCACCAGCCGCAACCTGGGCCTCATCTCCGAGAGCTCCATGCGCTACGAGCGCCGCGTTGACGACCATGACATTGAGCTGCGTTCCGCTGCCGCTGCCGCCCTCATCGTTGAGGTTGCTGGCGGTACCGTAAGCTACGCAGAAGGCAATGACCAGGGCATTCTGGATGTTTGGCCTGCTCCTTCTGAGGCCTTCCGCAACATCTTCCGCATCGACCGCTTCCAGGGCATGATGGGTGCCGAGATTCCCGTTGACTTCATTGTGAAGACTCTGGAGCTTTTGGGCTGCACCGTAACTGCCACCGACGACGCCAACGTGCTGGACGTGGTTTCTCCCACCTTCCGCCCCGATCTGGAGCGCGAGATTGACCTGTACGAAGAGGTACTGCGCCTGTACGGTATGGACCTGATTCCGTCCACCCTGCCTGGTGGCCGCGGCCGCTTTGCCGTGAAGACCATCGAGCAGCAGCGCACCGCCCTGCTGCACAACACCCTGCGCGCCTGCGGTCTGAACGAAACCATGACTTACAGCTTTGCTGATCCCACCGACCTGGAGAAGCTGCGCATGGACGCCGAGCTGCTGAAGCTGGGCCAGGCGGTTGAGCTGATCAACCCCATGAGCATCGACCAGAGCGTTATGCGCCAGAGCATCATCCCTGGCCTGATGCGCAGCGTTGCCTACAACCAGAACCGTGGCGTGAAGAACGTGCAGCTCTACGAAATGGGCGTTGTGTTCAGCGCCGCTGAAGGCCGCAAAAAGCCCAAGGAGCGCGTGAAGCTGGCTGCCGTGATGGCTGGTGCTTTCGGCGACAAGCAATGGAACGACGCACCCGCCGCCTTCGACTTCTTCGATGGCAAGGGCGTTGTGGAAAACATCTGCCGCGAGCTGGCCATTGCCAAGCTGCGCTTCAAGCCCCTCACCGCTGAAGAGGCGCCCCATCTGCAGCCGGGCCGCGCCGCTGAGGTGTTGGCTGGTGGCACCGTGCTGGGCTGGCTGGGCGAGATTCATCCCCTGGCTGTTGACGCTTTCGACGCCGTTGCTCCCGTTGTTGCCTTCGAGCTGGATGTGGATGCTCTGCTGAAGAGCGCTCGCCCTGCTCGCGATTACGTGGATGTGCCCGCATTCCCCGCAATTCTCATGGACGTTGCCTTTGTGGTAAACGAAGACGTGACCTGCGAAAAGCTGATGCAGTGCATGACCTCTGCTGCTGGCAAGCTGCTGGAGAGCGCCACCTTGTTTGACGTGTACCGCGACGACGAGCGTGTGGGCGTGGGCAAGAAGTCCATGGCCTTCAAGCTGTCTTACCGCGACCCTGAGCGCACCTTGAAGAGCGAAGAGGTGGAGAAGGTTCACCAGAAGATGCTGAAGAAAGTGGCTGGCGCAACTGGCGCTGAAATCAGAGGCTAAAGCTTTCACAACAACAATCCCAAAAAGTTTTCGTTGTTATGCTGGAACCTGCCAAATTACCCCATCATTTGGCATGTTTTTGGAAACCTGCCAAATGATGGGGTAATTTGGCAGGTTCCATCGCCTCGAGTGCTAATAATCTGGATTGTATTCAGGTGACAAACAAGCTGCAGCACGCTTTTGGCGAACGATGTTTCAACAATGTTACATTGCGCGCCACTGAAAAAATTTTCCCAAAAAATGCTTGCGCCTGTGCTGCACTGTGCTAAAGTACACGCAAGTTGTCAATTGAATATCCTTTTAAACCGTTGAGGCGAAGGTAAAGTCATTCGGGCACTCACAGAGAGCGGACGATGCTGAGAATTCCGCAGTATGCTAAATGACAAATGGATCGCCGAGGGAAAGGGGAAAGGCGCAAAAGCGCTGAGTATCTGGACCGTGAGCCTGCGTTAAAGGCAGATTGGGTGATGGCCCAGTCATAAGGGGGTTCGGGTAATACCGAGCCAATAAAAGGTGGCACCGCAGGTTACAAAGCCTGTCCTTTTAAGCATTGGTTTTTTGCTTATCAGGACAGGCTTTTTTTATTGCTCTGACAAGCAAGGGGATTTCAAGCGGCAACGAGAAATTGTTCATCTGCTAAGACAAAGGAGAAAAGAAAATGGCAGAGAAGCGTAACGTTGCAGTAGAAGAAAAGAAGGGTTTTTCCGTACAAGACCTCATCCTCATCGCCGTGCTCATCGCAGCAGGCGCCGTGCTTAAGCTCACGGTTTCCAGCTTCCTCACCTTTGCTGGTATGAAGCCCAATTTCATGATTGCCATGTACTGCCTGGCCATCATCCTGACCAAGCCCAAGACCTATCAGGCAGTTATCATCGGCCTGCTGGTTGGCCTGGTTTCCCAGATCCCCCTGTTGAATGCAACGCCTATGGTCAACTTCGCATCTGAGGCTCTGGGTGGCCTGGTTTGCGGCCTGCTGGTTTCCGGCTTCTCCAAGATTGCTGCTGACAACAAGGGCGTTCAGAACGTGGCATTCCCCGCAGTTATTACCTTCATCTCCACCGTATTCTCCGGCTACTGCTTCGCTCTGATCGTGGGCGCCGGCATCAACGGTGTACCGGTGATGGCAGTCTTCGGTATGTACGCTGTGATGGTTCTGGGCACCGCCACCATGAACGCAATTGCTGCTGCTATTCTGACCCCCATCCTGAAGGCAGTTCTCAAGAAGTAGTTTTGAAGCATTACAGGAGAAGGCGCGAAAGGCTTGTCATGATCGAAGTAAAAGATCTTACGTTTTGCTACCGAGAAAGTAGCGAACCGGTGATCCACCATATTAACCTGACCATTCCCGATGGGCAGTTTGTGGGCATCACGGGCGCCGCGGGTAGCGGCAAAAGCTCCCTGACCTACACGCTCAACGGCATTGTGCCTCATTGCTATCCCGGTGACTTTTACGGAAGCGTGACCATTGACGGCAAGGACACCTGCGAAACCAGCCTCACCGACATTTCCCAGCTGGTGGGCAGCGTTTGCCAGGACATCGAAAGCCAGATGGTGTCCAGCGTGGTGGAAGATGAGATTCTGTACGGCTTGGAAAATTTTGCCGTGCCCAAGGAAGAAGTTGCCGCGCGCGTGGATGAGGCCCTGGAGGTTATGGGCATCTCTGACCTGCGCGATCGTGCCATTGCCGGTCTTTCCGGCGGCCAGAAGCAGAAGGTGGCCATCGCCGCCATTTTGGCCCTGAAGCCCAAGGTGCTGGTACTGGACGAGCCCACCGCCGAGCTTGACCCCGCCAGCAGCTACAACGTATTCAGCCTGCTGAAGCGCTACGCTACCGAGCACGGCATCACCGTCATTGTGGTGGAGCAGAAAATTGCCCTGCTTTCCGATTTCGTGGATCGCCTGCTCATTGTGGAAAACGGCACCATCTGCTTTGACGGCGCGCCATCCCAGGTGCTGGAGCACGCCGACGAGCTGCTGGCCCTGGGCGTGAATTGCCCTCGTTCCACCAGCCTTTCCGTGGCCCTGCGCCAGATGGGCCTGTACGCGGGCCCCGTTTGCAAGAACGTGGAAGAGGCAACCGCAATGGTGAAGGAGGTCCTGCGATGATTGAATTCAAGAACGTTTGCGCTGCTTACGACGGGGAAGTGCCCATCCTGAAGGATGTGAGCTTCACCATTAACGACGGCGACTTTGTAGCCTTTGTGGGCACCAACGGCGCCGGTAAATCCACCACCATGCGTCTGTGCAACGGCCTGCTGAAACCCACCAGCGGCCAGGTGCTCATCGATGGTGTTCCCACCACTGAGCTGCGCGTTTCTGAGCTGGCTCGTCGCGTGGGATTCTTGTTCCAGAACCCCGACCGCCAGATTTGCTGCGAAACGGTGCGCGACGAGCTGCTGTTCAGCTTTAAGGCTCAGGGTAATGCAGGCCCCGAGGCTGAGGAGCGCGTTGACCAGATTATTGAGACGTTTGGCTTTGACCCCGCCGCCGAGCCCTTCCTGCTGAACCGCGGCACCCGCCAGCTGCTGGCCCTTGCCAGCATCATTGTGACGGCGCCGCCGGTGGTCATTTTGGATGAGCCTACCACGGGCCTGGACTTCCGCGAGTGCGAAAAGGTCATGCGCATTGTGAAGGCGCTGCACGAGCAGGGAACCACCGTGATCATGGTGTGCCACGACATGGAAGTGGTGGCCGATTACGCTCAGCGCGTCATTGTTATGACCGGCGGCAAGGCCATTGCCGATGGGCCCACCTTTGAGGTGCTGCGCAACCCCCAGGTGCTGGCAGCTGCCGACTTGATTCCTCCCCAGGTGGTCGATATCGCCCTGCGTCTGCAGCAGGCGGGCGCTGCCCCTGCATCGGTGACCAGCGCAAACACCTTGACGGAGATGGCTTCTGCCATTGGCGCGTACTGCGCGAAAGGGGGTGCATGCTAATGAACGGCTTCCTGGAATACGTGCCGGGCAATAGCTTCTTGCATAGAATGAACCCGGTGGCAAAGTTGTTGGTATCCTTCATCATTGTCATTACTTGCTTCGTGACCAAGAGCTTCATTGTGCTGGCGGCCATTCTGGTTTTGGATGCTGTGCTGGCTGCCACCTGCGGCCTGACCAAGCAGGCCTTGGGCCTGGCGAAGGCTGTGGCCATCTTTTCGCTGCTGCTGGCAGTGCTGGCCCTGCTGTTCACTCCCGAAGGCGACGTACTGGTGGAGCTGCCGTGGGGCTTCATTGGCACCGAGAGCGTGCTGAACGCCATTCGCATCGTTCTGCGCCTGGTGGCCTGCGCTGTGCCTCTGTTCCTGACCTTCTACGTGACCAAGCTCACCGATATGGCCAACGCCATGGTGAAGATTCTGCACCTGCCTTACAAGTACGCCTTCACCTTTACCAGCACGGTGCACTTCATCCCTGTGTTCATGAACGACATGAGTGGCATCATGGAGGCCCAGATGGCTCGCGGCGTGGAATTCGACGGTGGCCTGGCCAAACGCATCAGCCTGATGATTCCCCTATGCGTGCCCCTGCTGGTGAGCAGCGTGCGCAAGACCAACAGCGCCGCCATTGCGGCCGAGGTGCGCGGTTTCAATCTGCGTTCGCGCACCAGCGGTTACAAGGAGTATCCGTTTGGCGCTACCGACTTTATCGCGTTTGCTGTGGGTGTTTTGCTGGTGATCGTAGGCATCTTTGTTCCGCTGTAGGCGGTTGATTGCTAAATCATGCTAAAAGGAACCATCCTTTTGGATTGTTGAGAGGCTAAATAAAAGTTTTCGCGAACTTCGAAAAATCCTTTATTTGGGCTTTCTGCGTACCCGAGCTTTCTTGGACCGACTTTGGCGGCCTGCTGTACACCGGCGATCCCACGCTGCTGATTAGCCAGATTCTGGGTATTTTGGTTACCGCCGTCTTCGTAGTTATCATGGCCCTGATCATGGGTATCATTGTTAAGAAGTGCTTTGGCAACTCCCTGGCTCTGGCTGGATGCGACGGCATCATCCTGGGCTGCGCGGAGCAGAAGCTATTTAACTCGGTGTTTCGCATATCGCATAGAACGGGGAAGGGACTT
>JAQXTF010000099.1 GCA_029219345.1 Eggerthellales bacterium
CGAAGAGCTGCAGCGTTTGGAGGAGAATCACCGCTAAGCGCATCGTTGCTGGCAGATTGCCAATGGCCGTCCTTCGGGGCGGCCATTTTCGTGCGTGGGGCGGTATAATGGGCGCAGGAAACAATGGCCTTGTTTCGATTCATTTGAGCCTTTGATGTCGGCTGACCGTCTGCGAAAGGAGCCCCGATGGAAATTGACGTTGATGCACTGCGCGCGTACCTGCTGGATTACTGCGGCACGGCGGCGCTTAGCGGCATGGGCGCGGCCATGATGGACGTGTGGGACATTGAGCGCATGGACGGCTACTCGCTGTGCAGGAAGGCCGAGCAGCTAGGTGTTGACCCGCGCCGTTTCGAAGTGCGCGGGTGGTAGCATGTCGCTTCGTTCGTTCTTGAAAGGTGAATCGCCGGGGCCCTTTGAGCGAATTCCCCATATGCTTCAGGGAAAAGGTCATTACGGAGAATACTTGGCTGAGTACGCGGTGGGTAATAACAATCTGCCGGGACAATCTGTGACGTATATGAATATTTTGGTTCCGCGACGGGGAAAGGCTACGAGTGAGTCTGAAATTGACGTGCTTGTGCTGCATGAGCGGGGCATTTATGTGATTGAGTCCAAGAATTACATTGGGTGGATTTTCGGTAACAAAGACCAGCGACAGTGGACCATGTGCTTGAGGCACGGGCGAAAAGAACATTTTTATAATCCCATCCAGCAAAACCAAACGCATGTGAGGGCGCTGGCGGAGTACTTGCGGCTGCCAGAGAGCGCGTTTCGCTCGTTCATCGTTTTCTCTGATAAATGCGAGCTTAAGAACGTGCCCCTTTATGGCGAGTTCTATCGTGTTTGCCAGCGGCGACATTTGGTTCATGATATGAAGTGCGATTTGGAGCGCAGACAGGTGGTCTTCAATGAGGATGAATTTGCGGCGCTGAAAGTGAAGCTTGATGAGCTGAAAGCTGCGTCAAGCGATGAGGCGCTTGCGAAGCATACTGAAGAGGCCAGGGCTGTAGTCGCAGGAAAGATATGTCCTTATTGCGGTGCTGATCTGGTGGAACGCAGACGAAAGGCCGACGGCAAGACGTTTATTGGCTGCAGTGCTTTTCCTAAGTGCAAATATACTCGGAATGGCTGGTAAAGAGTTTCACCGGCCACGCTTTGGGATCTGGTCCCGAACCGGCAGCCCGGGTACAATGGGAGGCAAGAACGAAGAGGAGCTTCCCATGAAAACCGTTGAAGTTGTTGCAGCCGTAATCAAAAAAGAAGACGCTATTTTTGCCACTCAGCGTGGTTATGGTGACTTTGCAGGTGGATGGGAATTTCCTGGCGGGAAGGTAGAGCCCGGTGAAACTCCTGAGCAGGCAATCGTTCGTGAAATCCAGGAGGAGCTGGAAACAACCGTTGCCGTGGACGGCTTCCTGACCACGATCGATTACGACTATCCCACTTTCCACTTGACCATGCATTGCTATGTGTGCCACGTGTCTGAAGGCCGCCTGCACCTGCTGGAGCATAGTGCTGCTAAATGGTTGACCCTTAATGCGATTGATTCTGTAGAGTGGCTTCCTGCGGACGTCGCCGTGGTTGAGGCTATCCGTGCTCAGAAAATTATTGGCTAATCAGCGGAAAGTATTTTCGAGATGACCAGCGGAAACGGTGAATTTGTCCACGAGGTTATCGAGTTCAAGGCCGCTCTTGAGGCGGGATATATTGATGCGTCCACAAGTGCAGATGAGCGCTTTGCGCCTCGTTTTGTGACCAATGATGCTGAGCGCGCGGAGACGCTGCTTTCGGTGATTCAGCACCAGCTCCAGGAATGCGATAGTTTCGATTTTTCGGTTGCATTTGTTACCTCTGGTGGCCTATCACCCCTGATGGAGTCGTTGCAAGAGCTAAAACGTCGTGGTATTAAAGGTCGTATTCTGACCACCACTTATAACAATTTCAACAAGCCTGAGGTTCTGCGAAAGCTGCTCGAATTCCCTAACATTGAGGCGCGCGTTTTCCAAGGTGGCTTTCATGCGAAGGGCTATCTTTTCAACAAAGAGGGCGTGAGCACCGTTATTGTTGGCAGCTCGAATCTGACACAGAAGGCTCTTTTGGTTAACAAGGAGTGGAACATACTGTTCCACTCATATGCTGATGGTCGGATGCTCAAAGAAA
>JAQXTF010000100.1 GCA_029219345.1 Eggerthellales bacterium
GCGACGGATGTCGTCGCGGCTCATAATGCGACGTGCCTGGTCAACGCCGCAAGCAGCCTGAACGGCATCCGTCACCTCTGTTCGGTAGTTGAACAGAAACCAGTTCTCGTCGAGGAATGCGCCCTCCATGCGCAGTAGGGCGTCGGCCACCGATGCGGCGTTGAACTGCCAATTCATGTCTTCGCGCATCATACGCAGAGCGAAAAAGGCGGCATAGCACAGGCAAAAATGAGCCTCCAAGTGAACGCGGGTGTCAACTGCGAGAGGCGCCGAAATGAAGTCGGCGGTCATAATCTGGAAGGGCTCATGTACGCGCCACAGCTCGCGATAAATGTTGAAGATGGACGCATCGGAGAGCTGCGTTTCGCTGGAAATAATGCAGAAGGCCTCGTTTTGGTGAGCGCCGGCCCCCTTGAACGCTATCTCTTTGCAAGGAATAGCGTTTCCTTTCCCCGCGAGCCGGTGAGACGAGGTGCGCGCTTTCAGCAAAAAGGATCTGTTGTTGGCCGGACGGTAGCCTTCGCTGCCGCAAACCCATTCGTTAAGCTGGGATGATGCCTCATTTGCGGGAAGGAGCAAAACGAAGCCGTTGTCGCTTGCGGTAAGCTCTTGCATGACCTCGTGGGCGTTGGGAACCTGGGCGGCGACCAGGGTGATCTTGCGCGCTTCGGTTTCGGCTTTCACGTCGTCGGCCAGGGCGCGCATTTGCTGCGCGGAAAGATCGTGGGCGACCACGCGATAGGTGAGGGGGATGCCTCTGCTGTCGATGGCAATGCAAAATCTGCCCTGCTGGCTGCGGGCACTTTCGTCTGGGCCGCCCTGTTGGCCGCGGGCGGGCCAGTCGAAGGTGTAGTTGCTGAAAACCAGGCGCACGTTATCTAGGCCCCGTCGCCCGCGCAAAACGTCATAGCGCCTGTTCAGGTGCGCAACAAAGGCGTCGGCCTTGCTAGCGAAGGCGGGCAGGGCCTCGTAGATTTGCCCGTAGTCGTCAGGGCAGTGGCGGGGGAATTTGGTGCGGTTGGTCCAGGTTTGATGCATGGGCACCGCGTGCATCATGCGGGCGGCGGCCAGCAGCTCAAAGATGCGCCCGGTTGGTTTGCTGCCAAAAAATGCGCCAGCATCCAAGACATCCAGGTATGCGATGCACAAGGCCGCTCCCAGGCTCACGGCGTCAGCACCTTCGGGAGCGATGTGGGCGTTGCGGGGGATAGTCAAGCGCACGGGCTGAGCCTCTGCTTCGCGCTGCCGGTTCAAATCGGCCACGTATTCCTTGAAGTGCTCCACGGGGTTGGGGAATTGCCGGGCTAGCTCATCCACATAACCCAAGGATTCCACGGTTTTGCTGCGCACGAGGCCGTCTTCGCGATAGTTCTGCACCACGCTCAAGTAAACGCGGCCATCTCGTTTGGTCTGCTTCAAAAACATGCTTACTCCTCCTTGATGAAAGTATATCAGGTCCCTACGTTTCCCTACAAAAAATAGAATTCCATTCGCATTTGTTTGCTGGCCCGTACAATCCGTTTGCAAGCTCCGCAAGGGAGGGCTTGCGCCCTGCGAGAGAAGGGGACTCCGAGATGCTTTCCTACAAGCAAAAACACGCCCAGGCAAACCGGGAGGCGCGAGCCACAGTTGTGGCACTGGCTATCACCATAGCCGTGTGGGCCGTGTGCGGTTTTGGTCTTTCCGGCCTTGACGTGCAGATTTTCCATACACCCCTGTGGGTGGTTGGCGGCACCATTGGTACCTGGGTTTGCTCCATCATTGTTGTGGTGGTTTTGGCTAAGAAGATCTTTCTAAATTACGACCTCGACGATGAGTCACTTGTGGCTGAAGAAAAGGAGGCGTGCCATGAGTAACTTTCCTCTTGCTGGCCTGCTTCCGGTGTCGCTGTTTCTGGTAGTGGCCCTGGTTGTTGCCTTCGTGGCTCGTCGTCAGTCTGCCAAGGGCGGCGGTTTCGTTTCCGAGTATTTCTTGGGCAGCCGCAGCCTAGGCCCCTTTGTTTTGGCCATGACCACCATCGCCACCTACGGTAGCGTTTCCAGTTTCGTGGGCGGCCCGGGCCAGGCGTGGTCCATTGGCTGGGGCTGGGTGTACATGGCAACGGTGCAGGTCACGGCCTTGTTTTTGCTGTACGGCATTCTGGGCAAGAAGATGGCGCTCATCAGCCGCAAGCTGGGCGCCGTGACGGTAATCGATGTCATTCGCCAGCGCTTCCAGTCCAACGCCCTGGCGGTGCTTTTTGCGGCCATCATGGTGCTGTTCTTCGCCACCACTATGATTGCCCAGTTCGTGGGCGGTGCTAAGCTCTTTGAGGCGGTCACCGGCTACAGCTACTTCGTGGGCCTGGCCATTTTCGGCATTGCCTGCATCCTGTTTACCACCATCGGCGGCTTTCGCGGCGTGGCTTTCACCGACGCCCTGTGCGGCATTGCCATGATCGTGGGCATTGTGGTGCTGGCCGGCGGCATTCTTTCTGCCGGCGGTGGTTACACCAACATTATGGACGCCATTGCCACCAATCATCCCCAGATGATGGAGCCGTTCTCTGGTGGCAGCATGCCCCTTGGCCTGTACTTCACCCAGTGGCTGCTGGTGGGCGTGTTCACCTTCTGCCTGCCCCAGAGCGTGGTGCGTACCATGAGCTACAAAGACACCAAGTCGCTGCATTCCGCCATGATTTGGGGTACGGTTATCTGCGGCGCCATGATGATCGGCGTTACCTCTTTGGGCGTGCTTTCGGCAGGCGTTCTCACCGGCGACCTGGCCCAATACGGCAACAGCGTGGACAACATCATCCCGCAAGCCATCGTACAAACCCTGCCCCCTTGGCTGGTGGGCGTGGCCATTATCGGCCCCATCGCGGCCAGCATCTCTACCGTGTCCAGCCTGCTCATCTCCAGCTCTTCGGCCATCATCAAAGACCTGTGGCTGCATCATCTGGAGGAGAAGGGCCAGCGCGCCCCCGAGAACACGGTTGTTCGCGCCAGCCAGATTGTTACCTTCGTTATCGGTGCTGTGGTATTCGTGCTGTCCATCGTTCCGCCTGACGTGATTTGGAAGATCAACATGTTCGCCTTCGGCGGCCTGGAGACGGCGTTTTGCTGGGTGCTCGTGGGCGGCCTGTTCTGGAAGCGCGCCAACAAGATGGGCGCCCTGCTTTCCATGGGCGGCGGCGTGGCGGCCTACTGCGTGGCCATGGCTCTGGGCTTCAAGCTCTTCGGCCTGCATCAGATTACCATCGGCATCACCGTTGCTCTGGTGCTCATGGTGGTGGGCTCCCTGGCCTCCAAGCCTACCGATAAGGCCGCGCTGGAAGCGTTCTTCCCCGAAGACTAGCGGCTTTTAAATACCTTGCTTTTCCAACAGCGCTGCCACCTCGGCGGCGCTGTTTGCTACCAAAACCGCATCGCGCACCTTTTGGGGAATAAACCC
>JAQXTF010000101.1 GCA_029219345.1 Eggerthellales bacterium
GCGCAGGCGGTCCTTCCTGGCATCGTCTTTTTCCATAAAGAAACCGACGGTGGCAGATGCTGCAAATGCGAGAGCGCCGGCGGGGGCGGCGGTGGTGAAAAGCATCAACGAAAGTTGATTGATGCCCATAGCAAAACCGACATCGACCATTTAACCCTCCTCGAGGGGCATCGTGAGTGCCCGGGAAAGTGAATCGCAATCGCTATCTTCAAGAACCTGAATGTCAACCTCGCGGAAGCGCGCGGCTCCCGATTCGTCGCGTTCGATGACGGCGGACGCCAAAAAGAGCGTCATGCTTGATGCTACGGCTTTCACGGCGGCGAGGTCTTCCGGGGCAAATTGCACCATGGAATTCTCTTCATCGTATGCATGGTTGCATCCCGCTGTGTCAAGGGCGTCGGCCAAAATGACGGCGTCGGGTCCAAAGCAGCGTAGCGTTTCGTAGAAGAAACTGCGATGGGAAAACGTGTAAAGGGGTATGGCGCGTGAGCCGCCGCCATTTTGATCGTACAGCTGAGCGGTGTTCTTGTTTTCCAGCGAGCAGTAATGCAGACCCAATTTGGTTCCGCGGGTTATTTCTTCTTCCATGAGCCGCAGTGCCAGCTCTTCGCTTCCCGCGACGGGCAGCGCGCCAGCGTAGCCATAGTCGTACAACACCGCGTAAGGGTCTGCTTTCAGCTTAAAGCCGCGCTTCTTGTAGGCCGCGGCGTTATGAAGGGGGAAGCAGAGCTCAAGCAAATTAATGCCAAAAGCGCCGCAGGCTTCTAGGTGTTGAAGGAGCGCGATCATTTGATCATGGGTGCCTGGGATGACAGGCATTTCCACCATAACGGAGGGAATGACCTTCGTTGCTTCCTCGATGAGGTTCAGGGTTTGCTCTTGTGCATCGACGGAATCGTCAAGTTTTACGCTGAAACGAATCTCATTAAGGCCCGCCTGGGCAAGTTGCGCTAAAAGTGCGGGAGTGAGGCCATCGCCCGAAGTGTACAGGCGCGCATGGGCGCGGGGGTTTTCCGTTTGAGCGGTGCGAAAGAATTCAAGGGTTTCGTCGGGAAACAAGAGGGGCTCGCCGCCAGTGAGGGCCACGAAATCAAGGCCGTCCATCTGCTGAGAATAGGCGGAAAGCTCGGTCTTCCAATCTTTCCTTTCTTTGCGGTACTGCTTGAAGTCGTGTTGGTTGCTGTTGAAGCAGAACCAGCACGAGCGGCTGCATGCTAGGGAAATAAATTCTGAAACGCTTTTGACGCCGGTGCGGCAGCGAGCGCAGGCGGGGGAGAGCTGCCCCCACACGATGCTCTTGCCGTCATTGCGGCTGCGGGCGCCTAGCGCCAAAACGCGCTTGCGAAGGGCTTGGACGCGACGGGCTTCAAGGATGTCGGTGGCAATGGGCACGCCGAAGCTGCGCTGTACTTGGCCGAAATCTTTACGGGCATCAACGAAGTGCTGCAGGTATGCGCGATACACGCCCGCGGGCGCGCAAGCGATATCTGATGCAGCGACGTGTCTCATAAAATCCTCTCCGGTCAAGGCGAATATCGTATGATGCGTCTCATATTGCCTTGGTGTATTGTAACCCAGCATTCCAGGTGGATGTTGTGGCATGTGAGGAATGGTTAATGCTTTGAACTGGAATGATAAGAAAATCACATAGAACATGTGATGCATTCGCCCTCGAGGCGGTCTAAGTTGTGAGCTGGCTTGAAAGGTTTTTCGAGTCCGCCTTCTCTGAAAGAGGAATGAAGAAAGGCGATCGAAAGATAAAGAGAAGAAGGAGGGAAAATGGAATCGAACATGGAACTGAATGTTTCCCGCAGAACCCTGATTAAGGGCGCTTCTGCCGGTGCTGTGGCTGCCGCTTTCGGTGGCATGCTGCTTGACGATATGTTCGAGAAGGTGGAGCCGGCTTTTGCCGCCGAAGCCAACCAGGAGACCGCAACGGAGACGGTGGTTCAAAGCCACTGCTCCTGCAACTGCGCAAGCCGTTGCCCGCTGTGGATGCACGTCAAGGACGGCGAGCTGCAGTGGATCCAGTCCGAGCAGAAGGCGTGGGACAACGAGGAAACCAGCCGCCAGCGTGCCTGCCTGCGTGGCCGTTCGGTGCGTCGTTGGATTAACAGCCCCGATCGTTTGAACTACCCCATGAAGCGCGTTGGCAAGCGCGGTGAAGGCAAGTTCGAGCGCATTACGTGGGATGAGGCCATCAAGACCATCAACGACAAACTGCAGGAAACCTACAAGAAGTATGGCCCCGAGGCTGTGTATTGGACCCTGGGCTCTGGCGTTTATAGCCTGACCGGCCGTCCTGTTGGTCGCTGGCTGTCTTGCACTGGTGGCTACCTGGGTTACTACGGCACCTATTCCGCTGCCCAGATCACCTTCATTGCTCCCTATATGTGGGGAACTAAGACTGCTTCTACTCCTGCTGCTATCAAGGATGCCGACCTGGTTATCTGCATGGGCTGGTCTCCGTCCGACTCCATGATGGGTTCCACCGGCGAATCCAAGCACGGCTACGAGTACCAGCACCGCACGAACAAGAAGGCCAAGTACATTCATATTGACCCTCGCTTCAACGATACACTGTGCAACACCGATGATGAATGGCTGCCCATTCGCCCTGGCACCGACGCTGCTCTGGTTGCTGCTATTGCCAACGTGCTTATCAAGACCGGCAAGATTGCTCGCGACTTCTTGGACAAGTACTGCATTGGCTTTTCCGAGGAAACCATGCCCGAGGCTTACAAGGGCAAGGACATGTCCTACGAGGCATACGTTATGGGCAAGGGCTACGACAAGGTAGAGAAGACCCCCGAGTGGGCTGCTGCCATCACCCTGATCCCCGCCGAGCGCATCACCAAGCTGGCCGAAGAACTGGCTGCTGCCAAGGCTCCCTTTATCGGTCAGTACTATGGCATTCAGCGCCGTTCCAACGGCGAGCTTTCTTGCCTGGCTGTCTCCATGCTGCCTCTGTTGGTTGGTAAGCTGGGCCAGCCCGGTACCTCTACCGGCTTGGACGTGGCCAGCTACTCCTTCAGCCTGCCGTGGATTGGCGGCGACAATCCCTGCAAGTCCAAGATCTCCATCTTCACTTGGGCTGACGCCATTGATCACGGTCATGAGATGACCGCTCTGCATGACGGCGTCCAGGGTACTGACAAGCTGTCCACCGACATCAAGTTCCTGGTTGAGTACGGCGGAAACTGCTTTACCAACCAGCATTCCGACGCTAACGTTGCTCATGACATTCTGGTTGATGAAACCAAGTGCGAGTTCATCTTGGTTTTCGAAACCCTCATGAACGATGCTGCCAAGTATGCCGATATCCTGCTGCCCGACATCATGCGTGCCGAGCAGAAAGGCATCATCAACGACGGTTGGTCGGGCGACGTTGCTTCCGTAACCTTCGCAAGCCCCATTGACCCCAAGACCAATGGTGAGAAGTTCGAGCGCCGCAGCTCCTTTGACGTGTGTGCCGATCTGTGCGCTGTCGCTGGCGTTAAGGACAAGTACCTGGACGGTAAGGACCAGGAAGGCTGGACTAAGCAGATTTACGAAGGCGCCCGCGCTAAGGATCCCCGTCTGCCCAGCTATGAAGAAGGCTACAAGATGGGCGAATTCCACTATCGTAACCCCGCCGGTTACACTCCTGCTTTGAAGTCCTTTGTGGATGACCCCGAGGCCAACCCCCTGAAGACTCCCTCCGGCAAGATTGAAATCTTCTCCGAGCGTCTGCAGAAGATGGCAGAGACCTGGCAGCTGGACGATCCTCGCGACGTTATTGCTCCTATTCCTCTGTACACCCCCGGTGTTGACAGCTACGAAGACTGCACCGAGAAGCTTCCCTTTACCCTGACGGGCTTCCATTACAAGGCCCGCACCCACTCCAGCTGGGGCAGCATTGACGTTGTGAAGCAGGCTGCACCTCAGGAAGTGTGGATCAACACCGTGGACGCTGAGAAGCTGGGCATCGAAAACGGTGAAATGGTCAGCGTCTTC
>JAQXTF010000102.1 GCA_029219345.1 Eggerthellales bacterium
CAGCAAGAACGTGGAGTACTGGACCATCAAATTCGAGAAGAACCAAGAGCGTGACGAGCAAAGCAAAGCCCAGCTGGAAGAGATGGGCTGGACGGTGCATGTCATTTGGGAATGCCAGCTGAAGAAGAAGACCATCGATGACACCATGGCGCAGCTGCTTCCCCAGCTCGCCGCCGAACTAGGCAAAGAACTGAAGTAGCCGCAAAACCTGCCAAATGGCAGGGCATCAGGCAGGCTATTCTTCCCAGAGTTCCTGTTCTTCCTGCTCCTCCAACACCACGCTCTTGCGCTCAACCTCAATGTAGACCTGAGCGGTTTCAGGCCAGCGGTTCTTAATGCGCATTTCAATGGCGTCAGTGATCTCGTCAACACCCTCGGGGGAAACGCCCGACACCAGGGAGATATCCATAACCACCAAGAGCGAGGTGGGGCCCATATACATGGTCAGAATGGAGCCTGCTTCCGTGACCCGCGGGTCGTCTTCGGCAATAGCGCGCATTTCATCAACTTCATCAGGGGAAACACCCTCGCCCACCAGCAAGCCCTTGGTCTCGGAAAGCAGCAGGGCCGAAACGCCGCATAGCAGCAAACCAATGAGCACGGAGGCGACTCCATCGAAAACGGCATTGCCCGTCACCTGGGTAAGCACGGTACCCACCAGCGCAAACAGCAAGCCCAGCTCAGCGGCGGAGTCTTCCAAAACAACGGTGTAGAGCGACGGGTCCTTGGCCTGGCGAATGAAGGCAATGGGGCCCATGGATCCGCGCGCCGCATTGAACTGCTTCAGGGCGATGGTCAAAGACGTGCCCTCAATAAAGGCCGCAGCCACCAAAACAATGTAGCCCACCAGAGGATCGCCCGGTTCAACAGCACCCGCCAAAGCATGGCGAATAGCCTGAACGCCTTCTAAAATGGCTACGCAGCCGCCCAGTAAAAAGATGGCCAGCGACACCACCAAGGTATAGAAATACAGCTCTTTACCCGAGCCAAAAGGGTGTGTGTAGTCGGGGGCACGACGCGCCTTGCGCAAGCCCACCAGAATGAGAATACCGTTTCCGCAGTCAACGAGAGAATGAATCGCTTCAGAGAAGAGCGCCGACGAACCTGAAATGGCGCTTGCAATGAACTTCACCACCGCTACGCCAACGTTGCCTAGAATAGCTGCCACTACCGCCAGCTTGCTACTACTGCCCTCTTTGCTCATCATTCTCCTTTCACGAGACGGATAAATCGAATGCGCTCAACAAAGGTTATACTGCGCATTATGAAGAATGTTAATTTTAGCGTATACAGAGACATTATTGCCGTCAGACAGGCCTATCTGTTTGATATCGGTTGCTTTCTCATGCGCATTTACATGTATATGGGCACCCTGGGCGTGGTTTCCATGCTCACCCTTTCGGGCCACGGCGCCCTGTTTTCGGGCTCGGTGTCGTCCATGCTGGCCATCTCCACCTTCTTCATTTCGCCCCGCACGGGCAAATTTATGGACGAGCGCGGCCAGCACCACGTGATTCTCATCACCTCAACCATCGCCATGTGCGGCGCCCTAAGCCTGCTGGCCGTCGTGGCCTTCCAACTGCCCAAGGAGCTCATGTACCTGGCCGCCCTGCTTATGGGTTTCGTGCCGAGCGCCCCCGCCATCGCCCGCACCCGCTGGACCTACCTCATTGAAACCAAACAGATCAAGGGGAACGTGCCTGAGCTGAAAAGCGTGTACTCCTACGAAGGCGTCATTGAAGATTTTGCCTTCATGATTGGACCTGCACTGGCCATCTCCCTTTCCAACATGATTGTTCCCATCGCCGGCATTTTGGCGGGCTGCATCAGTTTCATCTTGGGCGTTTTCATCCTGCTCACCCAAGCACGCAGCACCGAACCCCAGGTAGGATGGAAAAAGCACACCGATATCACCGCAGAAGAAGCTCCCGCCACCAAACACCGCATTGCCCTGGTAGACCTGCCCGTTATTCGCGTGTTGTTCAGCATGACGCTGCTGGTGGGCCTGTTTTTCGGCTGCTTCGACACCACCACCATCACCTTTGCCCAAAGCATTGGCCGACCCAATGTGGCCAGCGTTGGCGTATCAGTGGCGTCTCTTATTTCCATGTGCGCCAGCTTCACCTTTGGCATGCTGGTTTTCAAAAGCAGCCTGGACAAGCAGGTGGTAGTGGCATGTATCGCCATTGCTCTGGGCTACGTTGGCATGGCCTTTATCACCGATGTACCCTTGTTTTACTTCATCTCATTTGCAGGCGCGGTGGTTTACGCCCCGTGCTTCATCACCATCAATTCTTTCTGCGAAAAAGCTGTGCCGGCAAACCGTCTAACCGAAAGCCTCACCTGGGTAAGCGCCGGCACCACCTGTGGCCTGGCCATTGGCCCCACCATCAGCGGCGCGCTCATTGACTTCGCGGGCCCCACGGCAGGCTTCTACCTGGGATCAATTGCATGCGTCGTGCTTATCATTGTGGCTCTTGGCAGCCGCAAACTGCTAGCGAAGCATCACTGAGAGAACCTGCCAAACTACCCCATCATTTGGCAGGTTTTTGAAAACATGCCAAATGAGGGGGTAATTTGGCAGGTTTTTAGCGAGCGGATTCCAGAAGGGCAATTTGATCCAGAAGGTGATGGCCCTGAGCCACCATTTCTTCCAAGGATGAGGGTGCTTGCTGCTGTTGCACCTCAAAAAGACCTTGGAAGCTTTCCTCACACCCAAGCACCATCGACAATTTGATAAGGGATTCCAGCGAGATAAGGGAGTCTTGCTCAAAGCGCTTGAGGGAGCCCAAGCTCACCCCCGACTGCTCAGCCAGAGCGCTTTGGGAAAGGTGCAGCTCCTTGCGGCGGCCGCGCATGCGCTGGGCAATATCCCGCGCAATAACAGCAGACGCCCGAGGGTCCCCGAGCGTCTGTTGAGTTGTTGGAACGTTAGCTAACATATTAACCTTGTGGCGTGTTTATACTGCGTTTGCTGTTTTATTTAAATATGTTATAGCTAATATGTTAGCTAATGTGTTAACTATAATAGCTATTATTTGGGATAAGTCAAGATTTTTAGCTAATATTTTAGCCATTTCTTTCCACCGAATTTAACCTCCCACCCCGCAAAAGAACACTAGAATACCCCTCATGAAAAAGAAGGCTTTGTCATATATTCTGATTATTGCTGCCGCCAGCTGCTGGGGCCTTATCAGCATTGCCAGCCGCTCCCTCACCGCGTTGGGCCTCTCGCAAATGATGATTATCTTGGCCCGTGGCGTGGTAACCACGGTCTTTCTGGGCATCTTCTTGCTCATTAAAGACCGCAGCTCCCTGCGCATCAAACTGCGCGACATCTGGTGCTTCGTAGGCACCGGCATTTTAAGCGTGGTGTTTTTCAGCTTCTGCTACTTTTCCGCCATCAACGCCATGAACGCCTCCGTGGCGGTGGTGCTGCTGTACACCTCGCCCATTTTTGTCATGCTTATTTCGGCACCCCTGTTCAAGGAGCGCATCACCCCGCCCAAGTTGGCCGCTGTCTGCCTAGTTCTCATGGGCGCCGCTTGCTCGGCGGGAATCATAGGCTCCAACGACCCCTTACCCCTGGGCGGCGTGGTGCTGGGCCTGGGCGCCGGCCTGGGCTACGCCCTGTACAGCATCTTCAGCCGCTGCGCCTTCAATCGCGGCTACGGCTCTTCCACCGTCACCTTCTACACCTTTGCCTTTACCACCGTGGGAACCCTGCCCCTTATTGACTATTCGGGCTTCGCGCAGGTGCAGGTTTGCCCGCAAATGTGGCTCTATTGCCTGTTCATCGGCCTGCTTTGCTGCGCCATTCCCTACCTCATGTACACCGAGGGCCTTAAGGGCGTGGAAAACGGCGTAGCATCGGTGGTGGCCTCTTGGGAAATTGTTGCCGCAACCCTGGTGGGCGTGCTGTTCTGGGGCGAGCCCCTGAGTCTGCTCAACGGTGCAGGCATCCTGCTGGTTATTGCCGGTATTACGGTTATGAACGTGAAGCGCGGCGAGCAGTAAGGGCCTCTTCCAGCTGCGGAAGGGCGCTGGAATCAAAGCGATATCCCACGGTTTGCAGCGTGTCTGCCCCCTGGGGATCATCCTGCTCAACTCGTACGAAATCAATCTCTACCTGGGCAAACCCCTCTTTTAGCAGCGCATAGGCGTAGCAAAACGCCTGCAAACCGTGCTTTTGTTGCAAAGCCTCTGCGCTTTCGCTGGGCTGGCCGCCCGTCTTGTAGTCAACCACGTAGGCGCGACGCTGACCCGATGCATCTTCCTCCACGCACAGCAGGTCAATGAAGCCCTCCATCACCTCATGGGTGCCCTCAAACGTCACCGCAAAAGGTTGCTCGGGCAGACGCAGCTTCGCCTGCTGGGCACGGCGGAAGGCAGCACTTCCCAGCCAGCGACCAAGGGCCGCTTGCAGGCGCGCACTATCGGTCACGCCATACGTCTGCGCAACGGCAGCCACCTGATTACGAGCCCTATCAGCACAAACGGCGCAAGAAAGCTGGCACAGACGATGCAGGGCCAAACCAAAATCGGTAGCTTTGTCGTCATCGGCGGAGGCACGGCGAATACGGCTTGCCGCAGCGCCATCCCCTTCATCGTCATCGGCGACCACCAGCCCCTGCAGCTCTTCAGCCGTAGCACGACCGCCCTCTAGGGCTGAATACGAGAACATATCCTGCCGGCTCTCGGACCACAGGCAGCCTTTGAGCATGCGGGGCATTTTCACCTGGTACAGCACGCGCGGAGCAAGGGCCGCCGACGCGTTCCCATCCGTCGCTTCTTCTTCCGCACCGGGCAGCTCAAACAGGCGGCAACGCACCCATGCAGGCTGGGTTCCGCCGTACTCGCAATAGCTCTCGCCCACGGGAATGACTCCGCTGTCGAACAGCGCGCTGGCCACATCGCCATAGGTTGCCGGGAACACCTTAGTGGGATCTTCGCCCTCTTTTGCGGTGATGAACAGGCCTAACGCCTCTTTCGCACGAGTGGCGCCCACATAGAACAGGCGCTGACCCTCAGCCGCTTCATCCGCCAGGGCATACTGCTGCAGCAGCACCTGGGCGCGCAAAGCATCGGCTCCCTGGAGCACCTGGGGACTCACTTCCTCATCTTCAGGCACCAAGGCCAAGGCCTCGTTTTTTCCGTAATTCTTCGTGCCTATCTTTTCACCCTTGGGGAACAAGGCAGCATAGGTTTGTTGGTTATGGCGCGCGATAAGCAGGTTGCTGGTGCGAGGGTTCTTGGCGAAATCGGCCATAGCCACAATGGGAAACTCCAAGCCCTTGGAGGCATGGATGGTCATGATGCGAATGGCCTCTTGCCCGTCAACGTTCAAGGCGCCCGGCGCCTCCTTCAGACCCTGCGCAATGGCGGCACCATACCGGGCGCTTACCCAAGCGGGACCCACTTCTCCCTTGGCTTCCATGGCCTCCATCAGGCGTAACGCCTTCAGGTAGTTGCCCATGGCGGCAACACCTTCGGCTCCCTGGCGCTCCAGCTCGGCGAACAGGCCGCATTGCCACAGCAACCACTGCAGCACCTGGGTCAGAGGCCGCCAGCGCAAAATACGGCGGGCGCCATACAAAAGGTCCACCGCCTGAGCCAAGGCCGGATATTCCTGAGCAAGAGCCTCGCCCTTTTCGCCGTAGCCACCGTAAAGCAGCGACGCGCAGGCGCCCAATCCCTTGTCCAGCGAACGCTTCACCGCACGGCCCGAATCCTCATCCACCGAAGTTCCCAAGAAGTCCATTTCTTCCGCAGAGAGGGCAAATAAAGGCCCCATCAGCACATTTGCCAGAGCTTCCGTATCTTTTAGATTGATCAGGGCACGGGTCAGATACACCATATGCTGTGCCTCGAAAGACTTGGCGAACAGCGATCCGCCCGAAATCACGCAGTCAAAACCCGCCTGGCGCAGCGCCTGGGCGTACAAATCAGCATGGGTGGTGGCGCCCAACAGCAGCACCATCTCGGAAAGCTTATGACCCGCCTGGCGCATGCGACCGAAGAATTCCGCAATGCATTGGGCCTGCTGAAGCAAAGCATCGGCCTTACTGCCCACCTGTTCACCTTTGCCCGAGGGCAGCATGGTCACGTCCACAAAAATGCGCGGGTCGGCGCCTTTGTAGCCAGCGCCATCGTAGACTGCCTGCAAATCAAGAAAATCCTGGCCAAATACCTGGGGCTGGGCGCACACCTTTTTTACAAAGGCCAGAATATCGCCATGGCTGCGGAAATTGCGCGTTAAACGCAGCGCCTGGGGTTGACCACCCATCAGGGTAATGGCCGGGCTGAACATGTCCTTCTGATAGGCGCGATAGAGCGCCACATCGGCGCCGCGGAATCGATAGATGCTCTGCTGAGCATCGCCCACCGTGCACAGGTAGCAATTACCCGCGCCCGAAAGCTTGCTCACAATGGCCAGCTGCAATGCATCGGTATCCTGGAATTCGTCCACCATAACCAGGCGGAACTTGTTCTCAAACTGGGCTGCCACCTGGGGGTTTTCCAAAGCCTTCAAGGCGCCGCGAATCAAATCACCGTTATCCAGCACCGAAAGGGCCCGCTTCTTTTCCGCGAAGCGCTCCTCTACTTTGGCGCCCAGGGCAAGCAGCTGCTGGAACACCAAACCGCCTTGCAGCATCAAAACACGAACCACGAGCTCATCGTATTGGCTCTGCAGGTCTTTGATGAGGGGCTTTTGGTCTTTGGTACCGCAGCTGGCGCTCAAACGCCTGCACATGCCCAGCGCGGCGTGCAGCCCTTCCACCGTGCAGCCGTCATCTGCCCTCATCAGGTCATCCAGAGCCTCCAGGGCATTTTCGCACTGTTCCCTGTTCTTGATCTGGGTAGCGCTTTCCTTCACCTGCTGCATAAGCGCCAGGGAGTCATCATATACGGCATGCAAACGTCGCGCCAGGTCAGAGGGGTTATCCCGAGAAACAATAACGTGAAGGTCATCAAAACCATTGGGCAGACCATGCACCTCATTAAGCAGGCTGCTCAGCAGGCCCAACACCGAATCGCCGCCCATTCCCGACGGCGAAACCGGGTACGTCTGGAACAGCTGGGCAAAGCTGCCGTAATGCTCCTGGCGGCTTTCTTCCAGCACCTCATTCAGGGCCTCATCCATCAAAGGCCCCGGGTTTTCCTCAATAGAAAAGCCAGGGTCCAAGCCAATTTCCAGCGCGCTGGCCTTCAAGATGCGCGAGCACATGCCATGAATGGTGGAAATCCAAGCGCCATCAACCTTGCGAGCCTGCTCAAACAGGCCCTCGGCGCGCAGGGTAGAGCGCACACGGCCCTTAAGCTCAGAGGCCGCCTTTTTGGTGAAGGTGATAGCCAGAATCTGGTTGATATCGGTAATGCCGCTATCAGGATCAACAAGGGCATGAGCTATGCGCTGGGTCAGGGTAAAGGTCTTGCCAGAGCCTGCACCTGCGGAAACGTCCACCGGACCCCTCAAGCATTGAATGCATGCGTCTTGTTCAGGCGTATTGGGCATAGCTAGCACCTCCCCTCTTGCATGCATGCGCGTTGGCATACGCCGGCAATGGCGCAATAGGCGCAAGCGTTGTCGCTGGGCGTAGGCTCAATAACGCCTGCATTCAGGCGCTCAAGGCGCGCCGCAATCAGCTCTTCCACCCTATCAAGCGTGTCCAAAAATGCGGTGGTTTGGCAGCATTCCGCCGAAGCGCCCCTCAAATCAGTCCGAGCATCAAAGCGAGCAGCATCATACAAGCCCGCACAGCCATGGGCGGCACCGTAAGAAACGTACAGGGCCGCAACAGGGTTCATGCCCAGCTGGCGGCGGGCAACCTGCGCGTAAATGAGGGCTTGCACTTTTTGGGGCAGTACAATCTCAGAAGCGTCGGCGTCTTTCAGGCGGAAGTTGTACTTGGCGCCCGCAGACCCCTTGTAATCCAGCACCACCGCATTGCCCTTGTCGTCAACATCCACGCGGTCTACGCTTCCCACCAGGGAATATCCGGCATATTGGCACGGTTCGTCGTAACCAAAACGCACCTCACCCGATAACGGATAATAGCCGGGCAGGAAGTCTGCCTCCCAAGACACGAAGTCAAGCAACGTTTTGCGGAAGCGCTCAATTCCCAGCGCTTCTTTGTTGTTGGTGGCAAAGTAAGCGCCCGGCGTTTCAGGGTTGCTCTCCTTGCGCAGCTGCGCGTCAAAGGCGGCGCCCATCAACTTTTGGGCCTCTTCCACCGTTTCAGGTGTCACGCGATTTGCGCCCATCTGCTGCAGCGCATCGTGGAAATCGTGGAGTACCTGGTGGGCGAAGTTGCCCTTGGCCAGGGCATCCATCTGGGCGTCAAGGGTCGTCAGGTCCAGGCGGCGCTGGGTGTACCACTTGAAGGGGCACTCAAGATACGCCTCAATGGCCGAAGCGGAAAGATGGGGGTCTCGGCCCGCTTTTACCTCGTGATGGGAAGGCAGCAGCACCTGGCGGGGCTGCGGGAATTGCAGCTGAGAAGCAGGTAGGAACGTGTCTTTTTTACAGGGCATTTCCCCTGATAAAGTGCAGTTTTTCGTCATGGAACCCTCGCCGCGCGAAGCAGCATAGGGCACCAAACACGCCGGCACGCCCAAAAGGGCATCCAGCTCCTTGTAGTTGGTAGGCTGGCTGCGATAGCAATCAACCAGATCATCGAAAAGGGCCGAAGGACGCACCTCTTCTGTGGCGCCGTCCTTCAAAACTCGATGCGCCAGCACGCTGTTGCGAGCAGCGGCCACAGCGCAAGAGAAGGAGGCTCGCAGGCGCTCCACCTTGCGGGGAGCCACATAGCAGCCCAGCTTTTTCAGCAGGCCATCAACCGCCTGCTCGTCATCGGTCAAGGGATACCCATCGGCGCTAAGGTCGCATAGCGCGCAGGCGTCAAAGGATGCAGGCGGATATTTTCCCAGGTCATTTAGGGAAAGAATGGTCACCTTCGGTGCATCTTCTGCCCCGAAGGTCTGAGCGTTCACCTTAAAAGCGTGGTCGTCGAAAATCATTAGAGCGCTTTCAACCGGCATACCCAGCTCCTGGGTTTTGCGCTGAACCTCCAGGGCGAAATCTATGGCCGCCAACTGGGTTTCCTTAAAAATATCCGACCAGCCCGACTGCTGAGCCACCCAGGCGCGCTGATACAACAGCGCATCAACCAGCCGGCCCTCAGAAACCGCCTCAAGGAACAAACGGTGCTCCTCGGCCATTTCGTCAGACACGCGTTCCAGCGCTTCGCGGGAGGTCAGGCCACGCCAACCACGCAGGTAGGCATCGGTGCGCTGGGCGGCCGCCGATTCCATAAAGGAGAACAAGCTCAGAACAAAATCGCTGGCCAGAGCGCTGGAATCATGGGTTCCCTGCTGCAAGAAGCGCATAAGGGAGGTCCAAGCCACGCCAAAAGCGGTGCGCGCCAAGGGAGCTTTACCCTTCACGCGGGTCTGAATGCCCTTGCTCAAAAGGCGGGGTGCCAGCTGACAAAAGGCCCCATAGGGGTCAACGCAAGTCAGGGCGATGCTTCTGTTTCCCTGGTCCACAAGGCGTGCCAGCTCCTCAGTCAGCAATGCCGGCGAGGCATAAGCGCCCATGGGCAGCGCAAAGCGAACCTGGCCCGTGGGCACAAGGGGGTTCTGGTAATCAGGATGGTATAAATTGGCGCTGAGCTGGGAAATCTCCTCATTACGAGGGACAGCAGCGCTTTCGCAAGCCGCAATGGCGTAGGCGTCAACAGAAGGAGCGGTTCGCAGCAGCACCTCGTGGGCCGCCGTAGGAGTCACATCCCACAGCACCACGGGAACGGCAAGCACCTGCTGCCGGGCGAGCAACCAGCAGGCCAACGCGGGTTCAATAGTGCCTGCAGCCTTCTGGGCCTCAACGCAGGCGCGCACCAAGGCCACCACTTCGCCTTCCGCCGCGCTCAGGACAGGCCAGGTAAAGCCAGGGCGATCCAAAAAGAAGGGAGCGCAATCGCGCAGCAGGCGCCCCACCAGGGAAACCATGCCCGGTGCCTCGGGGAAAGCGCCTGACGCCCCCGCGTCTTGACGCTGGCGCAACACCTGGTGCACCGTAAACGTGCGGTCGAAAGCACCCACCAGCTGCTGGCCCGTGCCATACAGCTGCCACAGGTCTTCCACCCAGGAAGACAGCGTTTCAACCTGCACACCAAAACCGCAGTTCAGAGCCGCAAGACGACGCTTCGCAGCATCCATGCGCTCCAAGCCGTCCACCAGCAGCACCCCACGGCCATAGGCAGCCGCGCCCAAAGCCGCCTGACGGCAGGCCTTGTCCAGGGCATCATCGTAGGATATGCAGCGCTCTTCCTCCATGGGGTAAACCCGCACCCGCAGCGCCTATTCGCCCTCTTCGAAGTACATGTTTTCTACGTAGTACTCGTTGAAGGAAGGCGTTGTGGAAAGCTCAATGTAGCGGCAATCCTTGGCCACGCGGTCAAGGGCCTCATGGGCTGCGGCGGAAAGCACCGCCTGGGTTGCGCCCTCCAGGGAGGAGTTGCCCACGCTGCGGGCCACATCCAAAAGTTCGCTGGGGAACAGGCCAATGGCGGCCGCATTAGCAAGGTTCAGGTATTCGCCAAAGCCGCCCGCAATAAGCAGCTCATCGATGTCGTCGTAAGAAATGCCCAGGTCATCCATCATAACCAGAATACCACTGATCACCGCGCTCTTGGCCAGCTGCAGGTTGCGCACATCGCGCTGGCTTACCACCACGTTGCCATGGATGCGGAAGAACACGCCGTCATCGTCTTCATCGATGCATGCGGCCAAGTTCTCGGGCAGCTCGTCCTCGTCGGCAAAACGGCCCGTGTCGTCCACCACGCCCAGGCGCACCAGGCAGGCAACAGCGTCAATGAGGCCGGTGCCGCAAATGCCCACCGGCTCGGCATCGCCGATGGTGGAGAAGCTCAGACCCTCGCCGTCAATGGCCACCTTGCTGATGGCACCCGGATACGCCGGCATGCCGCAGCGGATATTGGCGCCTTCAAACACCGGGCCGGCGGCCGTGGCGCAAGAAACAGCGCCCGTCTTGCAACCCAGGGCCATCTCGCCGTTAGTGCCCAGGTCAAGAAGTAAAAGGGGCTTCTCTTTGTCCATGAGGTCAATGGCCATCATGCCGCAGGTGATATCGCCACCCACATAGCCCGCCAGGCAGGGCGCCATAATGGGGGCCGGCAGCTGATCGAAGTAGGGGTCATCCAGGGCCTCGGGGCCACCGAACAGGGAAAGAGCCTCATAGGGAGCGGTGCCAATGGGCACGGGGTCAACGCCCGCCGCCAGGGATTCCATAGTGGTATTGCCGGCAATCAAGAATCGTTTCACCTGGTCAGGAGTGGCTTTTGCCTCCTTCAGCACCGCGCGCACCATATCGGCCAAAGCATTGGAGATCAAGGCGCGCTGAGCGTCCAGCTTGCCCTCCACGCAGGCCGAAATGCGGCTCACCACGTCGGCACCGTAGGTGATTTGGGGGTTGGCGCGGCCGGTAGTTGCCAGCACGGCGCCCGTCTGCAGATCAAGCAGGCGCATGGCCACCGTAGTGGTACCAATGTCAACGGCAATGCCAAGGCCTTCCTCCAAGTCGCTGACATCGCGTACCCAGCCATCGAAGGCGCCTTCCACGCTCACCACCATGCTCTTGGGAGACTCCAGCACCACTTCCATGCCGTCTTCCACCACGTTTTGGCAGGCCAGCTCGTAGCCAACCACGCCCTTGCGGCTTGCCAGCACCTGGCATTTCATGCACTTTCCTGCACCGCCGCAGGGGGCGTCAAGATGCTCGCCGCCATCGCGAATGGCAGCCAGAACGGTGGTGCCCTCCGGCACAACAACTTCTTTTTTGCCTTCATCGCTTACCACATACAGGGTGATGCTCATAGAGAACCTCTTTCTTGGTGATTTCACAGGATTATCCGCTCAAATTATACCATTCCACCTGGGTTATCTGCCCTTTGGCACGACCCATTCGTTACCGCTGTTGCACCCTCTTCCGCGGGCGCTATAATGGGCGGCAGTTTACATGACGGAGGCGCAAACGCTATCAGTACCTTCCATCAACGCGGGGAAGCGCGGGAAGGGAAAGGAGCGCTTGCCGAAGGATTGCGAGCATTCCCATGCCGCAGTCCTGGGGTTCAGGGAAATACCCTGTTCACTGTCGCGGAAAAAGCGGAGAGCTGTCATGGTTCCTAAGAAGACGCTGAACACCGTCCTCGCGCCGAGCCATGATACGTGCGGCTCTCATAACTGAAAGGGGAAGCGGTGTTCGTTAATACTTTTTGGGCCTTGGTGCCCCCCATTGTGGCTATTGTCTTAGCCCTGATCACCAAAGAGACGTTTAGCTCTCTGTTTGTTGGTATTTTGGTTGGCGCCCTGCTGCTGACCGGTTTTGATCCCGTTGGCACCATTACCGCCATCGTAGGTGGCGAGTTCGGCGAAGGCGAAGACGTTGCCACCACCGGCCTTATTCCCGCCATTGCCGATAACGCCGGTATTTTCATCTTCCTGGTCATGCTGGGCATCATGGTTGCCCTGGTGAACACCACCGGTGCTGCTTCTGCCTTCGGCAAGTGGGCTGCCAAGAACGTCAAGGGCCGCGTAGGCGCTGGCATTGCTACCTTCGTTCTGGGCGTGCTCATCTTTATCGACGACTACTTCAACTGCCTCACCGTGGGTTCTGTTATGCGCCCCGTGACTGACGCTCAGAAGATCAGCCGTGCCAAGCTGGCATACCTCATTGACGCCACCGCAGCTCCCATCTGCATGATTGCTCCCGTTTCTTCTTGGGCCGCTGCCGTTTCCGGCGTTGCTCAGGACCTGCCCAATGTTGATGGCATTGGCCTGTTCATCAGCGCAATTCCCTTCAACTTCTATTCGCTGCTGACCATCATCTTTGTCATTGTGATCACCGTCATGGGCTTCGATTACGGCCCTATGGCCCGCGCCGAACTGGCCGCCTACAGCGATGGCGAGCTGGGTTCTCTGGGCAACGACGCCCCTGTTGAGAACTGCAAGGCCAGCCTGTGGGATATGCTGCTGCCCATCCTGTTCCTGATTGTTACGTGCATTTGCGGCCTACTGTTCGTGGGCGGTTTCTGGGATCCCGAGAGCGGCAACGCTGGCGACATCATTGGCGCCTTCGGCGACACCGACGCCTTTGTTGGCCTGCCGTGGGGTTCGTTGATTGCAGTTGTGTTTACCTTCATTTATCTGCTCATTCGCCGCGTGGTTTCCTTCAAGGACGCCATGGACTGCATGGCCAAGGGCTTTGAAGCCATGGTTCCCGCCATCCTCATTCTGACCTTCGCCGTTACCCTGAAGAGCATGACTGGCGCTTTGGGCGCTGCCACCTTCGTTGCCGGCCTGATGGAAGGCGCCGCCGCTGGCCTGTTCGCCATGCTGCCCGCCATCATCTTCCTGGTTGCATGGGGCCTGGCTTTCGCCACCGGCACCAGCTGGGGCACCTTCGGCATTCTGATTCCCATCGTGCTGCCCATCTTCACCGCTGAGCCCACCCTGCTGACCATCGGCATCTCTGCTTGCCTGGCTGGCGCCGTTGCAGGCGACCACTGCTCCCCCATCTCCGACACCACGGTTATGGCAAGCGCTGGCGCCAACGTGAACCACATCGAGCACGTTTCCACGCAGCTGCCCTACGTTATCACCGTTGCCGTGATTTCCTTCGTGTGCTTCGTCATTGCCGGCTTCGTGCAGAACGCCATCATCTGCCTGGGTATTGGCATCGTGCTGGTTATTGTTGCCCTGCTGGTTCTCAAGAAGACCGTGGGTGTTTCCATCAAGGACGCCGCAGCAGCCAAGGCTGAATAGCGATTTTCCCGCATGTTTTACGGAGCGGTCCTTCGGGGCCGCTCTTTTTGCGCCCACGTTTGGCGCTCATCATCTTCCCAAAATCCACTTGTGCCTAGGCACAAGCGCCCAAATTTCACCTGTGCGTAGGTTTTCACCTCGCACAACCGACGAAACGCCACTTATGCCTAGGCACAACCGTCATTTCGTAATGGGGAAGGTGCGCGAAAGCGGTTAACGACCCAAAGGGCAGCGCGCCCAGAGCCCCAATGTGGCACAATGGGCACGGTAAACCTTGGCAGAAAGAGAATACGTGGAAGATACCACCCTCATAGATTTCGAAGACGCCAAACTGCGAGCCCGCGACCACATGGTACGCGGCACGGCAGCCGATGGCATGATCCGCGCCTTCGCTTTAACGGCGCGTCAGGTGGTGCAAACCGCCCACGAGAACCACCGCACGTCGCCCCTGGTCACCGCCGCGTTGGGACGCTTGATGATGGGAGCGCTCATGATGGGCGCCATGTTCAAAGAACCCGACGAGCTCATCACCCTCATGGTGGAAGGCGATGGCCCCGTAGGCGGCCTTACGGTTACCGCCAACTGCGAAGGCCAGGTGAAGGGCTTTGCCAACAACCCCAACGTGTGGCTGCCCCTAAAGCCCAACGGCAAGCTGGACGTGGGCGCGGGTGTTGGCGCTGGTACTCTGACTGCCATTCGCGACCTTCCCCACACGGAACCTTATTCCAGCCAGGTTGAGCTGGTCAGTGGTGAAATTGGCGATGACTTGACCCACTATTTCACCGTAAGCGATCAGGTGCCCTCGTCGGTAGGCGTGGGCGTGCTGGTGGGTCGCACCCAAGACGTGGCCCAGGCGGGCGGCTTCATCATTCAGCTCATGCCTGGCTACGACGACTATCTGGTGGACGAGCTGGAGGCCAATCTGGCCGGCATCACTTCTGTCACCGGCATGTTGGAAGAGGGACTGAGCCCCAACGATATGCTGCAGCGCATCTTGGCGGGCCTGGATTACCACGAAACTGAGTGCATGCCCGTGGAGTTTTATTGCGGCTGCAACGAGGAGCGTGCCAGCCGCGCCACTGCGGCTTTGGGCCCGATGATTTTGCAAGAAATGATCGACGAAGGCGAAACCGCCGAAGTGTACTGCCATTTCTGTGGCAAATACCATTACATCCCCGTCGACCAGCTGAAAGAGCTGCTAGAACAATAAAAAGAAAGTATATAGGGCAAAACGTGGTGATGGCTAAACCCAGCCATGCCTAAAAGATCGGCGCGAATGATCGATCATGCGGAGCTCACTCCACACGATCGCATCACCCCATTGAGGAATCTATCCCGCAAGCTCCTCGGCCCTTGCGAGTTGGTTACGTGTAGGTTGCAGCTTAAAAATGAACATGGGGGATGCTGACATAAACAGGTCTCCCTGATGACGGGCCTCTCGAGGGACTGCCTGTCGGCCGCCTCGTGCGTTTCGCGGTAGTAGCAGGTCGACCGACTCATGCCGATGAGACCGAGCAGCGTCTTGAGCGGGTAGGAATGCCTCAGCCCCACGCAATTCGAGGAGAAGATGGCAAAGGAAAACCGCCCGGAGGCGGCATAGGACCCGTCAACGAAAACGGGGCAGATTCAGATTCAGATTCACTATGCGCTCGCGCCAGAGCTTCACGGACGACTTCGTCATGCCGAACTCCTTGACGAGCGCGGTTATGGTGGCCCCCTCGGAGTACCTTCTTGCGAACGCCTCCTTGGACTCGCGCGAATAGTCTTTGCTTAGCAAATGTGCCCCCTTACAAGAAGACCCCTATAGCCGGATCAATTCTTAGATTGTCCAGCTATAGGGGTTCACTGCACATTTGGGGTCTAGTTCATATCTGGCACGGCCCCCGTAGCGGCGCATCGTTTGAGCTCGGTTTTATTCTTCTTTCTCTAGGAGCAAGAGAACCTCTCGAGCGTAGGCGGAAAGCCCTTG
>JAQXTF010000103.1 GCA_029219345.1 Eggerthellales bacterium
TTTACTCCCTGGCTGACGGCGCGCTCTTCGGCGTGGGCATAGGCCAAGGCTTGTCGTACCTTATTCCTGTTGTGGAAAGCGACTTCATTTTCGCCTGCATTGCCGAAGAGACCGGCCTCATGGGCGCCGCGGGGCTGCTTCTGCTGTATCTGAGCCTGTGCGTACGCGGCTTTGCCACCGCATCTCGCGCCAAGAGCGACGTAAGTTCCTTCGTAGCCGCTGGCCTTACCGTTATCATCGTGTTGCAGGCATTCATTATTGTGGGCGGCGTCACACGCCTTATTCCCCTTACCGGCCTTACCTTGCCCCTGGTTTCTCAGGGCGGTTCTTCGCTGCTTATGACCTTTGCCTGCTTGGCGCTGCTTATGCGCTGCGGCGACGAAGGCACCAACATGGATTCCGAGATTGTGTCCAGCGTGCACATTATTAGCCCCAACAACGCACTGGGGCGCTTTGCCCTGGGCAAGCGCCTAACAGGCGGTATGTTTGTGTTCGCGGGCCTGTTTGCCGTTCTGGTGGCCAACCTCACCATGATCATGGTGGTCCAGGCAGACGATTATCAGAACCTTCCAGGCAACAACCACACCATTATTCGCCTGGAGAAAATACAGCGCGGATCCATCTCTACCAGCGACAACGTTATCCTGGCTCAAAGTGTGCTGCAGTCCAACGGTTCATACCACCGCACGTATCCTCAGGGCAGCATGGCCGCCCACGTGGTGGGTTATTACTCCACCCAGTACGGAACCAGCGGCATTGAAAGCAGCTACAACGATGTTCTTACTGGCAAACAAAGCTTTGCCACATGGAGCGACGCCCTGGATGCCATCACGGGCACAGGCACTGCCGGAAACGACGTAACCCTTTCCCTGAACTCCCGCGTACAGCGCGCCGCTGAGCAGGCGCTTTCCGGATATGCTGGCGCCTGCGTGGTAATCAACCCCAAGACGGGCGCTGTCCTGGGCTTGGCCTCCTCGCCCACCTACGACCTGAGCAACGTGGAAGAAGCGCTCAGCGCAGTGGGTGGCGGTAATTCGTCCCTGTTCAACCGCGCCACCCAGGCCCTTTATGCTCCGGGCTCCACCTTTAAGATGGTCACCTTGGCAACCGCCCTGGAAAACAATGTGGCCCAGGAATCAACGGTATACAGCGCCCCCGGTGTTATGACCCTGGGCAACGCAGATGTTTCCAACTTCAACCGCACCGATTACGGCAATATTACCCTGGCTCGCGCAACCGAGGTTTCCTCCAATACGGCCTATGGCCAGCTTGGCTTGGAAATTGGCGCAAAGATGCTGGTCAGGGGTGCGGAATCCTTCGGTTTTGGCGCCGAGACTCCCTTCGAATTGCCGCTTATTGTTTCCCTTATGGCCGACCCCAACGAAATGACCGAATGGGAAACCGCCTGGGCTGCCGCCGGTGAACCTGTTGGCGAGCGCTCCAGCACCCACAAGAGCGCCGCTGGCCCCCAGTCCACCGTACTGGAAATGGCCCTGGTTGGCTGCGCTATTGCCAACGATGGCGTTATCAACAAGCCGTACCTGGTTGATAGCGTATACAACGCCAACGGCGAACATAGCTACACCGCCACCCCCACTGAGCTCATGCGCGCCTGCAGCGTTTCCACGGCCCAGCGCGTGCGCGAAGTACTGGAAGGCGTTGTGAACAACGGCACCGGCTACGAAGCTCAAGTCTCTGGCGTGCAGGTGGCCGGCAAAACCGGCACCGCCGAACTGAACGATGGCAACAACTACTGGTTTGTAGGCATGGCACCTTCAAGCAACGCCAGTGTGGTTGTGGCAATTGTTATTGAAAAGGGCACGGATGGCATTGCTGCCACTCGCGCCAAAAACGTAATTCAAACTGCATTGGAAGTTCAAAGCATTTTATAGATAATAGACAGTAAACCAAAAGCATGTGCATGGGTTAAGGAGCAAGAAACATGGCAGGCACAATGATAGGAAGAGTTTTCAACGATCGATACAAGATTACCGATCGAATTGGCATTGGTGGCATGGCAGAGGTGTACCGCGCCGAGGACTCGGTCCTGGGCCGTACGGTTGCCATCAAAGTCATGCTTCCCCAGTATGCAGAGAATCCCGAATTTGCCGCCCGCTTCAAACAGGAAGCCGCATCTGCGGCCGGTCTCAGCAGCCCCTACATTGTGAATATTTACGACTGGGGTTGCTCCGACGGCGTATATTACATTGTTATGGAACTGCTGCGTGGCACCGACTTGAAGTCGGGCATTAAAGCACGCGGTACCATCAACCAGCGCAAAGTGGCCGAAATTGGCTCTCAGGTTTGCTCCGCCTTGAGTGTGGCCCACGCAAAAGACATCATTCATCGCGATATCAAGCCCCAGAACATCATGGT
>JAQXTF010000104.1 GCA_029219345.1 Eggerthellales bacterium
GCTGGCGCAGAATTCTGTGGCCGATGCCCAAATTTGCCAGAACTGCTCAAGCCCACTGGAATATGACTTCCACCAGTACGGCCAGCTAGGCAGCTACCACTGCCCCACCTGCGGTTTTGCCCGCCCCACGCTGGACTACGCGGCCGCAAAGGTGACGCTGGGCGCAGAAGGCGCATCCTTCGAGCTACAGGGTCCTGCGGGCAGCACCCGCTTTCAGGCCGCGCTACCGGGCTCGTACATGGTGTACAACCTGACCGCAACCGCCGTCGCGGCTTCCCTGGCGGGTTGCTCGGCTGCCTGCATTCAGCGCGCCATTGCGGCCTTCGCGCCTCAAAACGGCCGTCTAGAGCGCCTGCAGGTAGCTCAACATGCGGTATTGGTGAACCTGGCCAAGAACCCCACCGGCATGAATCAGAACCTGCGCATTGCCCTGAGCGATTCGCATCCCTTCGTGCTGGGCGTGTTCATCAACGATAAAGAGGCTGATGGCCATGATGTTTCCTGGCTGTGGGACACCGACTTCCAAGAGCTGGCCACCCGCCCCGACATCCACGTGTTTGCCGGCGGCATCCGTAAACATGACATGCAAGTGCGCTTTAAGTATGCAGGCGTTCCCGCAGGGTTAGTGGAGGACGCCGCCCAGCTCATGGCCTTTGCGGAAGGCTTCGGGCCCGACACACCCGTGTACGCCATTGCCAACTACACGGCGTTGCCCCAAGTAAAAGCCCAGATGGAAGCCTTGGCGGCTGGCACAACAAGCCTGGCGCTGCAGCAAGCGACCATTGCAGCCCTTCCCCAAAAGGACACCGAAACAGCTGATCGGCAGCCTGTTGTGATCGCCCACCTGTTCCCCGAGCTGCTGAACCTTTACGGCGACGGCGGCAACGTGACCGCCCTGCACCGACGCTTAGAATGGCGCGGCATTCCCGTGGAGGTGCGCCCCGTACGCGATGCCGAGCGCTTCGATTTTTCCGACGTTGACCTGGTGTTTTTGGGCGGTGCCCCCGACCGCGAGCAAGAAATTGCCTCCCGCATCGTCATGGAGCACAGCCAGAAACTGGTTGACTACCTTGCTGAAGGCGGCCCCTGCCTGGCCATTTGCGGCGGCTACCAGATGCTGGGCCGCAACTGGCTGCTCAATGGCGAAACCGTGCCGGGCGTGGGCGCCGGCGCCTTTGAGACCCGCCGTGCAGGCACTTCCCGTGACAGGCTGGTGGACAACATCGCCTTGCAGGTGCCAGGCATCTCCCGCACCGTTATTGGCTACGAGAATCACGCCGGCCGCACCTATCTGGACGCAGGCGAACAAGCGTTTGGCCAGGTCATTTCTAGGACAGGCCACGGCAACAACGACGAAAGCCGCACCGACGGCTACGTAAGCGGCAACCTGATTGCCACCTACCTGCACGGCCCCTTGCTGCCGAAAAACCCCGAAGTGGCCGACAAACTGCTATCCGCCGCTCTGCAGCGCTGGTCCCAGCGCACGGGCAGCCCTGCACCCGCTCTTTCGCCTCTAGACGACGCCGCCGAGCTTGCCGCCAACGATTTCATGGCTGCGCGTCTGCTGTAATCCTTCCCCAACCAAAAACCTGGCAAGGGGACGGAGGTTTTGCCAGGTTTTTCACTTTCTCGCAACACGCTTGCAACACGTCTTCCGTACCATGCACCTGTACTATGCGATAAAAAGGAGACCTCTGTGTGCGGAATTTGCGGCTTTACCTGCGCTAACAATAACGATATGCCCATTCTGAAGGCCATGTGCGACATCATGGCCCACCGCGGCCCCGACGGCGAAGGCCAGTTCATCAGCGACGGTATCGCCCTGGGACATCGCCGCCTTTCCCTCATTGACCTGGAAAGCGGCGCCCAGCCCTTCGTGCGCGACCACGGCGCCCACGTGCTGGTATTCAACGGCGAAATCTACAACTACCAGGACCTTCGCGCCCAACTGGAGGCCGAAGGTTGGACCTTCACCACCCACTCCGACACCGAGGTGCTACTGGTGAGCTACCTGGCCTGGGGTAAGGCCTGCCTGAACAAATTCCGCGGCATGTTCGCCTTCGCCCTGTGGGATCGCAGCAAGCGGGAACTCTTCTGCGCCCGCGATTTCTTTGGCATCAAGCCCTTCTACTACACCCAGCAAAACGGCCAGTTCATCTTCGCCAGCGAAATCAAATGCATCCTGGAACACCCCGCCTATCAGCGCGAACTCAACCAAGAGGCCCTGGAGCAGTACCTGTGCTTCCAGTTTTCTGCCCTGCCCGAAACCTTCTTCAAGGGCATCTTCAAGCTGCCTCCCGCCCACTGCCTGACGGTGCACGCCAACGGCACCACCGAAATGGAGCGCTACTGGCAGCCCGAATTCACTCCTGACCAGGACATTTCCATGGACCAGACCGTGGAAGCCATCACCCGCACCATGCAGGAAAGCGTGCGCTACCACAACGTGGCAGATGTTGAAGTTGGCTCTTTCCTTTCCAGCGGCATCGACAGCAGTTACCTGGCCGCATGCCTAGCCAAGGAAAACCCCCAGATCAAGACCTTCACCGTAGGCTTTGCCGAATACCAAGGCGAGCGCGACGAGATTTCCTGGGCCGCAGAACTAGCATCTGACCTGGGCATCCAGAATACCAGCCATCATATTTCCGAAGAAGAGTACTGGGAGAGCCTACCCAAGGTGCAGTGGCATATGGACGAGCCCTCCGCCGACCCCAGCGCTGTGGCCCTGTATTTCGTGGACAAGCTGGCTGCTACTCAGGTAAAAGCCGTGCTTTCCGGCGAAGGCGCCGATGAATTCTTCGGAGGTTACAAGATCTACCAAGCACCCTTCGCCAACGCCCACTTGGCGGGCGTTCCGAAGCCACTGCTGAAGGCTGGCGCCGCCCTGGCGGGCGCCCTGCATCTGCGCGGCCAACACTACCTGGAGCGTGCCAGCAGTCAGGTCGAGGACTGGTACTACACCAACGCCAACGGCGTGGCATTTACCCCTCAGGAACGCTCTGAGCTGCTGAAACGCCCTGTTTCCAGCTGCTCGCCCCAACAGCTGTGCGCCCCTGTATACGCCAAGGCCACTGCGGCCGGCAACGATGAAACCACCCGCATGCAATACCTTGACCTGCATTTTTGGCTGGTGGGCGACATTCTGCTGAAAACCGACAAGATGTCCATGGCCCACAGCCTGGAAAGCCGCGTGCCCTTCTTGGATCGCGGCGTGTTCGACCTGGCCCGTACCATTCCCACCGCTCAAAAAGTCAACGAGCAGCAAACAAAAATCGCCTTGCGTCAAGCCGCCGAACAGGTCATTCCCACCGAATGGGCGCAAAAGGAGAAACTGGGCTTCCCCGTTCCCGTGGTGAATTGGCTGCGCGAAGACCGCTACTACAACGAGGTGCGTGATTGGTTCACCGGTCCCGAGGCGCAGCAATTCTTCAACACCGACCGTCTGGTTGCCCTGCTTGACGAGCACCGCGCAGGCGCCGACCGCAGCCGCAAAATCTGGATTTGTTACATGTTCCTCATGTGGTATCGCATCTTCTTCACCAACAACGCGCAATAAATCACATGACGAATCCCCCGGCGCCTTGTCATGTCGCGGGCATGGTAAGGCGCCGGGGGATTCGTCATGTTGTAACAAAAACGTGTAACGAAGCGTTACAGCTCCGAAATTTATTGGAAATAAAGCCCCCTTATCTTTTCAGTGTGCAAAAACTGCAAACCCACGAATAGGAGGCTCCCAATGAGCAACGTTCCCGAAATTTACGGCTCAATGGTTTTTAACGAGCACATCATGAAGCAAAGGCTGCCCAAGAACACCTACAAGCAGCTGATGAAGACCCTGCACGAAGGTGAACCCCTGGATCTTGAGGTTGCCAACGTCGTTGCCCACGCCATGAAGGAATGGGCCATCGAAAAGGGCGCAACCCACTACACCCACTGGTTCCAGCCGCTGACCGGCATCACCTCCGAGAAGCACGACGGCTTCGTTGACCCCCAGCCTGATGGCACCGCCATCATGAGCTTCTCCGGCAAGGAACTCATCCAGGGCGAGCCCGACGCCTCCTCCTTCCCCTCCGGCGGCCTGCGCGCCACCTTCGAGGCTCGCGGCTACACCGCTTGGGACCCCACCTCATACGCATTCATCAAGGACGAAGTGCTGTGCATCCCCACCGCATTCTGCTCTTACACCGGCGAGGCCCTGGACGAAAAGACCCCGCTGCTGCGCTCCATGAAGGCCATCGATGAGCAGGCAAATCGCGTGCTGGCATGCTTCGGCGAGCCCCATCAGCGCGTAACCACCACCGTTGGCGCCGAGCAGGAGTACTTCCTGATCAGCGAAGAGCAGTACGAGAAGCGCACCGACCTGATTCTTACCGGCCGCACCCTGTTCGGCTACTCCCCCTGCAAGGGCCAGGAGCTGGAAGAGCATTACTTCGGCGCCATCCGCCCCACCGTTAACGAGTTCATGAAGGAACTGGACGATGAGCTGTGGGCTCTGGGCGTTTCCGCCAAGACCAAGCACAATGAAGTTGCCCCCGCTCAGCACGAGCTGGCTCCCATCTTCGCCGACGCTAACCGCGCCATTGACGAGAACCTGCTGACCATGGAAAAGATGCGCCTGCTGGCTAGCCACCATGGCCTGGTTTGCCTGCAGCATGAGAAGCCCTTCGAAGGCATCAACGGCTCCGGCAAGCACAATAACTGGTCCATTTCCGCTGGTTCCAAGAACCTGCTGGATCCTGGCGAGAACCCTCAGGAAAACCTGCGCTTCCTGGTTATGCTGGCTTGCGTCGTCCAGGCCATCGACGATTATCAGGAGCTGCTGCGCATGACCGTTGCCTCCGCCGGCAATGATCACCGCCTGGGCGCCAACGAAGCTCCTCCCGCTATTGTGTCCATCTTCCTGGGCGACGAGCTGGATAGCATCGTAGCCGCCCTGATCAGCGGCAAGGAATATGATGGCGCCGCAAAGACCATGATGGACCTGGGCGTTGATGTTCTGCCCAACTTCATGAAGGACTCCACCGACCGCAACCGCACCAGCCCCTTCGCCTTCACCGGCAACAAGTTCGAGTTTCGTATGCCCGGTTCTGCCATGAACCTGTCCGACGCTAACACCGTTCTGAACACCGCCATGGCTAAGAGCCTGAAGGAATTCGCCGACGCCATGGAAGGCCTGGAGGGCGAGGAATTCGAGAAGGCAGCTTTCGCTTACGTGAAGCAGACCCTCATCGATCACCAGCGCATCATCTTCAACGGCGATGGCTACTCCGCCGAGTGGGAAGAAGAGGCAGCACGCCGCGGCCTGGCCAACAACAAGAACACCGCTGACGCACTGCCCTGCTTCGTTTCTCCCAAGAGTATCGCTCTGTTCGAGGAATTCGGCGTTCTTTCCGAAACCGAAGTTCGCAGCCGCTACGAGGTTAAGCTGGAGAAGTATTGCAAGCTCATCAACATTGAAGCTCGCGTTATGCGCCGCATGCTGCGCCGCCAGTACCTGCCCGCCATTAGCGCTTATGCTGCAAAGATTGCGGATCATATTGTGTCTGTGAAATCCGCAATGCCGTCCTTGAGCACCACAACTCAGGAAGAGCACCTGGCCATCATCCAGAAGGGCCTGGACGCTACCAAGGCCGCATACGATGCTCTGGCCGCAAAGCATGAGGCAATCGCCGACATCGAAGATGCCCAGGAAGCCGCCAACGCTTACGCTCACGAGCTGATTCCTTTGATGGAGGCCGCTCGCGCCGAAGTTGACGCTCTGGAGATTCTGGTTCCCACCGCTGAATGGCCGGTGCCCAGCTACAACAAGACCCTGTTCTACGTCTAAGACCAATTTTAGCCCTGTGGGGAGCGCAGAAAACCTGCGCTCCCTTTGTGGCATTTACGCAACGAAAGGAATTTGCCATGAACTTTACGAAAATGCATGGTTTGGGGAACGATTACCTGTACATGTACGTCCAGGAGGTTCCCGAAAACATCGAAGAGCTGTCCATCAAGTACTCTGAGCGCCATTTTGGCGCTGGATCCGATGGCATCATCTGCATTCTTCCCAGTTCAGTGGCTGATTTTCAGATGCGTATCTTCAACGCCGACGGCTCTGAAGCCATGATGTGCGGCAACGGTATTCGCTGCGTAGGCAAGTACGTGTACGATCGCGGCTATACTGACAAGACCGAAATCACCGTTGAAACCCTGAGCGGCATCAAGAACCTGAAGTTCACCATTGAAGACGGCAAAGTTGCCCTAGTTACTGTTGACATGGGCGTAGTAAAGGTGGCCGAGCCCAAGGAAACCCAGATCAAGTGCGGTTATTTCTTCGACGAGGTGACCAACGAATTCTGCGTCAGCCGCAACAGCTATGAACCCGTCACCGTGATTCCCGTAGATATGGGCAACCCCCACGCCGTAATTTTCGTCAAGGACGCTGAGGCCGCTCCCATTGAGGTTGTAGGCCGCGCCATTGAAACCAGCCCCGACTTCCCCGGCGGCGTGAATGTGGAATTCATTCAGATTATCAGCAAGACCGAAATACGCATGCGCGTGTGGGAGCGCGGCAGCGGCGTGACTATGGCCTGCGGCACCGGCAGCTGCGCCAGTGTGGCAGCAGCTATTGCCCATCACCTTTGCAAGCGAGATGCTCCCGTTACTGTGCACCTGGATGGCGGCGATCTTCAGATCACCATCGACTATGAAAACAATGTACAAATGACCGGCCCGGCAGCATTCGTTTACGACGGCCAGACCATTGATTAGTTTTGACCCTGCATTAAAGAAAGAGCAAGAACATGGCTTCAATGAACCATCATTACACCGAACTGCAAGATTCTTACCTGTTTCGCACCATCGATCAGAAGGTTGCCGAGTATAAGGAAGCAAATCCCGACGCCGACCTGCTGAAACTTGGTATCGGCGATGTTACGCTGCCCCTTCCCGCGGCCTGCATTGAGGCCATGCACGCCGCTGTTGACGAGATGGCCGTCAAAGAAACCTTCCATGGCTACCCCGCCGAAGTAGGTGCGGGCTTTTTCCGCGAAGCCGTTCAGGCTTACTACGCCAAACGCGGCGTTGAGCTGGAACCCGGCGAGATTTTCAACTCCAGCGGCGCCAAGGACGACTTGGGCGACATTCTGGATATTTTCTCCCGTGGCATGAACGCCCTGGTGCTGGAACCCGCCTACCCCGCCTATGTGGATGCCAATGTGATTTCAGGTAACAATATCGTGCACCTGCCCTCCTCTGCAGCCGACGACTTCGCGCCCTACCCTGATGCCAACGTCAGCGCCGACATTGTGTACATCTGCAGCCCCAACAACCCCACTGGCGCCACCTACACCCGCGAAAAGCTGGAGGCCTGGGTTGCCTGGGCCCAGGAAAAGCAGGCCGTCATCATTTTTGACGCCGCATACGAATCGTTCATTCAGGACGAGACCATTCCTCACTCCATCTACGAGATTGAAGGCGCTAAGGAATGCGCCATTGAGGTGTGCTCTTTGAGCAAAACCGCTGGCTTCACCGGCACCCGCGTGGGCTATACCATCGTTCCCATGGAGCTGGAGCGTGAAGGCCTGAGCCTGAACGCCCTGTGGGTGCGCAACCGCACCACCAAGACCAACGGCATCTCTTACGTGCTTGCTCGCGCTGCCGCCGCGGCCCTTTCCCCCAAAGGCAAGGCCCAGTGCATGGAAAACATTGCCGTGTACAAGCAGAACGCCCAGGTGCTTATGGACGCTCTGGACAGCGTGGGCGTATGGTATTCCGGCGGCAAGAACGCACCGTATGTGTGGATGCAGTGCCCCGGCGGCCTTACTAGCTGGGAATTCTTCGATAAGCTGCTGAACGAGGAGCAGGTCATTGGCACTCCCGGCAGCGGCTTCGGCAAATGCGGCGAGGGCTACTTCCGCCTGACCGCCTTCAACACCCCGGAGAAAACGGCCGAGGCAGCCAAGCGCCTGGCGCGAGTCTGCGCATCCCTGCAGTAACCAACCCTGAGACAAGGCTCCCCCTTGCCTCTTTTCATGCCAAATTACCCCATCATTTGGCAGGTTTTGAACCCGAAAGAAGGAAGCAACGTGAGCAATCTTCACGAAGAATGTGGCGTTTTTGGCATCTACGTGCCCGAAGAAGCGCCTTTGAGCCACTACGTATACGCAGGCCTGACGGCCCTGCAACATCGCGGCCAAGAGAGCTGCGGCATGGTGGTGAACAAAGAAGGCCTCTTCTCTGTCCATAAGGCATTGGGCCTGGTCAATGACGTATTTCCACCCGCCGTCCTGGATCAGCTGGGCATGGGCTCCATCGCAATCGGCCACGCTCGCTACGGCACCACCGGCGGCAACGAGCTTTCCAACGTGCAGCCCATCGTGGTGAACCACATGAAGGGCCACACCGCTCTGGCCCACAACGGCAACCTGACCAACGCCCTTGAGCTTCGCTCCGAGCTGGAAGCAAGCGGCTCCATTTTCCATAGCACCTCTGACACCGAGGTGATTTCCTACCTGATCACCCGCGAGCGCCTTACCGCCAGCTCTATTGCCGAGGCGGCCAGCCGCGCCATGAACAAAATCGAGGGCGCCTATTCGCTGGTCATCATGAGCCCCAAAAAGCTTATCGCGCTGCGCGACGAAAATGGTTTTCGCCCCTTGTGCTACGGCGTTTTGCCTGATGGAGGCTATGTTGTGGCGTCTGAATCTTGCGCTTTGGATGCCGTAGGCGCCGATTACGTGCGCGAAATCGAACCAGGCGAGATCATGATTTTCGATCGCGAAGGCGTTCATAGCATCACCGATCATTGCGGCAAGCGCCCCCGTAGCCTGTGCGTATTCGAAGCCGTGTATTTCGCCCGCCCCGATTCCAAGATGGATGGTTGCACCATTCATCAGGCCCGTGTTCGCGCAGGTCAGCTGCTTGCCCAGGAGTGCCCTGCCGAGGCCGACGTGGTCATTGGCGTACCCGATAGCGGCTTGGATGCCGCCCTTGGTTTCGCCCAGGAATCGGGCATTCCCTATGAGATGGGCTTTGTGAAGAACAAGTACATTGCCCGCACCTTCATCTCCCCCGGCCAGGGAAATCGCGAACAAAAGGTGAACCTGAAGCTGAACCCCATAGCCAGCACCGTGGCTGGCAAGCGCGTCGTACTTATCGATGATTCTATCGTGCGCGGCACCACCAGCAAGCGCATCGTTAAAACCCTGCGCGATGCGGGCGCCACTGAGATTCATTTGCGCAGTTCAGCGCCGGCTTTCCTGAATCCATGCTATTACGGCACCGATGTTGATTCCCGCGAGAACCTCATTGCCGTAAACCGCACTAACGAAGAAATCGCTGCTATTATTGGCGCCGATAGCGTTGGCTACCTGAGCGTTGACTCCGTAAAGCGACTGCTGGGCGATACTCCTGAAAAAGGCTACTGCACTGCCTGCTTCGATGGCTGTTACCCCACGCCGGAGCCCACCGACACCCGCAAATATCGCTTCACCAGCAGCATCACCATTTAAATTGGGAGAATTGGGGATTTTTTCAAAAATCTCCCAATTTGGAAGCTCTCATGACGCACCAATTGGGAGAAAACCAAAAAATACTTCGTTTTCTCCCAAAAAACTATGAAGCAAAAGCGTCTCTACGGGCGATAGAGCGGTTTCTATGCCAAGAAGAGTCTCATGCAAACCGCTGCAACGCCTCACTTTTGGGAGAAATTCAGCAAAAATTGAAAAATCTCCCAACTGGTGCTCTAAAGAATCCGTCTCATTGGGAGAAATCACAGATTTTTTTCATTTTCTCCCAAAACGGCAAGATTACATGAGCTATTTGAGATGCATGACCGAGAAATTTGCCAAATCAAGCTAAAATCTCAGCCATAGAAGCATTCACCCTACGTCGTTTCAGAGAAAACAAATGAAAGCGTGCGTTTTCCCGGTCAACATTGGCAAAACTCATACCCAAAATGTGATTCGAACGGCAAACCACCGTTTTCAGAAACCGTAAAACAGCTCGTATTCCCAAATATCGCAGAGAAATTGAGCCGCAGCAGACAATTATCCCAACGTAAAACGCCAGGCGCAGCAGCAGGTGCCGTCAACTACGTCAGGAAAACGGCTTAGACACTGGCATACAATGCGATCATCCACCGCCGAAGCGACGCCCTGATACTCGACTAAACCAACCGACTTGCACGGATGAAGAGGCATGCCTTTGCGCTGGCGGGCACGCTGTACGCGGCAATCGCCCACCTTGTAAACCAGCGCAGCGCCGTCATTTTTCCAGGTCAAACTCACATTATCGTTGGTATGAGAGCTGTAACGCAAGCGCGGCACCTGCTCCAAGCCTTCCAAGCCAGGGCGTTCGGCAAACCGATCATCTTTTTCAGGCGGCGCGCCACAGAAGGGGCAAAATCGCTGGGCTCCATTTGCGTTTGCGGGCTTAGGTTCCGATGCGGCGTTCATACCGCTCAGCGTGGCCATGCTGATATCGATGCCGGGAGACTGAACCGTTGCCGTTGAATATACTACGTTGACGCCAAACCGCTTTAGCACCAGGTTGCCATTCTCGGCAGGCGCGATTTCCTGGATGACCTGGCGTTGTTGAGGGTCGTGAGCAACTACCCCCAGAATGTTATTGGCCATGTGGAGTACGTAGGGGTTGCGGTCGTAGAGTTGCTCAATGAGGTCGCGTTTCTCGCTTATCCCCGGGTCAATGCCGGCGCATTCATCAAGCGCGCATTCCACCAAGCGCGCTTTGCGCTCTTCGGCGGTCTCCCCATTTAACTCGGGATACAGACAGTAGAAGTCGTGAAGATAACCTCCGTCGAGAATTGGCTGGTTCAGGCGCAGAGCGCCGTGTTCGGCTTCGGGATCAAACATGCGCATGGTGTTTACGGTGAGCTGAAGGCCCTTGCATGAGGGGCAATCGACGCTCATGCCCATTTCCCTGAATTTCCGTAGCGTTAGTATAACCCGTGTTTTCGCCGTTTCGCCTTGTAACAGGAACGAAACAGAGCGTAAACATACGCGCAAATAGAAAGACATACACTGAAAATGTACCATTTTATATAAAGGAGCAATCTATGAACCAACAGACCTTGTATAGCCCCGCTTTTGAGCACGATGCGTGCGGCATTGGCGGCGTTGTGCAGATCAAGGGCATCAAAAGCCACGCCACCGTGGAAGATGCCTTGAGCATTGTAGAGAAACTCGAACATCGCGCGGGCAAAGAC
>JAQXTF010000105.1 GCA_029219345.1 Eggerthellales bacterium
GTGGGCATCATGGCAATGGAACTCATTGTTTGCATCGCTGTTGTTGGTTATATGCGCAAGCACAACAACGAAGAAGGTTTTGGTCACAATATTTTCCAGACCACTATTGCTCCCATCCTGTCTTTCATTGGCATGGCATACATCCTGTTCCTGGTTCTGAGCAACTTCAACCTGCTGTCTGGCTACGAAGAATTCGGCATCAACCTGTTCTTGGGCGGCCTGATGCTCATAATTGGTGTTATCGGCTACATCGTTGCTATTATTCTGGACAAGAAGGGCGCTTTAACCGACCCAGTAGATATTGAAGTCGAATAAGAGCCTCTCTTAGTTGATTGTTCTCTCGCAAGGGCGGGCTTTTCGGGGCTCGCCCTTTTCGTTTTTGCGTATGTCGCGCTAATAAATGACGTACAATGAAAAAGCAATGCATTTTAGAAATCCTACGGAAAGGAATCATGAAATGGCTGAAATTAAGGAAGTTTGGGTTGATTACGTGCCCAAGGGCTATGAGGATAAAATCCCTGACCACAAGACCTACGTGAAGATTGTTGGCGAATGCCAGCCCGGCAAGAAGCCCCTGCTAGTTTTGCATGGTGGCCCCGGCGATACCCACAACTACTTGCTTGATCTGGCCGATATTGCTGACAAGTATGGCCGCCAGGTTATCTTTTATGACCAGATTGGCTGCGGCAAGTCTATGACTGAAGATATGGGTGAAGATTTCTACACCTATGACCTGTGGGCCGATGAATACTACACTGTTATTGACGCTCTGGGCTTGGATGATTTCCATCTGTTTGGCAACTCCTGGGGCGGCATGCTGGGTATGTACTGCATGATGCGTGATGATCGCGGTGTAAATTCCTTTGTCATTAACTCTTCTCCCGTGCGTATTCAGTCTTGGCTGGACGCCGCAAATCATCTGATTGAGTTCCTGCCGTTGGAAATGCAGCTGGCTTTGAAGGAGGCCGAAGAGACCGGCAACTACGAGACCGTTCAGGCAAAGGCTGCTTACGACGAGTATTACAAGCGTCACGTATGCGGTTGCTATGAAAAGGATTACCCCCAGCATCTGATTGATGCATTCAGCCAGGTGGGCGAGTGCTACATGATCATGCAGGGCGCTTCTGAATTTGTTGTCACCGGCAAGATGCGCGATTGGGACATTCGCGAGGGTGTAAAGAACATCAAGGTTCCTTGTATGGCTCTTTCCGGCACCGACGACGAAGGCTCTCCTTGGGTTATCAAGGAAGGCGTTGATCTGATTCCCAATTGCCAATGGACCCTTATTCAGGGCGCTCCCCATATTTGCACCCTGACTCATCCCGAAGAGTCTTGCGCCGCAGTTGAGAACTTTATTTCTCAGTTCGACTAATTAGTATTATCCATTTCGGGCGGCCTGACGTGTGCGGGCCGCCTTTTGATTTTAGGAGTTTCCATGATTGAACTTTCTGACGACAAGTTCTTTTACGCATTCGATAAGACCTTGGAGCCGGCTTTGACGGTGGCTTCGGGTGAAACGGTGCGCATTCGTACTAAGGACTGCTTTGGCAACCAGATTCAGACTCCGGAAGACAAGCTGGACAACATTGACTGGGATGCTATCAATCCTGCTACTGGTCCTATTTTTGTTGAGGGTGCAGTAGCTGGTGGTGCTTTGCAAGTAAAGATTGAGCAGATTGAGTTTGACGCTCAGACTTCCATGTGCGTTGGCGAAGACGAAGGAACCTGCGGCGACCGCTTTAACGCCTGGAGCACCAAGTTGGCTCCTGTGACTGAGACTGGTGTTGTATGGAACGACAAGCTTACCCTGCCTCTGCGCCCCATGATTGGCGTTATCGGCGTTGCTCCCGCAGGCGAGCCCGTGAACTGCGGCACCCCTGGCAGCCATGGCGGCAATATGGACAACACCGCCATTACCGCTGGCGCAACCCTATATTTCCCTGTTTCTGCTGAGGGCGCCCTGTTTGGCTGTGGTGACATGCATTCCGCAATGGGCGATGGCGAAATTGGCGTTTCTGGTGCTGAGACAGCCGGCTACGCCACCGTGACCCTGACCGCTCTGCCTGAACTGGCATTGAAGAATCCTGTGATGGAAAACGACACTCACTTCATTACCATTGCGTCTGCAGAAACCGTTGACGAAGCTTGCAGCATTGCTGTTCATGACATGCTGGACATTATCTGCGCCCGCACTGGTGCGCCCGAAGATGAAATTACCATGCTGCTTTCTCTTGTGGCTGACCTGCGCATTTGCCAGATTGTTGATCCCGAGAAGACGGTGCGCTATGAGATGCCCAAGTACGCGCTGGAGGCCTACGGCTTCAAGTTCTCATCTCGTTAGTACAGCTTTATGGGATACAAAAAAGGGCTGAGGAGAAATCCTCAGCCCTTTTTCATTCAAAACAACACATATTAGTGTGCGCGAGGGTCAAAATCTTCAATAGACATAATTTCGATGGAATAAACCAGTTCCTTGCCTGCCATAGGATGGTTGTAGTCCAAGGTTACGCCTTCGTCGGTTACGGAAACAACCTTGGCAGGAATCATGGTGCCGTCGGCTTCCTCGGTGTAGATGAATTTGCCAACAGGCAGATGGTCGGCGTTGGGGAACTCGGTCAAGGGCTTGGTTTCAACCCATTCCAGGTTGTACTTGCCGAAGCCTTCTTCAGCGGTAAGTTCCAGAATCTTCTTGTCGCCAACATTCATATCGGTTACTGCTTTAATGACGCCCGGCAGTTGGCCGCCTTCAGTGCAGATGAACTGCAGGGGTTCGTTGCGCTTGCGGGTATCTTCAACCAAAGTGCCGTCAGTCAATGCAAAAGATACGTGAGCAGTAATGAGTTTGCCTTCGTTGCTCATATTTCCCTCCTTAAAACGTTTATGTTCCTATTGTATCAAGTTAACAGGGAAGTTGAGCAATGGCGGCACACAGTGCGTCAATTTCCTCATCGGTGGAAGCCCATGAAGTGCAAAAACGGCACATATTGCGATTGGGTTCGATAATGTGATCAAACATGAAGGTGAAATCGGTTTCCAATGCCGCCATCTGATCATCGCTCAAAATGAAGAATTGCTGGTTGGTGGGGCTTTCGACAAATTGTTCCACGCCAATTGCAGTGAAGGCATCGCGGATGCGAAGGGCCTTGGCAATGGCACTTTCGGTAATCTTGAAGTACAGATTATCAGTGAACAGAGCGGCAAACTGGGCACCCAGCAACCATCCTTTGGCCAGCATGGCGCCGTTTTGTTTCATAGCGTTGCGGTAGTTAGACTGCACGGCGGGGTTGGTAATAACCACTGCTTCGCCAAACAGGGCGCCGCACTTAGTGCCTCCAATATAGAACATGTCTGCTACGCGGGCGATATCGGCAAGGGTGAAATCGGCGCCTTCGGCAGCCAGGCCATAACCCATGCGGGCACCATCAATAAACAGGTACAAACCATTCTCTTTGCACACAGCGCTAATGGCTTCCAGCTCAGCCAAAGAATAGACGGTGCCAACTTCAGTGGGCTGCGACAGATACACCATCTTGGGAACAACCACATGCTCCTGAATACCGCCAATTTCGAAAATATCCAGTTGTTCCTTAATTTGTTCGGCAGAAATCTTGCCGTTGGTGTTGGGCATGGTTAGGCATTTATGGCCAACATGCTCAGGGGCGCCGGTTTCGTGCACGTTGATGTGGCCCGTGTCGGCGCACAGCACACCTTCCCAGGGGCGCAGTAAAAAGCTGATACCAATGTAATTTGCCTGGGTGCCGCCAATAACGTAATGTACCTGAGCCTCAGGGCAATTGAGATGGGCTTTGATCAGTTCGGTTGCTCGTTCGCAGCAAGGATCAATGCCATATCCTTCATAACTTTCCTCCATGGTGGCAGCGAGTGCGGCCAATACAGCGGGGTGACCCGTGCGATTGTAATCGTTGTTGAAGCGAATCATCAGAAACCTCCTTGGAAACTATTTGTCAGTGACAGTATAGTCATTTGGGGCAAGAAGATTGTACGCAATATGAAAATGGGTGTATTCCTTTCGCCTGTAACTTGCAAAAACTGCATTTACCTACGTTTATGCGTGGTAACATACTAATTTAGCTTAAAAAATATAGTTACCTATTAAATATGGAGTACCAGTGAAACAAGAAAATATTCGCAACGTAGCTATTATTGCTCACGTTGATCACGGCAAACCCACCCTGGTTGACCAGCTGCTGAAGGCCGCCAACGTCTTTCGCGCCAACCAGCAGGTGGAGGACCGCGTTCTGGACAGCAACGACCAGGAGCGCGAACGTGGCATCACCATTTTGTCCAAGAACATTTCCATCAACTACAAGGGCGTGAAGATCAACGTTATTGACACTCCTGGCCATGCCGACTTCGGTGGCGAAGTGGAGCGCGTGCTCAACATGGCTGATGGTGCCTTGCTTATTGTGGACGCCTACGAAGGCCCCAAGCCCCAGACTCGCTTCGTGCTGAGCCACGCTTTGGCCAACAAC
>JAQXTF010000106.1 GCA_029219345.1 Eggerthellales bacterium
TCTACCTGAACGCCGAACGGAAACCCATTAAGCGCAAAAGAAAACATCACCATTCGCATCTTGCGCGATACAAAAAAAGAGGAAGGATCTTACTGCTCCTTCCTCTTTTCACGTTCATTTTCTATGCGCTCTTTCGCTCGCGCTAAATCTTCTGCGGCAACTGCCTCCATCACCTCTTCTACATGGCTTTTTATGCCAAAAAGGGTTCGCGTGGAATTGATGGCGGCAGGCCGCTTTCCCTGAGCTTCAGCGCCCAGAATTTGCTGCATCACCTGCCATTGCCGCTGAAAGTCGCGCTCCGATTGAGTCATTACTTGGTCACCGGCTGAGGGTCGCTCACCGTGACCTTGTGATCCCACCATTTACCGCTATCGGTGCCCTTAATGGCGCAATCAAACTCTTTGTTCAACTCAGAGACGGGGATGTCAAAGGCGTAGCACTTCTTGCTCAAGCCATCAGAGTAGGTGACCTTCTCCTCAGTAGGCTGCAACGCCTTGTCTTCATGGGTCTTGGCATCAGCGGCGCTACCCAAATACAGGTTGCAGATACCCTTAGCTTTCAGCACCACATGAACCGTAGCACTGTCCTTGGTCACCGTCATGGTGCCCTTGTTGTCATAAGCCTCGTTCACGGCAAACATAGTGCTATCAGTCTTGAACGTAACGGTATACGTACCCGGCTCCAGGCCCGTCTTGTTTTCCACAGCGCCATTGGAGCCACCGCAGCCCACCAGCACAAAACAAAGCAGTGCAGCAGCGCATGCAAGAGCAAAAATCTTTTTCATATACTCCTCTTTTCATCAATGAGGCCCCAGCATTTACCGGGGCCTCATCAGTCTAGCTATTTTTTCGCGGAACGCAATGAAAATTACATCACGGCAGCGGTATGGGCAACGTAAATTGCCTGGATGGCAGGAATGCTACCCATGCCATCAATCTGAGCTTCAATGCTCTTGAAGGAGCCGTCGGCCTTAAACATAGACAACCAAGACTCAGGATCATCTTCGCCAGCCATGTCGTTGTTGGCATGGTCGCCAGCAACAACCATCAGAGGACGCAGAATGATGTTCTCGTAGCCAGCTTCCTTGCAAGCCTTGATGACTTCTTCGCAAGCAGTAGCTTCGGGCTCGCCCTCAACGGTGCCGACGAAAATGTTGGGGATGTTCATCTCAGCCATGGTGGCCTGCATCTGGCTGTAAGTTACAGCAGCTGCATGGGAGGTGCCGTGGCCCATGAACACAAAGGCGGTTTTGGCGTCGGCAGCAGCCTGAACGGATGCATAGGAAGAAGCGGCAACAGTGGCATCAACAATGGCCTGAGCTGCGGTCTTCTTGTCAGCGTTGGTAGTGGTGGCAGTCTCGCCCACAGGGCCCAGCATAGGCTCGGCAATCTTCACGGTCATCTTGCCCTCAACAGCCTTCAGGGCTTCGCACATCTCATCGTACTCAGCACCGTGCATCAGGTGAGTGGGCTGAACAACCAGCTCCTTAACGTTGTTCTTCACAGCGCGCTCTAGAGCTTGATCCATGTTGTCAATCTTTTCGCCATCGCGAGCCTGAATGTGATTGATGATGATCTGAGCAGTGAAGGCGCGACGCACAGCCCAATCGGGGTTGGCGGCCTGGATAGCGTCCTCAATGCCCTTGATATCGGCAACGCGGCTGTCGTTGAAGGAAGTGCCAAAGCTTACAACCAGTATTTCCTTGTCGCCAATGTTATCGGCATTGCGGGGGTCGTCCTTGGAAGCATCGCCGGTATCGCGGCCAAAGTAATCGGGGTCGGCGTTCTCGCCCTCAACCAGCTCCTGCTGGGCGGGAGTCAGCTTGTCCCAAGCGGCCTTAGCGGCAGCGCAGTCGGCATCGGTGGTCTCGGTGCGCTGCTGCACGTAAATCTTATCAATCAGGCCGGCAACTTCGTCGGCTGCCTTCTGATCAGCGCTTACGCTAGCGGAAGCGCTGGCAGATGCGGAGGCGGAGGCGGAACCGCTGGCGGAAGAGCTGGCACAGCCGGCAAGCATGGTGCAGCTCAGAGCCAAGGCGCATGCAGCACCCAGGACAATCTTGGTCTTTTTCACTGGAATGTTCTCCTTTTCTCGTGGCCTAGCCACAAGGAAGGAACACCCACCTCAGGGGAGAATGAAGCGAATGCAGCCAATTCCTCGTGGCATAAGCATTTCCTATACGAAAGGCAGGTCTCCTGGCTCACGGCTCAAGCATGCGTCAGCCTTCCCGGTTTCCCAGTGGCCGGGGCAACGCCCCGCAACGCATACGGCTCCGCTTACAGTGACGAGTTCGCGCAGGGCTTTCACCTGCTTCCCTTTTCACCTGCGAATGCAGACACCTTTCTTCAGCGCACATAGTACGTCCGTGAGCAAATTGCGCGCAACAGCAATCCGACAAGAGGTGCCAGTCGTTACCACAAGCAGCATGAAGTAAACAATTGCCTAAAAACTCACGAAACGCCCCTTGCGGAAGGGGAATGCGCCCTCGAGATCCCGGCAAATTTGGTAGAATAACTAGTTAGCGTTTTAGCTTGGAGAAGCGGGCGAACATCCCGCACGGTACCGCCACTGTGAAGCGGCTTTAATGCTGCAAGTCAGATCGCCAAACTGAAATATGCGCCCGTAGTTACGTCGGATTTGCGTGGACAAGGCAGGGTTTTCCCTCTTGCACGCATCCGCAGAGAAAGGGAAACCGTGAAGAAACTTGCATTGTTCCTCTGCGCTGCCCTGATCGCAGCCTTTGCACTGGCAGGCTGTGGATCCAGCCAGCCGACCTACGCCGTGTCCGACGGCGTTATTTCGCCCAACGGCAACTACACCGTGGAAGCATCCCTGGAGGGCGGCAGCGGCAAAGCCACCATTCAGTCGCCCGTTCCCGTCAAGGTTGCCGAAGGAACCATGACCGCCACCTTCGTTTGGAGCAGCTCCAACTACGACCTCATGGTGGTGGACGGCGCCGAGTACAAGCCCACTTCCACCAAGGACGGCTCCACCTTCGAGATTCCCGTAAAGAGCATTGACGACCCGCTGTCTGTTCAGGCAGAAACCACCGCCATGGGTACCCCCCACATGATTGAATACACCATCAACTTCGATCCTTCCAAGGTGAAGGCGGCGAAATAATGCGTGCTCAACTAGCAAAGCTTGCCGCTCTCGCTTTATCTTGCGTGGCCCTGGTAGCCGCTCTTACCGGCTGCTCTTCAACCCCCACGCAAGAGGGCTTCCACAGAACCGACCTTGGCAACGGCTGGAAAGTGCAGCGTTCCCTGGAGCTGCATTACGCTCAGGGCTTCACGGTGGACTACTTCCAAGATGGCTACAAGCTGGTGTGCATTGAGGGTAACCAGCGCTTCCTAGTAGTGCCCGAAGGCGCCCAGGTTCCCGCGAAGCTTCCCGCCGACGTGCAAGTTCTTCAGCAGCCCCTCAACAACCTGTACCTGGTGGCCACAGACAGCTTCTGCCTATTTGATGCCCTAGACGCTTTGGACACTGTGGCTCTTTCTGGCGTAGCCGCCAAAGACCTTTCGGTGGAAAACGCCGCATCCCTCATTCGAGAAGGCAAGATTGCCTATGGCGGTAAGTACCGCGAACCCGATTACGAGCTCATCTTGTCCAAGAACGCCCCGCTGGCCATTGAGTCCACCATGATCGACCATTCCCCCAGCGTGAAGGAACGCCTGTCCGACCTGGGCATTGCCGTGCTGGTGGAACAGTCTAGCTACGAGCCAGAGCCCCTGGGCCGCACCGAGTGGATCAAGCTGTACGGCGCTCTGCTGAATAAGGAAGACGTGGCCGAAGCCGTGTTCTCCCAGCAGGAAGCCCTGGTGAAGGCTGTTGCCAGCGAACAGGCCACCGACAAAACCGTGGCCTTCTTCTACATCAACTCCAACGGTGCTGCCGTGGTACGCAAGCCTGGCGACTACGTAACCCGTATGATTGAAATGGCTGGCGGTTCCTACATCTTCTCGGACTTGGGCGCCAACGATGCCATGAGCACCGTAACCATGGAAATGGAAACCTTCTATGCCCAGGCGAAAGACGCCGACATCATTATTTACAACGCCTCCATTGACGGCGGCGTAAAAAGCACCCAGGAGCTGGTTACCAAGAATGCGCTTTTGAGCGAATTCAAGGCTGTTAACAGCGGAAACGTTTGGTGCACCGATAAAAATATGTACCAGCAAATGGTTCAGACCGGCACCATTGTTTCCAACCTGCACACCATTTTTACCGACGCTAACGCCACCACCCTGGACTTTGCTTACAAACTGAACTAGGAGACTCATGGCTGCTTCATCAACACATAGCTCCGTCCAAGCGGCACGTCGCCTGCGCACCACTGTGGTGTTTATCGCGCTGACCGTGATTTTGCTGGCCTTACTAGTGCTGAACGTGTGCATTGGCAGCGTTCCCGTGCCAGTGGAAGACCTGTTCGCCATTTTGTTCAACAGCGGCGAAGTTGGATTCGCCGACCTGACCATGTCCTATAAAGTGGTGTGGCAAATCCGCCTGCCCCGCATTATTGCCGCCACGGTACTAGGCGGTGGCTTGGCGCTTTCCGGCTTCTTGCTGCAAACCTTCTTCAACAATCCCATTGCTGGCCCCTACATCCTGGGCATTTCTTCCGGTGCCAAGCTTATTGTTGCCATTGTCATGATCATGGGCATGGGCCAAGGTTTGGTGTTAGGCTCCTGGGCGCTGATTCTGGCCGCTTTCGTGGGCGCCATGCTTTCCATGGCCTTCGTGCTGGCCATTTCCCACCGCATTCGCAGCATGGGCATTCTTATTGTGGCCGGCGTTATGGTGGGCTATATTTGCAGCGCCATTACGGAGTTCTTCATCACCTTTGCCAGCGATCAGAACATTGCCAATTTGCACAACTGGTCCGTGGGCAGCTTTTCCGGCATTGGCTGGAACGACGTGAGCATTATGGTGCTGGTGGTCCTTGTTGCCAGTGCCATCACCTTTGGTATGGCAAAGCCCATTAGCGCCTATCAGCTGGGCGAAAGCTACAGCCAGAGCATGGGCGTGAACATTAAAGTGTTCCGCGTGCTGCTTATTCTGCTATCCAGCCTGCTAGCGGCCACCGTTACCGCTTTCGCGGGCCCTGTTTCCTTTGTGGGCATTGCGGTCCCCCACCTTATTAAAAGCTTCCTGAAGTCGGCTAAGCCGCTCATTGTCATTCCCGCGTGTTTCCTGGGTGGCGCCATTTTCTGCCTTGGTTGCGACCTTATTGCGCGCACCATTTTTGCCCCCACCGAACTTTCCATTAGTGCCGTAACCGCAGTATTTGGCGCTCCGGTGGTTATTGCCCTCATGCTGAAGCGTCGCCAAGGGAGGGACTAATGGCTGAAGAAATTTGCTCCCTGCACACCGAAGCCCTAAACGTTGGCTACAACGGCGTACCCCTGATTCACGACATAGAAATCAAGCTGCATCCAGGCGAGATTTTGACCCTTATTGGCCCCAACGGCGCAGGTAAATCCACCATTTTGAAATCCATTGCCAAGTATTTGGATATTGTGGGCGGCAGCGTTTTCATTGGAAAGCGAGAGCTGAAAACAATGAGCCCCAAGGATCTTTCCAC
>JAQXTF010000107.1 GCA_029219345.1 Eggerthellales bacterium
GATGATGATGAAAGGAGTATTATGCTTGTTTGAACATATGGAAATTACCAAATTTGAACTATTTCGTAAGACCAGATTAATACCAGAGTAAGTCCATAGGATTTCTTGAAATGGAATTAAACGCTGATGCTGACAAAAATACATTCATTACCAACGTCAATTTCTAATTGAATTTAAGGAAGGCTATTTGTCGTAGACACATTTCTTATGAGGGTTTATACGATGCGCGGAAGGCCGATTCACTCCATACAACAGGTGCGCCCTCGTATAACGAGAGCGCACCAGGGCAAACTGTATAACCGGAAGTGATTACTCCCACTCGGTGGTTCCAGTTCTTCTATCACGTCATTCCAGTTGCATCCAGTTTTCGGCGCCGCCACGGAACGCGTGCCGCCAGGTCCTCGTGGGAGTCCTGATTTGAGGCGCGCTTCTCGCCGGTCGGGCGCTTGGCGCATGCGCGGGTGACGCCCCGCATGCCGCTCTCCCTCATCAGGCGGGCAACGCGCTTGCGGGACGCGGACACGCCCCTGTGCCCGTCTATGAACTCGAACCTGGCCTTCTTCGCAGCCGCCTGCTCGCGAAGAAGGCGCTTGCTTTTAAAAGGATCTCGTTCTCCTCCTTGACGCGTGCCAGCTCGCGCTCGAGCCTGCGGCTCTCCTCCTGGAACTGGAAGAGTAGGGGCCCGCCATGCTAAAAACCCCGATGAACAACAGTTCATGGAGGTGAACCAGTTCTTCTTCGTGAACAAGAAAACTGACCAGCTGAGAACGGGCGGCAAGCATGTGGCCAGCTTGGTGGGCTGGGTGCTGGTGCTGCTGGTCATCATGATGCTGGCGGGCATGGACGCCGTATGTACGCCATCGGTGGCGCTGGAGGGCAAGACCCTGTGGATTCTGCGCAGCCTGCCGGTGGACGCTCGCGCGATCTTGGATGCTATAATGAACCTGCAGATCAAGGTGAACGCAGTGCCTTCGGTGCTGTGCGCGGCTGGCCTCATGGCCCTGTTGGCGGTGCTGTTTGCCGCCCTGACCCTGCTGGTTCGCAAGTGGCTGCACGGCGAGGGTGCCCGCCGCTTCGAGGCCCTGCAAACCTGCCAAATGATGGGGTAATTTGGCAGGTTTCTGCCCCCCTGGAAAGGAGCTATCCGTGGAAGTTGTCCCCATTGCCACACCGCGCTTGTGCTTGCGCGCCTTCGCGCAAGCCGATGCGCCCGACGTGTTCGCCGCCTGCAGCAACCCCGTGTTGGGGGATAGCGCCGGCTGGCCGCCCCATGAGACGTTGGAGGACTCGTTGGCGTACATCCGCGACATCGTGCCCCTGGGCCTGGTGTGGGCGCTGTGCGAGGCGGGTGAAGAGGCGCCGGTCATTGGCTCCGTTGGCCTGCTGCCTGACCCACGTTTCCCCGAAGATGCCGGCGTGCTCATGCTGGGATACTGGCTTCATCAGGACTTTTGGGGTCGCGGCTACATGACGGAAGCCGCTCAGGCGGTGCTGGCGTGGGCGCGCCAGAACTGCGGGCCGCACCTGTTCACCTGCAGCCACTTCCTGGACAATGCGGGGTCGCGCCGGGTCATCGAAAAGTGCGGCTTCACCTGCGTGGGCCAGGGCACGTTCGAAGACGACCCGCGCCCGGTGCTCTGGTACGAGCTGAAACCGTAGAACACGATCCCTACGCCTTTAAAGCTCCACGTCCACGTATTTTTCAAAGCCGCATAGGCTCTGCAGCCGTTCTGTGCTGATGTCCCCGCTGGCAATAGCGGCGCGCTCGGTTTCATACATCGTGATGCCGCACGATTCGCATTTCCACTCATAGGGAACGGTCTTCAGCAGGCCCACCTTGTTCTTCCCCAGCACCTTAAGGGTGCCTCCGCACAGGGCGCAGTGGCCGCTGCGCACGGTATCGCTAGCCCTCTGGAAGGAAGCGCGCACGGCGGCGGTGATGGCGTTCGCGGGCGTGGAACCCGCCAGCGCGTTCTGGCCCACCTTGAGTCGCGTGATGCCGTTGAGATCGATGTTGGTCAGGCGCGGACAATCCGAAAGCGCCCAACGATCCAACAGTTCAAGGGTTTCGGGCAGCACCACGGTTTCTAGGAAGGGAAACCCCGAAAAGTTGCTGCCAATTGTGGTTACGCCGCGGGGAAATAGAATGGTGGTGATGCCACATTTGACTCCTTCGGATTTTGGGGCCAAGATTTTTCCGCCTGCGCCCATCAGAATCTCGCCCGCGCCGCACAGGTAGCCGTTAGGGGTTACGCGCATGTAGCAAGTCGACTCGTCTCTGAAGATCGATGCACCAATGCTGCTTCCGTATAGGCCGCATTGCGCATTCTGGGGAAAGAAGCCAATCTGGCTGGCGGGTTTAAGCGTGACCAGAATTACGCTGGGGGGAATGATGTGCAGTGTCGAAAAGTCCTTGGACCACAGGCAGCCCTGGTCATCGGCGGCAAAGGAGGGGTTGCCCGCGTCTACCGTAAAGCCCTGAAGCTGGGAGCAGTTACTGAAAGCATTCAGCGCATAAGAGGTGCAGCTGGCGGGCAGGGACACGGTCTCGATGGGCATGCCCGAAAAAACGCGGGGGCCAATCTTACGCACTCCGTCGGGCACTTCCACGTGGGTGCTTGCTCCGTGGTATGCGGTCAAAACGCCGGCTTCGATGAGGAAATCGGCAGATCTGGTTTCTACCGTACCCTGAATGGACACGGTTCCCATGAGCTTGCGCGCTTCTTCCAGCGTGTACTTGGTGCCGCAGTGCTGGCACACGAAAACGCCGTCTTGCTTGAGAAGATCGTTGCTGCCGCACAGTTCACATACGATTGCCTGCATAGTGTTGCCTTTCGGTTGGGGCCAAGAGCCGCGGGTTCGGGGTCGGGCGCCAGTGGTGACGGGTGGTGCAAGGCAGCACGAAAGAGCCGCCTAGCGCGCGGGGTGCCCGTGGCAATAAAAGCATGATATCACACTATGCCCAGTTGAACAGCGTTTTTGCGTCGGCCTGCCGCGGTAGGTGACGCGCTCGGTGGGGAAGATGCCCGCGCCCACACCCGTGGCCTGAACTCGCGCCTGCACTCCCAAGCCGTTGACGTTTCGCGGAAATCGTCAATAATTGACGAAAGTGCCATTTCTGTCAATTGTGAGACAGATGTCCTGCGCTCTATACTGGAGCCATGAAAAGCTGGTAGCGCGCACCGGTTTGAAAGGAACGTTTTATGAGCTCTCATCAGGGAATTTCTCAAGCCCGTCGGCAAGAATTCGTCGACGCCGCCCGAACCCTGTACGAGCAGAAGGGACTGTCGCACACAAGCATTCAAGACATTACCGTTATGGTGGGTGCATCCAGAACGCTGTTCTATCATTACTTTCCCGATAAGGCAGCGGTGACCTCGGCGGTTCTGGATTCTTACGTGAACGACTTCGTGGAAGCCATGGAGTACTGGGATCGGGAAAGGGAAGAGGGGCGCATTGAAGACGCCCTGACCAGCGTGGTTATGCTGCTGCGTATGGGCCTGTTTGAAGACAACCCCTTCCACCGTGCCCTGGCAACCGACGAAAACGCGGCTCTGTACCTGGAGTTCGTCAATCGCACCGCCGAGAGGGTGGCGCTATTCATGGAAGCCCGAACGGTGCAGGATTACGCAAGGCTTCACGAGCTTAAAATCCATCACGTCCATGAGACCTTTTACGTGCTGTTCGTGGGGCTTACCGCGTACCTGCGCAATCACCCCAACGCCGACGACGAGGTGCTGAAAGACCTTATCGCGCAGTCACTGCATATGGATCGCGCCAGACGGTAATTTCCTCTGCTTGCTTTTGTGCGGACCTCCTTTCAAAGCGACTCAAACCGAAAGAAGGACGCAATGTTATTTGACGTGTATGGCGATACCGCCATCTACCAGTGGGTTGGCATGCTGGCCGTGCTGGTAATTCTGATTCTGCTGAACGAAGTTGAGCGCCGCACCAAAATTGGCGGCTTGACTGTGTTCGTTGGTTGCTGCGCCGCTATGACCATCTACTGCCTGGCCGTTGAGATTGGCGCCGCCATGGGTGCCGAATGGGCCTTGAGCAACCCCACCCACACCGACATGAACAGCTGGTTTCACTACGCCAAGGTGTACGCTGCCACCGCCGGCTGCATTGGCTTCATGATGCTGAAGTACTCCTGGGGCAAGCTGGGTCGCGCTCAGTGGTTCAAGTGCTTCCCCTTTGTCATTGTGGCCATCAACATTCTGATTGCCGTGGTCAGCGACTTTGAGAGTGCCTTCCGCGCTTTTGGCACGAGCTGGATTACCACCGAGGGCGTTGTGCTCAACGGTGGCTGGCACAACGTCTTCAACGGCATTGCCGGCATTATCAACATCTTCTGCATGACTGGCTGGTTTGGCATCTACGTTTCCAAGAAGCGCCAGGACATGCTTTGGCCCGATATGACCTGGGTGTTCATCATCGC
>JAQXTF010000108.1 GCA_029219345.1 Eggerthellales bacterium
CAGATGGATGCCGAGCTGCCCGAAATTGACGGCTGCGTGCCCGTGCCCATTTGCTGCCAGGTTGAGGCTGACCTGGCCGAACTCAACGAGATGGACCCCGAAGAAGCCGCAGAGTTCCTGGCCGACATGGGCCTGAAGGAAAGCGGCCTGGCAAAGCTGGTGCGCGAGGCCTACAAGCTGCTGGGCCTGCAGAGCTACTTCACCAGCGGCGAAACCGAGAGCCGCGCCTGGACCATTCCCATTGGCGCCAAGGCTCCCCAGGCCGCCGGCGTGATTCACACCGACTTCGAGCGCGGCTTTATCAAGGCCGAGACCGCTTCTTACGAAGACTATGTTGCCCTGGGTGGCGAGGCCGGTTGCCGTGCCGCTGGCAAGCTGCGCCAGGAAGGTAAAGACTACGTGGTGCAGGACGGCGACGTCATGCACTTCAAGTTCAACGTATAGGTGCGTTGTTTGACGCTTGACGCTTCGCTCATCACGCCTTGCCGCACGTTTGGCGTGCTCGGCGCTTCACCGCGTCAACTAACTGTGCCGAAGCATTGAATATGTTTACCAAGAAAGATGGCCCGCTCCATGAGCGGGCCATCTGTGCGTATGGGGTAGGGTGCGTTTAGCAGCCACAACCGCAGCCGCAGCCGCCGTTGCCGTGACCGTGACCGCCGCCATTGCCGCCGCAACCGCAGTTGGGGTCGCTACAACCGCAGCCATCATCTTGCGGGGCAAACATCTGATCAAGACCCTGCAGGATGGCAAACAGAGGCTGGATGCCTTCCTGGTAAGTCAGCCAGGAGTATTCGGTGAATTGCTCGTCGGTGCACTCTACGGCGGCGTTAGCAATGTGGATGCTCATCATGTCGCGGCCAATCCAGAATTCCCAGATGGGCAGGCCTTCTTCGTTGGTCTCGTGGGTGGAAATGGCGCGTACAACAACGCTGTTGGGCATGTTCCACTGGTAGGCATCGCGGGGATCCAAGGGCTCGTGAGCCATTTCGGGGGTTTCGGTCTCGTTCATTTCGTCGGTCATAGGGTCTCCTTTGTTCGTTAATCCGGGGGCGCATTTGGCCGAATGTGTTTATGGGGTTTCAGAGTACATGCACGCGGCGCTGCGCGGGGCGAGAACTTGCAATTGTGCAAAAAATTCCTCGGATGTGCTCTCAAAATAGTTTTTGGCGAAAAAGTGACAGAAAAAGCCTGTAGTTTGGTTACCTTCGATGAATCGAGAGCTCTTCACAGAAAAGCAATTATCCGCGACCTGGGGTTTTGCTATCAATAAGTGCAGCGTCATCGGTTTTTGGAGGCCAAAGCACCAAACTACAGGCTTTTTCTGTCACTTTTTGCTGATTTTTCTTCACGAAGCTCGTTTTGCTCGGTGATCCTACAGCTTTAAGGCCTTCTTGGGGCAGGCCTCAACGCAGTTCAGGCACAAAATGCATTCGGTGCCGTTGGCGCGGCGGCGAGAATTGTCGGTCATGTCCACGTCCATGGGGCATGCTTTCTTGCAGGCGCCGCAGTGCACGCAAAGGCTCTCGTCGCAGGTCACACGGGAAAGCGAGATGCTGGCGGCGGGCTTCATGAGCAGCGCCACGGGGCACAGGTACTTGCAAAAGGCGCGGTTGTCGCGCAGCTTGAACGCTAAGGCAATGCCCGCTGCGTAATAGACAACGTTGCCCAGCACAAAGGCGCGAAACAGGCCGGCTTCGGTGTCTTCTACGACGAACAGCAAAAACGCGGCCACCGCCATAGATCCTGCGAGCATCACAAAACGCAGCCAGGTGCAGCTCAGGCGCTCGCCTTGGCGGGTGGGGAAGGGCAGCAGGTCAAGCACCATGCCCGTCCAACAGGCGTAGCCGCACCATCCGCGGCCGAACAGGGTGGGGCCGACAATTTTGGCAATCAGGTAATGCAGGGTGGCGCCGGCGAATACGCCCTTGAACAGGTAGACCCAAAAGCCTTCTATCTGCATGTTCTCGCCATTGATGAAGCCCAAAAACACCAACATGTACAGGCCCACGGCAAACTGCACGGCTCGGCGGGCGTAGCGATAGCGAGCGGCATAAAGGGCCAGGCCTGCGGCTACGCTGGTGCCAATGTAGGAGAAGTTGAACAGGTAAAACAGATTGTCCTGGGTGAGCCACAGGACCACGGCGATGGTCTCGAAAAGCAGCCAAAACAGCAACGGTATGCGGTATCTCGTCAGTGCATCTTTCATGGTCCTCATTATGCCATAAGGATTTGGGGCGCAATTGTTCCAACGAAGTAAAATCAAGCCCACGCCTTCTCAATTTGGACTATGCTGGACAAAGGTGAAATCGCACATCAAAGGGGATTTTATAGGCAAGTACGACGCAAAACACATTGCGGGCTTTCTGATTCCATCCATCATCGGCATCCTGCTTTTCATGGTGCCCATTCAGTTCGATGGCGGCTACTACAGCGCCCGCGAGGCTTCCATTGTTTCTACTACCTTCTCCGCTGTGCCCATCACCTTCAGCATTGTGGTGTTGGCCCAGGTGGATCTTATGGACTACTTTGGGCATGATCACCTGCTCATCTGCACGGTGGGCGGCCTGATTCTGGGCTCCAAGATTCCCGTGAACCTGCTTGAGCTGTTCATCCTGTTTCTGGAGCGCACCACCATCAGCCTGCTAATTGTGTGCCCTCTGGCTCACCTGCTGTTTTAACTAAAACATGACAAAAGCGCCCGGGGCATTTCTGTCACGTTTTTCCGCCTATCTTGCGGCCAAGCGGCCGGCGAAGGCGTCCCATTCGGCGGCAAAGGGAGCATAAGCCTCGCCCTCCACGCGGCCTGCCAGCTTGATGTTGGTGGCGCTTGCCTGGCCGGGGTAGGAAAAGGCAATCTGGTTGCTGCCGTACACATCCAGCAGGTCGCCGGGCTTCAAAGCGGCTGGGTCAGCGTCGCACTTGGCAGGCAGGTGCAGCACAATAAGGCCGCTGGTCATGGCGCCATTGGTGCTCTGAACCACGAACAAATCTCCCGGAGTTTCCTGCTGAGCCACCACTACGGCCTGATAGGTGGGCTTTTCGGCGCATCCCGCGCAAAAAACTGCGCAAGAAACCGCCAGCGCGGCCGCCGCCAGAATGCTCGCAAATCGTTTGATCCAAAGGGCCATAGCTCACCTCTTTCTTTTTTTGACCGCTATGCGGCAAGCGTCACAAAAACGTCTCTGAGCGGGACTTTTCCGCCTTGGTGTTAGACTACCATAGATTGCATAAGTTGTCTTGCTACGTCCTGTAGCCGACCGAATGGGGTGCGATTCCCCGCAAGCGACTCGGTTCTGAGTGCCTTAAGCCTGTCGGGCACGGGCACTGCAGATGACCCCTATCTCATTGGAAGCGCCGCTGACCTGGCGGAATTCCGCGATACCGTGAACGGCGGTTCCGCGGGCGCCCGCGCAACGCTGACCAGCGCAAATGAAGACCTGCTGAGCTTCTACGGCATCAGGCACAGGTGTTCCGCCCGCTGCCTGGCGCTGCCGACGCATCGGTGGAATACACCGTGACCATCAAGGACCGCTTCACCGATGACGTTATTGCAACCAAGACTTTCCAGATGACCGTGAAGGCTTTTGCTCAAGACGATTTGGACGCTGCAGCCGCCTTTATGACCGCCACCGCAACCGCTGACGTGTACTGGGATGGCTTGGCTTGCGAGGGTGCCGACAAGTTCAACATCAACCAGAGCGCGTCCCTTCAGCGAAATTGTTATGGGCGAATGATGATGTCCAGGCGTATTTGAAGGAGCTTGACTAAGACAAGCTGCGCGGCTATTTTGCCCAAGGGGGCAAGCGTTTCTGCACGCGTTATCGTTGTCTGCGCAACGGGAATTACGGCACCGTGATGCTGGAAATGATGCCTGCAACCGATTATTCTGCTGATAGTCAAAGCGTCTTTTTGTACGTGAAGGTCCTGGAAGAGTAGCAGGGGATTATGGACTTTGAACAGCTGTTCCCGGTAGGCGTTGAGTCGCTGGAAGATTTTTTCGCACGGGTGCCGCGCTTTGCGGTGGCTTTTTCAGGCGGTGCCGATAGCGCTTGCTTGCTGGGGGCCGCCAGGGCTTTCGGCTGCCAGGAGAAGGCCTACATGGTGAAAACCGCCTTTCAGCCCGATGCCGATGTGGAAGATGCCCGTGCAGTGGCGGAGGAGTGCGGCGTGCCTCTGGAGGTCATTTACGCTGATGTGCTGAGCCAGCCTCAAATTACGTCTAACCCGCCGGATAGGTGCTATCACTGCAAGACCTTCATCTTTGGAACCATCTGGGATCATGCCCGTTCTGATGGCTTTGACGTGCTGTGCGATGGCACCAATGCTACCGACAGTCCCGCCCGCCGTCCAGGTTTTCGCGCCCTGGCCGAGCTGGGGGTTGTGTCGCCCCTGCGTCGTGCCGGTCTGACCAAAGATGAGGTGCGCGCGGTGGGTCGTTCTGTAGGCGTTTCCCTGGCCGACAAGCCCAGTTTCTCTTGCTATGCCGTGTATGCGCCAGCAGGGGAGCCGCTTACCGCCGCTGTTCTGGAAGAAGCCGCCGCTCGCTTCAAATAAGGCCTTGACCTAAAGTCAGCTTAAGGTGCTATAACTAGAGATGCTTCATTTCCTACAGAGAAGAGAGATTATGATTTACACCGATTTTCAGGATGAAAAGCTTTCTTTGTTCGGCATGGGCTGCATGCGTCTGCCCCTGATTGACGGCGTTGACAGCAACATTGACAAGGCCGCTGCCACGGCGATGATCGATTACGCCATGGAGCAGGGTGTGAACTACTACGACGTGGCCTGGGGTTACCATGGTGGCAACTCCGAGCTGGTGGTGGGCGAGGCCCTTTCCCGCTACTCCCGCGAATCCTTCAAGCTGGCCACCAAGTTCCCTGGCTATGACCTGGGCAACATGGGCAAGGTTGCCGAGATTTTTGAAGAGCAGCTGCGCAAGTGCCAGGTGGAGTACTTCGACTTCTATCTGATTCACAACGTATGCGAGATGAACATCGACGCTTATCTGGATGACGCCAAGTACGGCACTCTGAGCTACCTCATTGAGCAGAAGCGCGCTGGCCGCATTCGCCACCTGGGCTTTTCTGCCCATGGCAACGTGGACACTATCCGCCGCTTCTTGGAGGCATACGGCGAGCACATGGAGTTTTGCCAGCTGCAGGTGAACCCCCTGGACTGGACGCTGCAGCACGCCCAGGAAAAGTACGACTATCTCACCCAGGCGGGCCTCCCCGTTTGGGTTATGGAGCCCCTGCGCGGCGGCATGATGTGCAACTTCGAAGGCGAAAACCGCCAGAAGCTGCAGCAGCTGCGTCCCGAGGAAACCAACGCCGGCATGGCTTTCCGCTGGCTGCAGCGTCTGGACAACTTGGGCGTCATCCTGAGCGGCATGAGCACCATGGACATGCTCACCCAGAACATCGCCACCTTCCAGGAACACAAGCCCCTGACCGATGAAGAGGCCAACATTCTGGAAGAAGTTGCCAACAGCCTGGTGGACTCCATCCCCTGCACTCGCTGCCGCTACTGCGTACCCAAATGCCCCCTTGAACTGGACATTCCCAACCTGCTGGCCTTGCTGAACGACGGCCGCGCCGTCATGCGCTACACCACCCGCATGGGCATTGACGCCCTACCCGAGGAGAAGCGCCCCGGCGCCTGCATCGGCTGCGGCAGCTGCATGGCCATGTGTCCCCAAAACATTCAGATCCCCGACCTGCTGGCCGAGTTGCAGGCCAAAGCCGACAAGCTTATGCCCTGGCCCGAGCTGCGAAAGTACGACTAATGTTCGGTCGCAAGAAAAAGGGCATCTCCCCCAACGCCTCCCCCGTTTTCCTGGAGGCCTACAGCCGCGCCTTCACTCTGTACCGCCGCGCCAAAGCCTGCGCCGAAGCCGACATGATTGACGCCAGTGCTTTCTACATGCGCAAGGCTCTGGAGGTCATTGCCACCAGCTTCATCGACGAATATCAGCG
>JAQXTF010000109.1 GCA_029219345.1 Eggerthellales bacterium
AAAAAATACTCTATCAAAAACAGATTGCGGGGATCGGCGGCGCCTGCCCTTGCGCCTGAGCCTGCAGGCCGCCCTGCGCCCGCCGATGCAGGCGTCGAATCGGCCCTCGGCTATGGCCCGGTAGATGGTGCTGTCGCTCACCGGGCTGGCGCCCAGCTCCAGGGCGAGCCTGCCCTCGATCTGCTCGGGCGACCATTGCTCGCCCAGGAACTTGTCTCCGACCAGGCGGAACAGATCATCGTTGTCTAGGATGCGCGGGCGGCGGCACGCCTTGCGGCGGGACTCGTAGCGGCCCTGGGCGGTGGACGCTCGGTAGAACCTCTGGCACGAGTTGCGCCGCAGCTCGCGGGAGACGGTCGACTTGCTTCGGCCGATCGCCTCCGCGATCTCCGTGATTTTTCTGCCCTCCCGTCGCATGATCATTATGTCCTCGCGCTCGCTTAGGGTAAGATGGGTGTGGTGGCACATTGGCTTCCTCCGATATTCATGATGTCGTCGCAAACACCATTGTATCGGAAGCCGTGTGCCGCTGCTTTTTTGCCTCGTTGCATTTGCAGTGAAGATTCAAGGGCCATTTTTGCATCGAATCGCAATTTTTGTCAGAATTGAGTCTGAAAACGAGATTGAGCAATAAAAAAGCAGGTCCATTGCTGGACCTGCGAGTCTACCATGGTGGAGATGACGGGATTCCGGCTTTGCCATCGGCAAAGGCCGACCCCTCCCTCGCAAGCTCGGCCGGGCGAAACGCTAAAAACGTGCCACTGGCACGTTTTTAGCCCTTTGGGCCGCGTTTCCACCTCATCGGTTCGAATCCCGCGCTGGACCTGCAACAATAAAAAAGCAAGTCCATTGCTGGACCTGCGAGTCTACCATGGTGGAGATGACGGGATTCGAACCCGCGACCCCTACGTTGCGAACGTAATGCTCTACCAACTGAGCTACATCCCCGTGGGCATTTGATACACAAATAATTTTCCCTTTGAGAGCAGCGTTTGTCAAATCAAAATCTAAAGGCGGTATACTGATTCATATTGTTTTGAGTCATCTGGAGGATCCTATGAAGGCACTTATTCCCGCAGCCGGCTTGGGCACGCGCTTCCTGCCCGCAACTAAGGCTGTTCCCAAAGAAATGCTTCTGGTGGTGGACAGGCCCGCTATCCAGTACGTTGTTGAAGAGGGCTTGGCCTCGGCTGCCGATGAAGTGGTCATTATCAATAGCCGCGAGAAGAAGGCTATTGAAGAGCACTTTACTCCCAACCCTGCGCTGGTGGAGCACCTGCGCAACGTGGGCAAGGATGCTTACGCCGACGCCGTTGAGCATGCAGGCAATCTGAACGTGAGCTACGTGTACCAGGACGAGCCTCTGGGCCTGGGCCACGCGGTTCATTGCGCAGCGGAAAAGACCGGCGACGAACCCTTCTATGTGTTGCTGGGCGACGTGCTGGTTCCTGACAATAAGATGCTGCCTGCTATGCAGGAAATCTCCGATGCTCACAATGGCGCCAGCGTGATTGCCGTTGTGCCCGTACCCGACGAGCAGGTGAGCCGTTTTGGCATCATCGCTGGTCAGGAGCTGAGCGACACGGTGTGGAAGATTGACAGCTTGGTGGAAAAGCCCAAGCTGGAAGACGCTCCCAGCAATCTGGCCGTGTTTGGTCGATACCTGCTGAGCGCTCGCGTCATGGAGCTTTTGGCCGAGGGCAAGATTGGCGCTGGTGGCGAGATTCAGCTGACCGACGCTTTGGATGCCGTGCTGCAGGAAGAGGAAATGTACGCCCTGGTTATCGACCCGGCCGATGGTTTCGATACCGGCACCGTGGAGAGCTGGCTGGAGACCAACAACATTTTGTGGCAGCGCAAGATGGCCAGGTAAGCAACGCGAATTAACGCAAGGAAGCGTCCTTCAGGGCGCTTCTTTTTTGACCAAAAAAGGAATCCGGCAGAGAGGGGAAGTCTCTGCCGGATCAAGGAGGGGGATAAACAGCGCCAGGGGCGCTGCTCTGTTCTGCTGTTGCAGTCGACATCTGAGGAGGAGGGGGACTCTTCTGTCGATGGCCCCATTATAGCGGGCGACCTTGCAGTAATTATGACCGTGAAATGTGGGGTTTGTGAATTTACCAACAGGAAGGTAACAGGTGGGGCATTTTTGGGACAAAAAAAGAAGTCCGGAGGCGGGGGACCTTCGGACTTATTTGGAGGGGTGCGGCTCGGGGATAAGCCGCATACGCTTACTTCTATGAGCAAGTTCAACAAAGTAGGGGTCCTTTGTTGATGTGACCATTATAAGAACAGCCCTATCATATTCACCCAACCCTCCCTTGTGCGGCGGGTTTTGACGCGTGGGCGGTCTTACCTGCGGAAACGCTTGCCACTTGCCTGTAAAAACCCGCCGTTCATACCAGGGCGCCGCAAAACAACTTTTCCACAAGAGTTGCAACGACACTTCCGCAGGGCGTCTTTTCCGCTATGATGGTTGCCAAAGAAAGGAATGACTATGGCTGATATTCAAATGCGTTTTCATCGCGAAATGCTGGTTATGAACTCTTCGGTTGCCGCGGCGCTGGTGCGCCAGGGCGTTGACGTTGACCGCGACCTGGAATTCATGAACCTCATTGAACCTGACACCGTGCGCGACATTCTGCGCATGGAGATGGCGGCGGGTGCCCCCGTGCTGGTGCTGGGCACGCGCAACATGACCCCGGCCCAGCTGGCTCGCCGTAACATGGAGGACAAGGCCTTCGAGCTTTCTGTCGCCGCGCTGACCGTGGCCGCCAGCCTGAAGCCTCAGCACGTGCTGGTGGAAATTGCCCCATGCGGCCTGCCTCTGGACGTATCCAGCAAGGCGTCGCTGGTGGAGCACAAGAACCAGTACGTGGAAGCGGCTCGCGTGTTCGAGAAGAGCCAGTTTGACGCCTACCTGCTGAACGACTTTGACGATGTGGTGGCCCTGAAGTGCGCCCTCATGGGCCTGCGCCAGGTGTCCGACCGCCCGGCGTTCGCTTCCGTGAACGTGGACGCTCGGGGAGGCATGCGCCGCGGCACCCTGGAGGAAGCCGTTGCCGTTATGGCGGAATACGGCGCTTCCGTGGCGGGCTTCTGCACCGGCGCGCCCCTGGATGACGCTTGCGCCCTGGTCCGCGCTGCTGCTGCCGCAACCGACCTGCCTCTGCTGGTGCAGCTGGACGTGGCGGAAAAGAACCCCAAGCAGGGCATTTCCACGCCGGAGAACCCCTACTACTGCGCTGATACCATGGTGGAGGCCGCCCCGCGCCTGCGCGCCGAGGGCGCCCAGTTCCTGCGTGCCGTGGGCGACGCCTCGCCCGCATACACCGGCGCTTTGGCGGCAACCATGTTCGGTTTTGACGTTATTGCCGCCCGCAGTGGAGAGTAGCTGTGGCTCGCAAGTTCACAAACAAAGATAAGAGCCCCTACTACGGGGCTCTTCAATCGCTGGTGGACGACCTGTTCTCCTATCAGGAGGAAGTGCGTCGTCTGGATGTGGTCATGGCGGCTGAATCCAGTGACCTTCCCGAGGACCTCATGGAAGTGGTGGGCATTTTGCCTCCAGGTACGTACACACGCGAGCGCCTCTGCGGCCAGCTGAACTCTATCATCAATGGGCATGCCTGGGGCCAAGTCTACGGCACGGTAGTATAAGCTGCAGTTTGCAAACAACCTGCTCAGATAAGGGTGCCCCAGGTGCCCCAAATGCGATTTTTGCAAATAGCGAATTTGCGTTTTTCCAGTTCAGAGTCTGGTAAGTGCAGGTCCGCGTATTGAAAGGTGCTCCTCTTTTTGCGTTTTCCCAGGTCGCGGCAATCAAAAATCGCACTTGCGGCATCGTTTTTGGACTGCAGACGGAATAGCGCCTGCTCAAGGTTGGGGAAAGCATGGCTTTACAGGTAGCCGTTCTGCTGAGCCCAGCTCACGCCTTTCTGGCATTGTAGGGCGGAAAGAGGACAGCGCTTTTTGCACGCCGTGCAGTAGATTGCTGCGTTGGCTGGAGTCTCTTGAGCGGGTTCGGGCGTTTCCTCTTCGCGTGCGGGCAGCGCAGGAGTTTCAGGGGCTGGCGCGTCGCTGACCTGGAGCGATGTATCCTCGGCATAAATTACCTGCTCGGGTCTGAGCATGGTTAGTGCAGCGCTCGTTGCAAGGGTGAAAGCGCAGGCGCCTAAAGCAACCGATCCTTTCAGAAAATCGCGGCGTGCGGGGTTGTACTGGTACGCGGGGCGCTGCTTCCTTTTCGTGAAAACGCTCTTCAAGTATTTGGCGTGCTGCAGTAGGTGGGCGCCAATGGTGGCCAGGCAAGCCCACGAAACGGTGGTGTGCAGGGTGGAGATGGCCAGGTCGCAAGGCCCCAAAAACAGCTCTTTGGCAATCAACAAGCCGGTGATTACAGTGGCGGCCATCAATGCGAGCAGCGCAATGTCTAAGATCAGCTGAATGCGGCGGCGCGGCGTTTTCGCGCGCGCTAAGCTGCGGGTGGATTTCCCGTTAAGCCCCAGGTGAACAAGGCAAAGCGCGCCCACGGCAATGCCGGCAACTTCGTGATACAGCGGGTTGACATCGTAAAAGAACATCAGCTGTACGTAAAGTACCAGCATGGCGACGTCGATGAAAATTTTCAGGGCAATGGTTTTACTCATAACTTGCGACTCCTTAATCTGATGGAGTGCAAGATACGTGGCAACCCTGAAAAGGTCCTGAAGGAGCTCTTGTCCCTTTCAGCTTGTTTTTAGCGTTACTCGCAGGCGTCGATGAACTGGGTGATCACGCTGCGCAGCTCGTCGATGCCGGTACCGTTTTCAGAGGATACCGCCATGATGGGGGTCTCTTTATCCAGCTTCAGCTGCTTGCGAATGGCGGCGGTTTGCTTGATGCACTGCTGCTTGGAAAGCTTGTCGGCTTTGGTGAGTACTACCATGAAGGGCAGCCCACTCTCCTTCAGGAACTCCACCATGTTCACGTCCAGAGCTGTGGCTTCGTGGCGAATATCAATCAGCGAAACTACCAGGGCAAATACACGCTCCTGGTTGAAATAGCCCTCGATAAGCTCGCCCCAGCGATATTTCTCGCTCTTGGCTACCTTTGCGTAGCCGTAGCCCGGCAGGTCCACAAAATCATTGCCGTCAACGTCGTAGAAATTGATGGTGGCCGTCTTGCCCGGCGTGGCGGAAACCTTGGCCAGGCCCTTGCGGTACATGAGCTTGTTCAACAGCGACGACTTGCCCACGTTGGATCGGCCCGCGAAAGAAACCTCGGGCAAGGTGGATGCGGGCAGCTGGGCGCTGGTGCCATAGGCGGCCTTGAATTTGACGTTGTGGTAGTTCATGGGTTGCTCCTTTGTGGGGGAGTACTTGGTGTGCTGTTATTTTCACATATTTACCGCCAGCTGAGGGGCGAGGGCGTTCTATTTTCGCATTTGGACGGCTGAAAAAGGGCCGAGGGCGAAAAATCGGCGGAAATTTGGCAGAAAATCTCAGTTTTTCTAGTCCGTGGTGACTTGAAGCGGCCTCTTTTGCCTTCAAAAGCGTGTTTTTCGGCGCCAAGTTGAGTGAATTTTGCCGATTTTGGCGAATTTGATAGGTCTGCCACTAGAAAAACTGAGATTTTCTGCCAATTTCGGCGCGAAAAATGGATTTGCAGAGTTGAGCGGGGTGCGGGATGGAATTATGACGGAGTCAAAGGCTTGCGCTCGCCAGGGGTGCCAGAACATTAATTATTTCGTAAAAACCCAGCTAAATAGGCGTATAATATGCGTTTACGTATGCCGCAATTTGCGGGTGAACTGAAAGACTGAAGAAAAAGGAAAGAACGCATGAAGGAATACAATCCCCACGAGCTTGAGCCGCGCTGGCAAAAGGCCTGGGCAGACGCGGAAATTGACAAGGTTTCCGAAGATTCTGCCAAGCCCAAGAAGTACGTGCTCGAGATGTTCCCGTATCCTAGTGGTGATATCCACATGGGTCACGTGCGTAACTACACCATTGGTGACGTTATCGCTCGTTACTCCAAGATGCAGGGATTTGACGTGTTACACCCTATGGG